>JAAEUB010000042.1 GCA_024227755.1 Paracoccaceae bacterium | reverse complement strand
GAATGCCGCAAATACGCACGTGTTGTGGCAGGCGTCGCCGTCAAGACCGGGGTCGTCGCCCTTGGCCTGCCGCCAACGATCCCGTCTTATAACGAACTGATTGACCGCGGCGTAGACTACGCGGTTGAACTGGCGGCTGAAGAGATTGAAAGCCGCACCGGCGTGCCTTGTTTCGGCCCTTGCGAGGATTTGCTCAGGGAAAGCATGAGTGCTTTCGCCAATGAACTGAAACGCGAAACCCGCACGGAGGCCTGCGTTGACCCGACCGAAGCACATGCGCGAGGGCGCGAACCCTTATGCGTACCGCCGAGTGTCATCGCCAAACCGGCGCTTAATGCCACCACTACCCTGCCATTTATCGAGGTAACCGTGACCCGAACCGCGACCCCGGTTCCCGAGGTCACGCCGGACGGCTTTACCGGCTCTTGCGGGTTTTCCATCGGCAGCAATGTCCGGCATCATTTCGATGCGCGGCGCTGGCCCGGGCCAAACGTCAATATCTTCCGCGATCTTCCGGCCCAGGATGTGAATGCGTGGCTTTATGAAGGCCATAGCGGCGTGCTTGATGTGAACATGGCGCCGGGGACACAAAAGATCATCGGCGTGCCGCTTTCGGCCATCGGTTTTCAGCTTCCGTGGAATGTTGAAATGTGGCGACGTTCCCAGTCTACGCAAGGCCGCCATCCCGGCCCCTATAACCCTGACTGGCTGTTTGTGTTTTATGATGGCGAGATGAGCTTTGAGGTCACTTCATCCTATCGCGAACCGGAATACGATTTCGCTTCTAGTGAAATGACCAACCCGACCTGCCTGACCCCGGCATCGCAGACATCAGGCTCCGTGACATTGGAGGCGTACAGGTAAGCCTCGCGCATTACCCATTGCAATCGCAAAAAAAATAAGCCCTACTCACGACTTGAAACAACAGGATTGCCGCTGCCCAGTGAAAGACACCAATACACCTGTAATCGAGATCCGAGACCTGCATAAATCCTTTGGTGACTTGGAGGTTCTCAAAGGCGTTGACCTTGTTGCCAATCGCGGCGCTGTGGTGGCACTTATTGGTTCGTCCGGTTCAGGAAAATCCACGCTGCTGCGTTGTGCCAACCTTCTGGAAGACAGCCAGCAAGGCGATATCCGATTTGAGGGTGAATCGATCCATTGGCGTGGTAAAGACCATAACCGCCACCCGGCGGACCGCGCCCAGGTTACCCGCATCCGCACCAACCTTTCGATGGTGTTTCAGTCCTTCAACCTCTGGGCGCATATGAACATTCTGCATAATGTCATGGAGGCACCAGTGACCGTTCTTGGTCGCGACAAGGCAGAGGTGGAACAATCAGCGCGTGCCTATCTTGAAAAGGTTGGCATTGGCGATAAATGCGACGTCTGGCCCGCCCAACTTTCAGGTGGCCAACAGCAGCGCGCCGCCATCGCCCGCGCTTTGTGCATGGAGCCGAAAGCACTTTTGTTTGACGAGCCAACCTCGGCGCTGGACCCTGAACTGGAACAGGAAGTTGTCAAGGTAATCAAAGATCTTGCCTCTGAAGGGCGCACCATGATCATTGTTACCCATGACATGCGGCTGGCCGCTGATGTGGCTGACCATGTAGTGTTTTTACACGAGGGAAGAATCGAAGAAGAAGGTCCGCCCAAGGCGGTCTTCAATAAACCGAAAAGTGAACGGCTGAGGCAATTTCTGTCTGCAACTGCACCAGCATGATCTGACCTGACACAAAAAACTATCTTAAACCAAGGGAGCTAAACATGAAAAAACTCATCTTATCCGCCGCCGCTCTGGCGCTTGTTACCGGAATGGCCATGGCCGACACCGTGCGCATGGGCACCGAGGGCGCTTACCCTCCGTATAACTTCATTAACGACGCCGGCGAAGTTGACGGGTTCGAGCGGGTGCTGGGCGACGAACTTTGCGCGCGCGCAAGCCTTGACTGCGAATGGGTGACGAACGATTGGGACAGCATCATCCCCAACCTCGTTTCCGGTAACTACGACACCATTATTGCCGGTATGTCGATCACGGCCGAGCGTGATGAAGTAATTGATTTCACACAAGATTACATCCCCGCCTCACCTTCGGCTTACATGGCAATGTCAATGGATGCAGACATAGCGGGCGGCGTAATTGCGGCACAAACTGCCACCATCCAGGCGGCATTTATTGCTGAAGGTGGTGCCACTCTGGTCGAATTTGCAACGCCCGAAGAAACCCTCGCTGCGGTAAAAAGTGGCGAAGCTGATGCGGTTCTGGCCGATAAGGATTACCTTGCGCCTTTCGTTGACGAAAGCGGCGGCGAACTTGTGTTTGCTGGCGAAGTATCCATCGGTGGTGGTGTAGGCATGGGCATTCGCGAAAGCGACGCTGAGCTGCGTGAAAAAATGAATGCGGCGATCCAGTCGATGAAAGACGATGGCACGCTGAACGCACTGATCCTTGAATGGTTCGGCGAAGACGCCGCAACATTCTGATCTGAAAAAAGGCGGGGCTGGTCACGGCCCCGCCAACATCATGTTTGAAACCTGCGCCGATCCCTCACAGCTTTCCGGGCTGAAATGGCTTGCTTGTTACCTGACCACGGGCAAGCATATGGGCTTTTATTCCTCATTCGTCACTGTGATGGTGCTGCTTTTAATCACCGCGCCGGTGTCGCTGGCCTTTGGCTTTGCCGGGGCAACGGCAGCACGCGCACAGTTTGCCCCGCTCAGATGGTTGGGCAAGGGATATACCTCGATCGTGCGCGGCGTACCGGACATTGCGTTTTTCCTGTTTTTCGTCATCGCCCTGGATCAGGGCATTGAATACCTGCGCCACAAGGTCAAATGCCCCGGCTGGGATCAGCCCATTCGCCAGGGCAATGATTTTGTCGTTTGTACTGAGGCAAAAATGCCGCTTTCATCTGCGGCAAGTTGGGTCCATGAAAGCTATGGCTTTGCTTTGGCGGTGCTGACTTTTGCCATAGTTTTCGGAGCCTTCGCCGCCAATGTGCTTTACGGTGGCATGCGCGCCGTACCGCGCGCGCAATTGGAAACGGCAGAGGCTTACGGCATGAATTCCCGTCAGACATTCTGGCGCGTATTGGTGCCGCAAATGTGGGTTTATGCGCTGCCCGGCCTTTCCAACCTGTGGATGATCCTGATCAAAGCCACGCCGCTTTTGTTCCTTTTAGGCATCGAAGACATCGTTTATTGGGCGCGTGAACTTGGCGGATCGAAAACTGCCCGCTTCACCGCCTATCCGCATGGCGACTGGCGCATGTGGTATTTCCTGGCACTTTTGGTCTTCTACCTCGCCCTTACCCGCGTTTCTGAGGTTGTCCTGGGTCGGCTGATGAAACGCCTGACCCATGGACAGGCAACTTCGGGCGGGGTGACGTCATGAGCTGTTGGGAAACCATAGCAGATTATGGGCTTCGCAGCATTGGACAAGGTGCGCGCCTGTTGCCAAAAACCGATTTCACCTTGTGCCAGCAATTTACCCTGATCGGCTCGGGCCTGATCTGGAACATCTATTTCGGTGTACTGGCGCTTATTTCGGGGTTTTTCCTGTCCACCGCGGTTGCGTTGGCCAAGATGAGCCGCGTAACTGTCCTTCGAAAAACCGCCGAATGGTTCATCTTCCTGTTTCGCGGTTCACCCTTGTTTATCCAGTTTTTCTTTGCCTATTTCCTCTTTTTGAGCCTGAAAAGCGCCATTCCCTTTTTCAGTCCACTAACATCGGCCTGGCTGGGGGCGCTGGTGGTATTGTTTTTAAATACCTCGGCATATGCAGGCGAAATTTTTTACGGTGCACTTTGTTCGATTCCACGCGGAGATATCGAAGCCGCCGACGCCTATGGCCTGACCGGGTGGAACCGGTTTCGCCGTGTCGTCTGGCCAACAATGCTGCGCCTTGCATGGCCCGCATACACGAACGAAGCGATCTTCATGTTCCACGCCACAACTCTGGTATATTTCTCGGGCTTTCCGGCATGGCAGCAAAAAGGCGATGCACTTTATTATGCCAGCTATTTCGCCGACAAGACCTTCAATCCATTCATTCCCTATCCCATTCTAGCGGGCTATTTCATTTTGCTGACATTGGCAGTTATCAGCCTTTTCGGAGCGATCGGCAAACGCCTTAACCGTCATCTGCCCTCGGAAAGTCGGCGAAAAACCCGCCTGCGCATAAACCTGATCCGCTGACGGAACATCCCCCTTGCCGGGGAAAACCCTCTGGTTTACCCTTGACCGGCAATTTGATCAAATTCGGTGACACATGAAAATCGGCATCCTTGTAACTGGCCATGCAATCGACGAGGTTAAGGACGAATTGGGCGAATACGCCGAATTGTTTGAACGTCTTTTGGCCGGACATGACTTCATTTTTAACCGTTACATGGTTGTTGATGGCGTCTACCCGACCTCGGTCGACGAGGCTGACGGATGGCTGATCACGGGTTCTAAACATGGTGCCTACGACGACTTGCCGTGGATTGCCTGGCTTGAGGATTTCATTCGCGCCATCCGCGACGATGGCCGCCCATTGGTTGGGGTTTGTTTCGGCCATCAGATCATCG
This sequence comes from Paracoccaceae bacterium, assembly GCA_024227755.1. Lineage (GTDB taxonomy): Bacteria > Pseudomonadota > Alphaproteobacteria > Rhodobacterales > Rhodobacteraceae > JAAEUB01. Next base: position 1,410 of record JAAEUB010000042.1, on the reverse strand, counting down.
CCCAGGCCCTTGGTGGTAAAGTTGAAAAATATCATGGCGGATGGGCGGTCGGGTTTCAGGATTACGACTTTGCTGATGGCAGCCACATGCGGCTTGACGCCTGGCATCAAGATCAGGTCACGCAACTGCCCGAAGGCGCAACTGTCACCGTCAGCAACTCGTTTTGCAAAAATGCGGGGCTATTGATTGGCGATAAAATCATGACCATCCAGCCGCACCCGGAATTCACCCCGCGCGTGCTGGAACTGCTGATTGCCCATCGCGGACCGGGTGTGGTCCCTGATGATCTGCTTGAACGCGCAAGCAGAGGCAACTCCGCTGAAAATGATTCCAATGAATACGCTCTGCGTATCACCAGCTTCTTCAATGAAAGTGGCAAACATGACTGACTGGACAAAAAAGCTGCCAGAGACCGCCCAAGCCTATATCGAAGGCAAACGTCTGGATGAGGTTGAATGCATCATTAGCGACCTGCCCGGCATCGCCCGTGGTAAGGCGGTTCCAGCAGTCAAATTCGCACGCCAAAAGACCTTTCACCTGCCAGACAGTATCTTTTTTCAGACCATCACCGGGGATTGGAGCGAGGCCGCAGGCGAAGAGGGATTTATCGAGCGTGACATGGTTTTAAAGCCAGACATGGAAACTGCAACCGCAGCCCCGTGGACTGGCGACTGGACCTTGCAGGTGATCCACGACGCATTTGACCGCAATAACAAACCCATCGACTACAGCCCTCGAAACGTGTTGAAACGCGTTGTTGGCCTTTATAAAGATCGCGGCTGGGAACCTGTTGTTGCCCCGGAAATGGAGTTCTTCCTGGTAGCGCGCAATCTTGATCCCGCCGAGCGTATCAAGCCGATGATGGGACGCTCAGGCCGTCCTGCCGCCGCCCGCCAGGCTTATTCCATGACGGCCGTGGACGAATTTGGCCCGGTGATTGACGACATCTATGATTTTGCCGAGGCTCAGGGGTTTGAAATCGACGGCATCACTCAGGAAGGCGGGGCGGGCCAGCTTGAGATAAACCTGGCCCACGGCGACCCGGTGAAATTGGCGGACGAAGTGTTTTTCTTCAAACGCCTGATCCGCGAAGCGGCACTACGACACGATTGCTTTGCAACTTTCATGGCCAAGCCCATTGAGGGTGAGCCGGGCTCGGCCATGCATGTTCACCACTCGGTTCTTGATACCAAAACCGGACAGAATATCTTCTCGACACCCGAAGAAAACGAAAGCGCGGAGTTCGAGCACTTCATCGGAGGCCTGCAGAGATATATCCCCGCCGCCACGCCGCTTTTTGCGCCATATGTCAATTCTTATCGCCGCTACGTGAAAGACAATGCAGCACCCATCAACCTGGACTGGGGCCGCGACAATCGGACGACAGCGATCCGCATTCCGGTCTCGGGT
>JAAEUB010000041.1 GCA_024227755.1 Paracoccaceae bacterium | reverse complement strand
GTCTGCCTCTTTCCATTTGCCTTTCCAGGGCCACCACTGGGTTGGGCTACCGCCACCTTCCAGCGTGCCTTTACCTGTAATGGCTACATTGGTTTGTTCATACGCATACATAAGCGGCGAATATCCCATGAGTTCCGTGCCTTCCCAGCGGGTGAACACGTAGGGTTTGTACAGTTCTGGTTCCGGGATGAAGTGCAGCGTTGCGCCTTCCTCAATATGCAAATTGATATTGGATTTGAGGTGAACCGGACCAGTGTAAAACTCGCCTTTCGGTACGACTACACGGCCACCACCTTGTTTTGCAATTGCTTCAATCGCGGCGTGAATGGCGTCACCGACATTCTCGCCACTGCCCGCTTTGGCGCCGTACTCGGTAATAACCGCGCTGCGTGATGGAAAGCTCGGCGGCACAATACGCGCTCGGATGGCGTTGGCCTGATCGTTCCAGGCAAAATCACTGTTAGCGGAAGGACTGCCTGTACAACCCGACATTGTCAGCGCGCCCATGGCGGCTGAGCCTGTACCCATTAGTTTTAATAAAGACCGACGGTTCATCGACATAGTCACTGCGGTACTCCTTGCGTTGCGACACGCTGTAAAAAGG
>JAAEUB010000040.1 GCA_024227755.1 Paracoccaceae bacterium | reverse complement strand
TGACAGCTGCTATCGTTGGCCTCGGCATTGCCGTTCTGACATCAGTTTCCGGCGGTACAACTACTCTGGCCGACTCGATCTCGGGCGAGCTGTCCACCATGGGCATCTATAGCCACTAACATCCCTAACACATCCACCCAACCAGGAGAAAAATCATGAAAATGTTCAACAAATTCTTTCAAGACGAATCCGGCGCAGTCACCGTTGACTGGGTTGTTCTGACAGCTGCTATCGTTGGCCTCGGCATTGCCGTTCTGACATCAGTTTCCGGCGGTACAACTACTCTGGCCGACTCGATCTCGGGCGAGCTGTCCACCATGGGCATCTATAGCCACTAAGCTTTCAAAAACTCGAACAGGGCTGCGTCTTTGCAAAAAGGCGCGGCCCTTTCTCGTTTTAGGGCTCCCAGAGCATTATTGCCAATTTTGCACCAAATCGCCTGAAATTCACTCTTTGTCCAATATTTTGCCGCATTTTAGATTTAGGCAGGCAGGGAATTGATTTTTTTGCGGCCAAAACGGCCGCTCACCGAAAGGACTACACATGCGACTGGTATTCGGACTTGTCTTGATCCTTGGCCTTGGCCTGGCAGGGTTCGCTGTCTATATGGCGCGTGACTTTATTGGCGCCCAAAATGCACAATTGGCGGCCGAACGGGCGGCACGGGCAAAAATTGTTCCGACAGTGCCGGTATTTGTGGTCAATGAGCAGATGCGATATGGCTAGCAGATAACCGAAGAAAATATTCACATCGTGCATTGGCCGGAAACCGCCATCCCTGAAGGTACGTTCTTGTCTATAGAAGAGCTGTTTCCGGAAGGCGCGCCGCGTTTTCGCTCGGTTCTGCGTACGATGGAGAAACATGAAGCGGTTTTGGCGGTCAAAGTCACGGCACCCGGCGCCGATGCGGGGGTATCATCACGTCTTGCCAAAGGGATGCGCGCATTTGCGATCAAGGTTGACGTTGCCTCGGGCGTATCTGGCTTTCTGCGTCCCGGTGATCGCGTAGACATCTACTGGACCGGGCAAGCAGCGATAAACGGGCAAGAAGAGCGTGCGCAGGCCATAACCACCCTGATTGAGGCCGGCGTCACCATCATCGCTATCGACCAAACCGCCGACACCGACCGCTCCTCGCCCACTATCGCGCGCACGGTTACGGTAGAATCCAGCCCTCAGCAGGTCGCCGCGCTTGCCCAGGCACAGTCTACCGGTAAACTCAGCCTGTCTTTGGTCGGTGCTGAAGACGATACAGTGTCGCGAGCGGTCGAAATTGACCAAAACCAGCTTTTGGGCATCACAATACAGCAACGGCAGGTGCAACAGGCAGCACAGGTCTGTACGATCAAAACCCGGCGCGGGGCTGAGATTGTCGAAACTCCCGTGGCCTGCCCAACCGAATAATCCGACCTGTACCGGCCGGATGAAACTGGGGATTTCGGGCAGGCCTTTACACGCCAAACGCGAAGTTTTCAGGTGGCAGTTTTCCGCTTGGCCCGGGTTTGGCGGAGGAACAATCCTACCCGATATGGTCTCGATATTGATGAATATGTCTATATTTGGCAGAGTGTTGCGACTTATCCACATGAAAATACACGCCCAAGTTATTGATTCTTGCAAATAAATAAAAAGTCAGGCATTGTGCGAGGCAATTGGGCACTAGACCCTATAAATGAGGCGTGATCGGAGAGGCAGGATCACATGAAAATTCAGAAGATAATTTCCGCGGCCCTTTTGGGTCTTGTTTGTGGGCTAGCGGCCACACCTTCAATCTTGTCAGCCGAAACGCTGCGGGTCATGCGCGGGGCTGCATCCAGTGCGTTGCAAGTGCCAATGAACCGTGCGGTTGTGGTAGAGAGTGATGCACCTTTCGCAGAATTGTCCATCGCCAATCCCGGCATTGCGGATATCTCAACCTTGTCGGATCGCACAATCTATGTGCTTGGCAAGGCACCAGGTCGCACGACGCTAACTCTTTTAGGCCCCGATGGGCGCCTTATTACCAATGTCGAGGTGCAGGTCACCCCGGACGTTGCCGAGTTTAAAGAGCGTTTGCGCCAGATCCTTCCTGGTGAACCAATTGAAGTGCGCACTGCAAATGACGGCATCGTCATGTCGGGTATCGTCAGCTCAATCGCCCGTCTTGACCGGGCCCTTGAACTGGCTGAACGCTATGCGCCCGACCGGGTTTCAAACCTGATGTCGGTTGGCGGAACCCAGCAGGTGATGCTGAAGGTACGCTTTGCTGAAATGAGCCGCTCGGTTACCAAGGCACTTTCCTCAGGCATTGGGCTCGTAGGTACAGATGGCGGGGTCAGCGTCGACATGAGTACCGGCACCAGCCTTAACAACGCAACAGGTGGTATGGACATTGGTGTTGGCATTGGGGCCTTTGAATTCAGCGTCCTCCTTGAGGCCCTTGAAAGCAAAGGTTTTATCCGCACGCTTGCAGAACCCAACCTGACCGCCCTGTCCGGGCAGGAGGCACGGTTTCTCGCCGGTGGCGAATATCCCATTCCAGTTATTGATGAAGAAGGTGGTATTTTCATTACCTATAAACCTTTCGGGATTGAGCTGATGTTCACCCCCCGTGTGGTCGATCAGGATATCATCAATATCGAAATGGTTGCCGCAGTTTCCGGCATTGACCCGACAGTCAGCTTTGTGAGCGAAAATTTTTCAGTAGATGGCTTTAAACGCCGCGAAACCTCTACCACGGTGGAAATGCGCGACGGCGAAAGCTTTGCCATTGCCGGGCTTTTGCAGGATGATTTCCAAGACCTGAAAGGACAGGTCCCGTGGCTGGGTGACATTCCAATTCTTGGCGCACTATTTCGCTCTGTTGACTATGAACGTAACCAAAGCGAGTTGGTGATCATAATCACCCCGCATCTTGTAACGCCGACACGTGGCGAAGCACTGGCCTTGCCCACAGATCGTGTTCGCCCACCGACCGAGGCTGAATTGTTCCTCAATGGGACCACTGCCGTCGCCACCACACCCACTTCGGGTGCCGCGGGCGAGGTTGCGCAGCAGGACTTTGCGGGTTCCTACGGCTATGTGATGGAGGACTAGGCGATGAAGATGCAACGTTTAACACCCCTGCTGGCAGCCGGTTCGACCATAGCACTTTTGGCCGGATGCGCGAATAATGTTGGCTGGTTCCAGGAAGCTGGAGCTTCTCTTGATACCGGGTCATTTGGCAATGCCACAATGAACAACACCCAAATTCAATCCGGCGAAAAAAGCTATGTCATTGATCTGGCAGGACGCTTTTCCGGTGAGGTCGAGGATACGGTCAATTTTGCCTTCAATTCTGCCCAACTTGACGAAACCGCCCGCGCGGTTCTGCGCCATCAGGCTGTCTGGATCCGTCAGTTTCCCGAAGTGCGCTTCAAAGTCTTTGGCCATACCGACCTTGTCGGCTCGAACGCCTATAACAAAAGACTTGGCCTGAGGCGCGCGCGCGCAGTTGTGTCCTATCTCTCCAGCCTCGGTATTTCTCGTTCGCGATTGCAAGCTGTGGTTTCGCACGGTGAAAACCAACCCATCGTGGTGACCGAGGACCGCGAAAGGCGTAACCGGCGCACGGTGACAGAGGTGTCAGGTTTCGTGCAAAATCATCCACTTATCCTGAACGGAAAATACGCCGAGGTGATATTCCGTGAATATGTGACATCAGCGGTGCCGCCACCCGGCTTTGAAACCCTGACAGAGACCGGTGCTGGTGGTTAAAGCGTTTTGACTTAAGGTTGAGACAACGTTAGGTCGAAACGCCCGCAACCTATTGCGGTTATGAGCGCTTCGAGAAAACATTGTGTTTCAAAGTTATCTCGAAGCGCTCTAACAACCACAATCACGCCAAAATTATCTAAAAGCCGACGTATCCATGTCGGCTTTTTTCATAAAACCGATACAATTCACAGCTATATGCCCCCTATTGGGCCGTCCTGATCGTTCTAAATGAACGAATAATTACGGTTATTTAGCCCCAATGTTGCCAATATTGCCTGTCATTAATTCATCGACTGGGAGTAGTACGCGGGCTTTGCCCGTGCGGGGCTCTTGCGGATTAGCCGGGCTGGAAGTCTCGGGTGCGACGCAAAGGGCCGCAACTGGAAGGACTTGAAGGTATGAGTACCGCTGTGGCTATGCAGACAGAACATGCACCGATCGTTGCCTGCACAGTGGCGCGCGATGTTCAAAACTTCGATTTGCTGATTGAGGACATGGAGGCTGAACTCGGGGAAACCTGGGGTGATCTGTCGATTGCCGATGCAGCCTCTTTCTTCTCTCAGCCCGACGCCGAAGCTCTGAAATTTGCCGCCATTGCCATGGATGCCGAGGACGAAAGCAATATGGACATGCTCGTCGGGGTTATCAAAGCCGCGACGGCTAAAGGCATTAAAGTTCTTGTTATCGCCGAAGAAGTCACCCCGATCGCCCTGCACCAGCTTCTGAAGATGGGGGCCGAGGAGTTTATCCCCTACCCGCTGCCGGAAGACGCGCTAAAAGACGCGATTGAGCGGATGACCAAGCCGCCTTCCCCCCCCAACGAGGTGGTAAACGAAGAACAAGTCAGTCGAATAAAACCCGTGGGTGGAAATCTTGAGGGCGTGCTGTTGCCGGTTCAGGGTTTGGCAGGAGGCACCGGTGCCACCACCTTCGCTGTTAACCTGGCATGGGAACTGGCCTGCATTGACAAAGATGACGGACCGCGGGTCTGTTTGCTGGATCTCGATCTGCAATATGGCTCGGTCGCGACATTTCTGGACCTGCCACGGCGTGAAGCGGTCTATGAACTCCTGTCAGATACCGGAGCGATGGATGAAGAAAGCTTCATGCAGGCCTTACTGACCTTCAACGAAAAACTGCATGTATTAACAGCGCCGACCGAAATGCTGCCGCTTGACCTTCTGACCCAGGAAGATATCGAAAAGATCATCAGCACGGCGCGTTCAAATTTTGACTATGTCGTTGTGGACATGCCCTCGACAGTTGTGCAATGGACAGAAACCGTGCTTTCGGCCGCTCATGTCTATTTCACCACGTTAGAACTTGATATGCGCAGCGCCCAGAACACGTTGCGCTTCATCCGCGCCCTCAAATCCGAGGAATTGCCGGTTAAGAAACTGCGCTATGTGCTCAACCGCGCCCCAAAATTCACCGATCTCAATGGTAAGTCGCGCGTCAAGCGTCTGGCCGAAAGCCTTGATATCAAGATCGAGGTGCACTTGCCCGATGGCGGCAAGCCGGTTGTACAGGCTGGCGACCATGGTTTGCCGCTGGCTGAATCAGCACCAAAAATTCCGCTTCGCAAGGAAATTCATAAACTTGCACAATCTGTGCACGACACCGCAAAATCCGCGGCTGTCGCCAGTAAATAGGGAATACCGCTTTGTTTTCGCGTTACAAAAAATCCGGCCTGGAAGAAAAACCCGGCACCGCACCGGCGAAACAGCAGGTGGCAGTACAAGCTAAGCCCGCCGAGAAAACTGTGCGTCGGACTCCGGCCAAGGTCGAAGCCCGCTCACCTGCGGCAGACAAGGAACGCAAGCGCAAGGAACGTTTGGGTGACATCAAGCTTGAGATGCACAAAGAGCTTCTTGATAACCTCAACCTTGGGGCCCTCGAATCCGCCACAGAAAAAGATTTGCGCGCCGAGATCATGGCGATCACCTCTGAATCGCTGGAAGAAATGGGGCTGGTACTGAACCGCGAAGAGCGCCGGCAGCTCAATCAGGACCTTTATGACGAAGTGACCGGCCTTGGCCCGTTAGAAACGCTTTTGAAAGACGAAACCGTCAACGATATTTTGGTGAACGGCCCCAATCAGGTCTTTGTCGAACGCGCCGGACGGCTTGAACTGACGGACACTACCTTCAAGGACGAACGTCACCTTTTGCGGATCATCGACAAGATCGTCTCGGCGGTGGGTCGCCGTGTGGATGAAAGCAACCCGCACGTTGACGCCCGCCTCGCCGACGGCTCGCGCTTTAACGCCATGGTGCCTCCGGTTGCTGTCGATGGCTCCCTAGTTTCAATTCGGAAATTCAAAAAGGACAAGCTGGGTATTGACGAACTGGTTGATTTTGGCGCTTTTTCCGAGGAAATGGCGGTCTATCTTCAGGCGGCAGTTTCAACCAGACTTAACATCATCGTCTCCGGCGGTACCGGCTCGGGTAAAACCACCACCCTGAACGCCCTGTCAGGCTTCATTGACGATAATGAACGCATTCTGACGATCGAAGACACCGCCGAATTGCAGCTTCAGCAAACCCATGTGGGACGCATGGAAAGCCGCCCGCCAAATGTCGAAGGCAAAGGCGCTGTCAGCCAGCGCGATTGTCTGAAAAACGCCCTGCGTATGCGCCCCGACCGCATCATCGTTGGCGAGACCCGCGGTGAAGAAGTTATCGACATGCTGCAGGCGATGAATACCGGCCACGACGGTTCAATGACGACAATCCACGCGAACTCGGCCCGTGATGCTGTTTCGCGCCTTGAAAACATGGTTGCAATGGCCGGTATTGAAATGCCGCTCAAGGCGATCCGCAACCAGATTGCATCTGCTGTGAACCTGTTTGTACAGATCAGCCGCCTTCAGGACGGCTCGCGCCGCATGGTTTCAATAACCGAGATTACCGGCATGGAAGGCGAGGTAATTTCGATGCAGGAATTATTCCGCTATGAACGCCTTGGGCTGCAACCCGACGGCAAGATCATCGGCCGCTTTACCGCCACCGGCGTGCGTTCGCATTTCTCGGATCGTTTCCGTCAATGGGGTTTCGATCTGCCCGCCACACTTTTTGAACCTGCTTCTGGGGAGTAACGCTTATGATGATTAGTGCAGAACCAATCATTTATGGCCTGATATTCATTGCCGTTCTGGTCTTGGTGGAAGGCGTTTATCTGACCGTCTTTGGCAAGTCGATCAGCCTGAATAGCCGTGTAAACCGCCGTCTGGATATGCTTGAAAAAGGTGCGGCGCGCGAACAGGTCCTGGAACAGCTTCGCAAAGAGATGGGGCAGCACCTGAAATTCAGGGGCATCCCGCTTTATTCGATCTTGGCGCTAAAGGCGCAAAAGGCCAACATCGCTTTCAGCCCGCCACAGCTGATCATGATCATGTTCGCCCTGATGGGTGTGGCTTTTGTCGGCCTGACATTTGGAACCGAAACCGAAGCGCCGGTGCGCGCCGCCATTTCCGTCGCAATGGGAATTGGCGCGGTCTATGTCTGGGTCAACAATAAGGCCAAAAAGCGTTTGGCAATGATCGAAGAACAATTGCCTGACGCGGTTGAACTAATGGTGCGTTCCCTACGCGTCGGTCACCCCTTTTCTTCTGCAATTCAGATCGTTTCAAAAGAGGTTGCAGACCCTCTTGGCACGGAAATGGGCGTTATCGCGGACGAAAACGCTTATGGCCGCGATGTCGGCGAAGCTTTGAAGTCGCTGGCTGAACGAATGGATATGCAGGATCTGCGCTTTTTGGCCGTGGCCGTGACAATCCAGCAAACATCAGGCGGCAACCTTGCTGAAATCCTTGACGGTCTTGCCAAGGTGATCCGGGCGCGCTTCAAGCTGTTTCGCCGCGTCAAAGCGATCACCGCCGAGGCAAAATGGTCTGGTACATTCCTGTCAGGCTTTCCCCTGGGTGCATTGGTGATGATCAACGTCATCCAGCCAAATTACTATGACGAGGTGAAGGAAACTTCGGTCTTCATCCCGGCTTGTCTGGTGGTGGCGGCATTTCTTATTGCCAATGTTTTCGTCATGAAAATGCTTGTGAATATCAAGGTATAGGGGGCATTATGTTAAACAATATCACCAACATTTTGACGGATCTTCTCGGCCCGACCGGGCCGCTGATAGCTGTCGGGATTCTGGGTATCCTTCTGGCCCTTGGCACCTTGCCTATCTTGATGAAAACCAAACCCGATCCGCTCGACAAGTTAAAAAAGACACGCGCCGATGAACATGCTGGTAAAAGCCAGCAAGCTCTGCGCACCGCGACGGGTCATGACAAGCTTGAGAAGTTCTCAAACTTCTTGGAGCCACAGGATGAAGAGGAGTATTCCTCAATTCAGCTCAAGCTGCTTCAGGCCGGGTATAAAAGTAAAAATGCCGTGCGCATGTTCTTCTTTGCTCAGTTTTCGATGGGGCTGGGGTTTTTGGCGCTTGGCCTGATCTATACGATGGCAAACAGCGGGGACGGGGACGTTTCGGTCAAAAAAATGATGATGACCGTGCTGATCCCCGGCGTGGTTGGATATATGGCGCCGAAATATTGGATCACCCGCCGGGTCGATGAACGCAAAGAGGCGATCACGAACGGCTTTCCCGATGCGCTGGACATGATGCTGGTCTGCGTTGAGGCCGGGCAATCCCTGGACCAGTCGATCATTCGCGTCGCGACCGAGATCCGCGCGGGCTTTCCCGCACTTGCGGACGAGTTCCAGATCGTTGCACAGGAAATGAAGGCCGGTAAGGACCGCATCCAGGTTTTGCGCGATATGTCCGAACGCGCCGGCGTGCCGGATGTTACCAGCTTTGTTACCGTGCTGATCCAGTCAACCACGTTCGGGACGTCAATTGCCGAAGCGCTGCGGGTTTATGCCGCAGAAATGCGCGATAAACGGGTAATGCGGGCCGAAGAGAAAGCAAACACCTTGCCCACCAAGATGACACTTGCCACAATGATGCTGACGGTACCGCCGCTTCTGATCATCCTGATCGGACCATCGGTTTACGGTATCTATGTGCTGCTAAGCTCGGCAAAACTCTAGAGGTGAGCCATTTTAAGGATCATAACAGCCGCCGCCTTGCTAAGTGCCTGTGCTGCACCGGGGCAGTTTGGACCGGGCGCTGACCCCTATGCGCCCGCTGGTGTCCCGCGCGGCGAGGAAAGTGTGGATGGCCTGATTGTCGGCCACCGGCTGATGGCGGCAGGCGAATATGAACTGGCGCTGAAAAGCTACCTGCGTTCGGCTGCGGATCACGGATTTAATATCGACGTTTTGTCGGCCCTGGGTTCGGCCAATCTGCACTTGGGTCGCCTGGGTCAGGCTGAAAGGCTTTTGCGTCAGGCCACGGAAAAAGACGAAACCTTCGTTCCTGCCTGGAACAATTTAGGTGTCGTTTTGATGGAAACCGGCCAGATCGGCGAGGCATCGCGTGTCTTTAAGGTCGCATTTGCGCTCGATAGCGGCAATTCGCCTGAAATCCGCGAGAATTTGCGCTTAGCACTCGCAAATCTTGAAAATCCCCTGTACGATGAAGGGGATAACAACAATTTCGCACTGGTCCGGCGGGGGGCGGGGGATTACCTGCTTCTGTCATCAATCTAAGCGGCCACTCAAGCGAAGTGAGGATCGAGCAGTAAAAGGACGCAAAATGCGCCACCCCATTTTTCTGACACTCTGCTTTGGCGGAGCCTTGGCTTTATCGGCCTGTGATGAAGCACGCGATGCGGACGTTGAACGCACCATCTCAAACGTCAATGTCATAGACGAAACCAACCTCAACGATATCATGCTGACCGTCGGCGACCCGGACGAGGCTGTGACCTATTTCCAGCGCGCAGTCACTGATAATCCCGGACGCATGGACCTTATGCGAGGCTTGGGCAAATCTCTGGTCCGAGCCAAACGCGCACCCGATGCGGTCAAGGTCTGGACAAAGGTCGTGGCCTCGGACGAGGTGACCAATAATGACCGGGTTGACCTGGCCGATGCGCTGATCCGCGCTGGCGAATGGTCCAAGGCCGAGGTCGAGCTGGACAAAGTTCCGCCGACATTTGAAAGCTACAAGCGTTACCGGCTGGAAGCGATGGTTGCGGACGGCAATCAGGAATGGGA
>JAAEUB010000039.1 GCA_024227755.1 Paracoccaceae bacterium | reverse complement strand
CGAGGTCCCACCGGCACGGGGAAAGAGGCCAACGATGCTTTCGCGCAGGCCGCTCTTGGCGTTGGGATTGTCGGCAGCAACGAGACGGTGGCCGGTCAGCGGGATTTCAAACCCGATACCCATACCGGTGCCCTGCATGGCGCAGGCAATCGGTTTGCCGCCCTTGTTGGTCTTTGGGTCCATCCCGGCGCGTTCAATCTTGCGCAGAATGGCGTGCATATGCATAAGCCCATCGAAAAGGCCCTGCGCGGGATTATCCCCGCTTTCTTCTTTTAGGCGTGCCAGCACATTAAGGTCCATGCCAGCGGCAAAACTGTCTTTGCCCGAAGTGATGATCACGCCTTTGACATTATCGTCATTCAGTGCGGTCTGAACAAGTCCATCAAGATCGTCAAAACCTTGAAACGACATGATATTCATGGACTTATCTTTGCAGTCCCAGGTAATAGTAGCGACGCCGTCGCTGTCAACGTCGTAAGTAAAATCGCTCATTTTCTTCTCTCCTTACACACGTTCGATGATAGTTGCGGCACCCATGCCCGAGCCTATGCACAGCGTGGCCAGGCCAACCTCTTTGTCCGAGCGTTCAAGCTCGTCCAGAAGGACCGACATGATCACGGCACCTGTCGCGCCCAGCGGGTGACCCATGGCGATTGCGCCGCCATTGACGTTGGTTTTGTCTGGGTCAGCGTTAAAATATTGCAGATACCGCAAGACGACAGAAGCAAAGGCTTCGTTGACCTCGGCAAGGTCAATGTCGCCAATCTCCATGCCAGCGGCTGCCAGAACCCGTTCGGTGGCCGGAACTGGTCCGGTCAACATGATGGTTGGATCGGTGCCAACCCGGCTGGTTGCGCGGATGCGAGCGCGTGGTTTAAGGCCCATCCGCTCGCCGTATTCGCGTGTGCCGATCAGCACCGCGGCGGCCCCGTCGGCAATACCTGACGAGTTGCCGGCGTGATGCACGTGATTGATGCGCTCAAGTTCAGGATATTTCATCAAAGCAACCGTATCAAAGCCTGGCATCACCTCGCCCATCGCTTTGAAGCTGGGGTTAAGGCTGCCAAGGGCCTGCATGTCCGTGGGGCGGATCATTTCGTCCTGCCCGAGGATATCAAGACCGTTCTGGTCCTTGACGGTGAACACCGACTTGGTGAAACGACCGTCGGCGCGTGAGGCTGCCGCGCGTTTTTGGCTTTCAACCGCATAGGCGTCAACATCGTCGCGGGTGAAACCATATTTGGTGGCGATGATATCGGCGGAAATGCCCTGTGGTACGAAATAGGATTTCATTGCCAGATGTGGGTCTGCAGCGATTGCGCCGCCGTCTGAACCCATCGGCACCCGGCTCATGCTTTCGACGCCACCGGCGATGAAGGCGTCACCGGCACCACCACGCACCTGATTGGCGGCCATGTTCACGGCCTCCAGGCCAGAAGCGCAGAAACGGTTGATCGAGACACCCGGGATGCGTTCATCAAGGTCGGAATACAACACCGCCGAGCGTGCCAGACAAGCGCCCTGCTCGCCTACTTGGGTGACGTTGCCCCAAATAACATCCTCGACCGCGTGGCCTACAAGGTTGTTGCGGTTTTTCAGCTCGTTAAGAGCCAAAGCGGACAGGCGAACGGCGGGTACTTCGTGAAGTGTTCCGTCTTTCTTGCCCTTGCCGCGCGGGGTGCGCACGGTGTCGTAGATATAGGCGTCGGTCATTTCATTCTCCTCATCAGGCATAGTTCAGGCGCGGTCAGCGGGGCTGCCGGGCATCAGGTCATAGGGGTGTTTCCAGTCGGGCGTGTCCTCGATACGGGTCAGCCAGGCATCGATATGGGGCCAGTCGGCACGTTCAAACCCGAAAGGTTCGGGATAAAACAGGTAGCCGCAGCATGATATGTCAGCAATGGTCAGCATGTCACCGACCAGCCAGTCACGGTTGGTCAACTCAGCCTCAAGCACGTGATAAGCGGCTTTTAGGCGACCCTGCTGGAAGGCAATGACTTCAGCGGGGCGTTTGTCTTCGGGCAGGAAATTCATCAAAAAGCGTGTAAGCCCGGCCTGGCTGGACATTTTGTGATTATCCCAAAACTGCCAGCGCAGGATCTCTCGCCGCTCAGCGGCTGAGCGCCCGCCCAGCTTGCCGGATTTTGAACTGACGTAATCCTGTATGACCCCGGACTGGCTGAGGGTAATATCTCCATCAACCATCACCGGGACTTCGCCCATTGGATTAATCTCACGAAATTCCGGCGAGCGTGTTTCGCCGGCGAAAAAGTCTACATAAACCGGTTCCCATTTGAGGCCTGACAATTCAAGTGTCAGTGCTGCCTTGTAGGCGTTGCCACTTTCGCCGAAGCAGTAGAGTTTGATTGTCATAAGATTCTCCAGATTTGAGGTGACGGAGCCGGGGGTTTCACACCCCCGGACCCCCGTGGAGTATTTCTGCCAAGATGAAGGTGGGCAGGTAGATGATAAGTGTTTGTTAAGGTTAATACCTCAATCTCAAAGATACGGTACAGGCTGGAGAGCCGATGGCCGTCCAAGGTGAAGAACCTTAAGATCCTGCCCCAAGCAAGGGCTGTTGCCCGTTGGGGCGGGATCGACATCCGGGTTTCATCTTGGAACAAATACTCCCGCCGGAGGCGTCCAGACATTTCAGTACTTATTGCCCTCACCTTTTTCGCGCCTCTAACTCGGAATTGAATATACGCAGACGGTGGGTCAGGTTATCCTCGTCCATGACGCTTTCAAAGTTCTCGAAAAGAAAGCTCAGCGCCTCACCTTCGTCAAGCCCGGCATCGTTTGCAAAACGCTTGAGACGTCGATAGCCGTCTTCCGTCATAGCGACAGGAAAACGCCGGGTGAGGCGAAAGCGTTTGGGCATCAAAACTCCTCGGGCTTAAGGGACATGACCGGATCGGCACCGGACTGGATGCGGGCAAGGTGCATTTTCGTGGCCGGTAGCGCGCGTGCCATATAATAGCGTCCGGTGGCGAGTTTTGTCTTATAGAACGTGGCGTCACCATTGCCCGCTTTCAAGGCTTCACTGGCAGCCAACCCCATGCGCGCCCACATGTATCCAAGGGCAACGTGACCGAAAAGGTGCATGAAATCATAAGACCCGGCCAAAGCAGCGTTGGGGTTTTTCATACCGTTTTCCATGAAAAACATAGCCGCTGTCTGAAGGTCTTTTGAGGCGGATTTCAAAGGCTCAAGAAAACCATCCTGCAAGTCCTCATTGTCACTGTTTTCCTTGTTAAAGCCTTTAACCATATCAAAGAACGCCATTAGCGGTTTGCCCCCGCGGGCCGCCAGTTTGCGGCCCACAAGGTCAAGCGCCTGAACGCCGTTGGCACCCTCATAGATCATGGTGATGCGGGCATCGCGGACAAATTGGCTCATCCCGTGCTCTTCAATATAGCCGTGGCCACCAAAGACTTGTTGTGCCTGCACTGCCATCTCAAAGCCCTTGTCGGACAAGAAGCCTTTGATAACCGGAGTCAGCAGGGTGATCAGTCCGTGCGCATCATCGTCGCTGGTTCTATGATCACGGTCGATCATATGTGCGCCCCAATAGGTGAGTGCGCGCGCGCCCTCAACAAAGCTTTTCTGATCCATCAGGTTTCGGCGGATATCGGGGTGGACGATCAACGGATCGGCCGGACCATCCGGGTTTTCAACCCCGGTTACTGCGCGACCCTGCAAACGCTCGCGGGCATAGGTAAGGGACGCCTGATAGGCACTTTCGGCTTGGCTATAGCCCTGCAGGCCAACACCAATACGTGCTTCATTCATCATGGTGAACATGGCACGCAGGCCCTTATGCTCTTCGCCCAAAAGGGTGCCGACGGCGCCGTCAAAATTCATCACGCAGGTCGAATTGCCGTGGATCCCCATCTTTTCTTCAAGCGCCCCGACCGAGACATTGTTGGCACCACCAAGGGTGCCATTGTCCTCGACCTCATATTTGGGCACGATGAACAGGGACACACCCTTGATGCCCTCAGGCCCGCCGGGGATCTTTGCCAGTACCAGATGGATGACGTTTTCCGACAGGTCATGGTCGCCGGCCGATATGAATATCTTGGTGCCGGTGATCTTGTAGGTGCCGTCGCCCGTGGGTTCGGCCTTGGTGCGCATCAGGCCCAGATCTGTGCCGCAATGGGGTTCGGTCAGGTTCATGGTTCCGGTCCATTCGCACGAAACCATACGTTCGAGGAATGTCGCTTTTTGAACCTCAGAACCATGGGTATGGATGGCGGAATAGGCCGCGTGGGTCAGGCCTTGATACATGTTGAATGCCATGTTTGAGCTGACCCACATCTCGCCCACCGCAGTACCCAACAAATATGGAATGCCCTGGCCGCCATATTCGGGGTCGCAGTCAAGCCCGGTCCAGCCACCGGCCCGCATCTGGTCGAAAGCGTCTTTAAAGCCGGTTGGCGTGCGGACCACGCCGTTTTCCAAAACGCAGCCTTCGCGGTCGCCAACGATATTCAGCGGCGCAAGTACTTCACGCGCGAGTTTGCCAGCCTCCTCAAGCACGGCCGATGTAAAATCCGGCGTCAGCTCTTCATATCCGGGGATGTCGGCGTTTTCGGCACGTAAAACTTCGTGCAGCAGAAATCCCATATCGGTGGTTGGTGGGGTATAATTGGACATATTCGGTTCCTTACTATTCGGTACTATTCGGCGGCGTCCTTGGCTTCAAAAGAGGCGAGAATTCTAGCGCCCCATTCCAGCTGTTCACTAAGGTCATCAATAGCCTCAGCCAGTTCTTCATGCTGGGATTTCAGGGTTTGCAGATGACGCTGGCCTATATCAAAGGTGGCGCGAAGTTGGGTCTGTTGCTGGTCGCCCATGTCATAAAGATCAAGAAGCTGGCGGATTTCCTCAAGCGCAAAGCCAAAGCGTTTTCCGCGCAGGATAAGTTTTAGCCGGGCGCGGTCACGTTTGGTGAACAGGCGCTTTTGCCCGTCGCGGATCGGGGAGAGTAATTCCTTAGCTTCATAAAACCGCAAAGTACGGGCGGTGACGTCATATTTCTCGCCCATCTGGCGGATCGTCAGTAACTCGTCATTCATTCGGGTGCTCCCGTAAAGCCTCGGTTGCGACTCATATAGGGATAAGTTGACGTTTACGTCAAGGTAAAGTTATTTCAAGATTTGGTGATTGGAGTTATGAAAATGTAAGAGTGTCATTTCAGAGAGGCTGCCGTTTGCTCGCGCAAAGCCATAAGGTCACCGATTGCCTCCTCCAGATCAGTTTTACGTTCGGCCAGTTCAGAAAGCTGGCGATCAGCCATTTCGACCCAGACGCGCATTTGCTCTTCTGTGCCCTTTTCATCATAGATCAGCAGCCATTGACGCAGCTCTTCCAACGGAAATCCAAAACGGCGCCCGCGCATGATCAGGGTCATACGCGCAACCTCGCGCGGGGTGTAATACCGGGTCCGGCCTTCCCGCTCAGGCGCCAGAAGTTCGATATATTCGTAATACCGCAGGGTGCGCGGAGTCACGTCAAACCTTGCGCACATTTGTTTGAATGTCAGGCGGTCATCCACCATGTTACTCCGTCGCTGCGTGTTCTTGGCGACAGGGTAAAGACTAACGCGCGCTTGCGCAAATCAGTTCATGAAGTTTGGTGCGAACAGATAAAACCCATAGGCCACGATCAACGCGGGCACGGCAGAATAAGCTGTCGCTACAAGCGCTGCACGCGGGTTCAGGGCAATCGCCGGAAACAGTGCATCGCCGTCATTTGAAATGGCGTTGCCGATCAGGGCCGAGAATGGGACCACGCCGTTTACGAACAGTGTTGCCACCAATACCTGTGGACCGCAACCGGGGATGAAGCCAACAAGGATGGCGATCAGCGGCAAAAGCGGTGCGATGGTCTGGAATGCCTCGGCAATATCCAGCCCGGCAAACACCGAGACATATTCATAGGCCAGATAGGCGCCGATTACCCAGACCGAAATGAAAGATGTCTCTTCGGCCATTCGGGTGACGGGGCTGTCTTTCGTATTCGTCATTGCTGCCAGAATAGAGGTCGACCAGATGAAAAGGCCGATGAAAATGCCGGCCACACCTATCCACACAGCCTCAAGCCCAAAAACGTTGGTAAGTTCAATTTGTGCAAGTTGTGCCCCGCCAATAGCCAATCCCGGGAACACCAATGCCAGATATATGAAATCTTGTGGGCGGGTGCGGCCGATCAACGGGGCCAACTCACAGGCACCCTGGTTGACGCTGCGAAACTCAATCTTGTTGACTTTATCAACGATCCAGCCTGACAGGATACCGACGACAAACGACAGGGGAAACACCACCAGGGCCGCGTCGGGCCGGGTGGCAATCAAGAGGAAAGCGGCGTCGCCCATAGTGGCGGTCAATGTCGCGACAACCGCGCCAAAGCCGACATTGCCTGACGAATAGGCGGCCACGACAACCACCGCCCCGCCGCAGCCGGGTGTTGAACCCAAAAGCGCGGCCAAAGGCACCTGCGCCGCGCGCGCATTCTTCAAGGTGCTGCCGATGTCAAACCTGAAAAGCTTTTCGGCCCCATAGAACAGCAGCAAGGTCGCAGCTACGAATACCGAAACCTGCGTATACGCATCAGTCATCATCTCGCGGGTGACGGCGCCCAACTCACCCGGTGCGATGGCCAGCCCCGCAAGGAGCGCGACAATCAACAGGCGCTTGGGTCGAAACATGCCGTGACGGGCAGCGGCAAGCGGTTGGGGCATAATCGTGTCGGTCACAAGATACCTGCAAATGAGAACTATTCTTAACAAGGTATTTATCACTTGCTTCGTTCATTGCAAGAGCAAATAAACGCGAGGCAGCACATATATTTGTGGAAAAGGTAATGACCAGTCTGACACGGGAAGAGAAAACAGCCGTTGCACGTCAATTCACCGAGGCGCTTCCGCATTGCAAGGCTCTTGGCATGCAGGCCTATGAAATTGCGGATGGTAAGGCCGTAATCTCAATGGATTACGACAGCCGTTTCATTGGCGATCCGCAGACGGGTGTGATCCATGGAGGAGCCGTCTCGGCTTTGATGGATACATGTGCGGGTGCGGCCGTTATGAGCCATGAGAAAGCGCCGAATATCACCGCGACAATTGACCTGCGCATTGACTACATGCGCCCCGCCACCCCCGGTCAACGCATCACCGCCCGCGCAACCTGCTATCATGTTACCCGCAGCGTTGCTTTTGTGCGTGCGGTGGCAACCGACGAAGATGAAAGCCGCCCGGTAGCGACAGCCACAGGCACTTTCACCGCCGATCACGGGCTGGATGCACTTACGGCGGAGGGCGGCAAATGAAGCAGCCACCGGAACCCGTGCAGGTTGTCAAAGAACGGCGCGACGGTGCCCTTGCGGCTTTGACCGAAAGCATTCCATATGCGGCCTTTCTGGGCATTAATTTCGATCGCCGCGGTGACGAGTTGACGGCTATTTTGCCGTTCTCTCAAATGCTGATTGGAAATCCTTACCTGCCCGCATTGCACGGTGGATGCACTGCCGCGTTTTTGGAGGTCAGCGCGATCGTAGAACTGGGCTGGACCTATTTGTGGGATGAGATTGAAAGCGGGCGAATTGACGCCAGCGTCTTGTCGCCCACGACCCTGCCGCCGCTGCCAAAGACCATTGATATTACCGTTGACTATCTGCGTGCAGGCCTGCCACGCGACGGCTATGCGCGCGCGAGGATTATCCGTTCGGGCAGGCGTTATGCCTCTGTCAGGGTTGAGGCGTGGCAGGATAATCGCGACCGGCCTTATGCACAGGCAACCGGGCATTTTTTAATGCCGAAACGCGATTCCTGAAAGAAAATGGATGATTTGACCCATAAAAGGGTTGCAAAGATCGCAATTCCAATAGTCCTGGCCAATGCCTCGGTGCCCATTCTGGGCGCGGTTGATACCGGGGTGGTGGGCCAAATGGGAAGTGCTGTACCGATAGGAGCAGTCGGGCTTGGGGCGATTACCCTGACCGCAATTTACTGGATATTCGGTTTTTTGCGCATGGGCACGGTCGGTCTTACTTCTCAAGCTATTGGTGCCGGGGACAAGGCTGAAACTGTGGCCCTGTTGTCGCGTGCCATAGTGATTGGGTTAGGTGCCGGGCTGTGCATTATCGCGCTACAAGGGCTGTTGTTCCGGGGGGCGTTCTACCTTTCCCCTGGCTCCGATGAGGTCGAGGCATTGGCCCGCGAATACATGCGTATCCGGGTCATGTCAGCGCCGGCAGCAATTGCGTTATACGGCGTTACCGGCTGGCTATTGGCGCGCGAAAGAACAGTCGCGGTTCTGGCTCTGCAACTTGGAATGAACGGGCTGAACGTCGTACTTGATTTCTACCTTGTAATGCAACTGGAATGGGGGGTTGCGGGGGTGGCGTGGGCCACATTTGCAGCGGAATGGAGCGCGCTTTTTCTGGGTCTCTACCTGTGCCGCGACGTTTTCAAAAACCCGGCATGGCACGATGCCGCGCGGGTATTTGACCGGGTCATCCTAAAGCGGATGGCAATGGTGAACTTTGATATCCTGATCCGCTCAGCCTTGCTTCAGGCGATATTTGTTTCCTTTCTGTTTTTGGGCGCAGGGTTTGATGACGTGACGCTGGCGGCAAACCAGATCCTGTTGCAATTTCTGTTCGTTACCTCATACGCGATGGACGGATCCACCTCGGCGGTTGAAACGCTGGTCGGGCAGGCGATGGGCGCGCGCAACCGGCCAGCCCTGCGCCGTGCGGTAGTGCTGACCAGCCAATGGGCCGCGGGGATTGTTGTCCTGCTGGCGCTGGGTTTTGCGGTTTTTGGCGGCTGGATCGGTGATGTGATGACCAATGCAACCGATGTACGCGCAGCTTTACGTGTATATTTGCCCTATATGGTGCTGGCGCCACTGGTGGGCGCTGCTGCGTGGTTGTTTGACGGGATTTTTATCGGTGCCACCCGGACGAAAGACATGCGCAACATGATGATTATCTCTGCGGTGGTGTATCTGGTGGCAATTCTGACGTTGGTGCCTGTCTTTGGCAATCACGGTCTGTGGGCGGCGCTTTTGATCTCATTTATCATGCGCGGGGTCACGCTTGGCTTACGGTATCCAGCACTTGAACGCTCGGCCAGTTAAAACATTTCCAGCACACTTTCGGGCGCGCGACCGATAGGGGCCGGGCAGTTCGCAAAAACTACCGGAGCAATCGCGCGCTCGTGAAGTAACGTCCATGCCAGGCGTGACTTTAAGCACCGCGAATTGCGCTAGATTATGGCCTCACTCACAGCCACTCGTTTCGTCCTGTTCCAACCGCTTCTGAGACATGCTCGAACCCATCACGCTCCAACAGCTTGTCCAGCCCCAAGGCGATTTCCTCGACCAGAGACAAGCCCTGATATACCAGCGCCGAATAGACCTGAACCGCATGGGCGCCAGCGCGAATTTTGGCGTAAGCCTGTTCGGCTGAACCAATGCCACCAACCCCGATCAAAGGCACTTTTCCACCCGTGATTTCGGAAAGCTGCGCCAGCACTCGGGTGGACATTTCGAACAATGGTGCGCCCGAAAGGCCACCTGCTTCACCTGCGCTTGCACTTTTCAGACCTTCACGCTCCAACGTAGTATTTGTGGCGATGATGCCATCGGCACCTGATTTTTGCGCGGCACGAGCGATACCGGTGAGTTCTTCAAGGTTGAGGTCCGGGGCGATTTTAACAAAAACCGGCAGGTACTTATTCAGCCCATCGCGTACTGCAATAACCCGTTCTATAACCTCACGCAAAGCGGCCTCGCCCTGTAAATCTCGAAGGGCCTCAGTGTTGGGTGAGGATACATTTATCGACGCGAATTCGATATGTTTCCCGCATGTGGCAAGTACCTTGGCAAAGTCGCCTGGGCGATCCGCACTGTCCTTGCCAGCGCCCAGGTTCAGGCCGACCGGCACCTTGTGGCGGTTCAGACGACGCGCCAAGTTGGCGGCAGCGGCGTCCATGCCTTTGTTGTTAAAACCATAGCGGTTAATCACCGCCTGATCCCGGGTCAGGCGAAACAGTCGCGGGCGCGGATTGCCTTCCTGAGCTTTCGGTGTCACCGCGCCGCATTCGACGAAGCCAAACCCCGCGCGTGACAATTCATCGACGACTTCGCAATTCTTGTCGTATCCGGCTGCCAATCCGACTGGGTTGGGTAATTCCAAGCCGCAGATCGTGGTCTTAAGCCGGTCCGAGGTAACAACTCCCGACAAAGGTACAACACCCATTTTCATCGCGACCAAAGCCAGCTTGTGCGCGTTTTCGGGGTCAAACTTGTGCAAAACTGTCAGGCCGATACGCTCCATTAGTTTCATGTCACGCCCTCGGGTAGAATATGGATGCCGTCAACACATCGGTATGATTTGGTCCAGACGACTTGTGAAAGGTGCAAGGTGTTGTAAAGGTGAGGAAAGTCTTGGCCACCGCGTGACGGTTCCCAGCGCAAATCAGGACCCAATGCTTTGGTGTCTACCGCGCTTAGCACAAGGTCTTCTGCCCCTGCAAAATGACGCGCGGCGGTTTCGGCCACTTGTGCGGCGGTTGAAAAATGAATGAAACCGTCGGCCACATCTATGGGCGCGCCTTTGGTTTGCCCGGCCTTTTGCAGATCGGCCCATTCGGGAACGCGGAAAATCTTGTAGATCAGCATGACGCTGACATGCAACGCGCCTGCCGTCCCGTCAAGGGCTGAGCGGGTTGTGGGGATTTCGAAAACGCCGGTTTGGGCTTTGACTCGAACCAGCAAATGCTTCAGTCTGTTTCGATAACGAAAAAAACTAGGGAGTTCCCATGATCAACCGTATTCTGACGTCTGTTGCCGCTTTAGCTCTGACCTCCGGAATGGCTGCCGCCGATTATTCGCTGACCATTCTGCACACCAATGATTTTCACGCGCGCTTTGAGCCGATCTCGAAATACGATTCGGGTTGCTCGGCCGAGGATAACACCGAAGGTAAATGCTTTGGTGGTACGGCCCGTCTGGTGACGGCAATCGCTGATGCGCGGGCGCGCTCTAATAACAGCGTTTTGTTTTCGGGCGGCGACCAATTTCAGGGCACGCTTTTTTACACCTATTACAAGGGTGCGCTGGCGGCTGAAATGATGAACAAGCTGGGCTATGATGCTATGACCGTGGGTAACCACGAATTTGACGACGGCCCCGAAGTGCTGCGTGGGTTCATGGATGCGGTGAACTTTCCGGTTCTGATGTCAAACGCCGATGTCTCGGGCGAGCCTTTGCTGGCTGACAAGCTTGCTAAATCAACCGTCATTGAGCGTGGTGGCGAGCGTCTTGGCCTGATCGGACTTACCCCACAGGACACCGATGAACTGGCCAGCCCTGGTGACAACATCATATTCACCGATCCGGTGGGTGCGGTGCAGGCTGAGGTTGACCGACTGACTGCCGAAGGCGTTAACAAGATCATCGTGCTGAGCCACTCGGGCTATAACACCGACATCCGCGTCGCTGAAGGCACCTCGGGTGTTGACGTGATCGTTGGCGGTCACACAAACACCTATCTGTCGAATGTATCCGACCGCGCAGTGGGTCCATATCCAACCATGGTTGGGACAACGGCCATCGTTCAGGCCTATGCTTACGGCAAATTCCTGGGCGAGCTGAATGTGACATTTGACGATGCCGGTAACGTAACCGAGGCAACTGGCGAGCCTATCACGATGGACGCGTCAGTAGGCGAGGACGAAGCCACCGTTGCGCGCATTGTGGAAGCAGCTGCACCGCTTGAGGAAATTCGCAATCGCGTTGTGGCCGAAACTGCCGAAGCAATTGATGGCGAGCGCGGATCGTGCCGGGCAGCAGAATGCGCCATGGGCAACATCATTGCCGACGCCATGCTGGCGCGGGTGAAAGCTCAGGGTATTGACGTTGCCATTCAAAACGGTGGCGGCATCCGTGCCTCGATCGATGCGGGCGAGGTGACAATGGGCGAAGTACTGACTGTGCTACCGTTCCAGAACACTCTGTCGACCTTCTTTGTCAGTGGTGAAACCCTTCTGGCCGCGCTGGAAAATGGCGTCAGCCAGCATGAAGACGGTGCGGGTCGTTTCCCGCAGGTGGCGGGGATGAGCTATGCCTTTGATGTCTCTCAAGAGGCTGGCAGCCGGATCAGTGATGTGATGGTGGCTGGAGCGCCAATTGACCCGGCGAAAATGTACGGCGTTGTGTCAAACAACTATGTTCGCAACGGTGGTGACGGTTACAAAATGTTCCGCAGCGCTGAAAACGTCTATGATTTCGGACCCGATCTGGCGGATGTCACGGCCGAATACATGGCCGCGATGGGACCGGTTGTGCCGTATCTGGATGGTCGTATCACTATGAAATAAGGGTATAAAACCCAATTGGCGAAGGGCGTGGCATTTGCTGCGCCCTTTTCTTTTTGCGCTTTGGCGCAGCGGTGGCATAAGGTGGGGCATGTGCGGGCGCTTTGCCATTTTGTTACCCACCGACGCCATGGCCGGATTGTTTGATGCCGTGCCCGGAAACGACTTGCCTGAGGTGCCCAATTACAACGTTTGCCCCACCAACATGGTGCATGTGGTGCGCGGCGATGATGGCACGCGCCGTTTGGGGGCGATGCGCTGGGGCTTTTTCCCGCATTGGTACAAGACGCCAACGGATGGCCCGCTTTTGATTAACGCTCGCAGTGAAAGCATCGCTGAAAAACCGGCCTTTCGGGCCGCGGTGCGTGAAAGGCGGTGCCTCATTGTGGTCTCGGGATTTTATGAGTGGGAAAAGGGAAAGGATGGCGAGCGCCTGCCTTGGTACGTTACCCGCAACGGTGCCGAAACGATGGCCTTGGCCGGTATTTGGCAAAGCTGGGGTGAGGATGACGAGCAAAGCTGCGCCATTGTCACAACTGATGCAAACAAGGCAATGTCTTCCATTCACCACCGGGTTCCAGTGGTGATCGAGCCCGGTAACTGGGGCCTGTGGCTGGGTGAAGAGGGTAAAGGAGCGGCGCGGTTAATGCATCCGCCAGAGGACGAGGATTTGGGATTTCACCGGGTGTCGAAAGCTGTGAACTCAAACCGGGCGGTGGGGCCGGAACTGATTGAACCAATTGACTGACCGCTCATCCGAGACATCATAGAAGCCTCGCTTGTGCCCGGCGCAACTATGGGTAAAGTGGCTTAATGGGGGGCGTCATGGCAGAGTTTTCAGGGCCGGAGATATGTGGCAAATCGGCGATCCAGGTTGTCGGATTGCTGAAGGCGGGTGAGGTTTCACCAGACGAGGTGATAGACGCCGCCCTCGCGCGTATGGCGCAGGTTGAACCGAAGGTTAACGCGGTGCCGACCTTGTGCGAGAAACGGGCCAGACAGGCGGCCATGACCCTTGGAGATGCGCAGAGTCACCCTGGTTGGCTGGCTGGACTTCCTATTGGAATCAAAGATTTAACCGCCGTAAAGGGGGTGCGCACGACATTAGGCACTCAAGGGTTGTCGGATTTCGTTCCCGAGGCTTCAGACCCACTTGTGGAGTTCCTAGAAGCTCGTGGCGGCGTAGTTTTAGGCAAGACCAACACACCGGAAATGGGGGCCGGGGGAAATACATTTAACGAGGTTTTTGGCCCTACATTCAATGCCTGGAATACCGACCTGAATGCAGGTGGTTCCTCGGGCGGTGCTGCGGTGTCCCTGGCGACGGGGGAATTTTGGCTCAGCCACGGTTCAGACCATGGCGGGTCGTTGCGTACGCCTGCCGCCTATAACGGCATTGTCGGTTTGCGTCCGTCACCTGGGCGGGCCGGAGGCGGGTCGGCCGATGCCGGATTTATCATTGAGGGCGTGCAAGGGCCAATGGCGCGCTCGGTCGCGGATTGCGCCTTGTTTCTGGATGCGATGGCAGGATTTGAGCCAAGATTTCCAATATCCTACCCCGCGCCAGATATGCCCTTTCAGGACGCGGTTACACGTGCAACGCCGAATGTACGGATCGCGTTTGCGCCTGACCTCGGTGGTTTTTCTGCGGTTGATGGCGAAATGGACGCAGCCCTGCGCATGGGGCTGTCGAGGGTTGAGGCGGCGGGCGGTGTTGTCGAGGAGCTATGCCCGGAATTGCCAGAGCTTGAACGCACCTATCATACCCTGCGGGGCATAATGTGGGCGACTATGGCGCGAAGGATGCCAAGCGCGGTTTCTCGTCATTTCAAAAAGACACTGGCCGAAAACACCCGTTTTGGACAAGGCCTACAGATGGATGATATTGCGGATGCTAATCTGAACCGTGCGACAATATATGCCAATATGCTGAAATTGCTGGGTGATTTTGACGTTCTGGCCTGTCCGGTTGTGGGCTGCATGCCGCATACGCAAAGCGAGGAATGGGTGCGCGAGGTCGGCGGTGTGATCCATGAGGGATACATGGACTGGCTGCGGTTTGCATTCCTGGCAACCGTGACCGGGCTTCCGGCGATTTCTGTACCCCTCGGGTTGGGACCGCGGGGGTTGCCGGTAGGCCTGCAACTTATAGGCCCACCACGGGGCGAGGCAAAGCTGTTAGCGGTGGCGCGGGCTGTCGAGATGTCCGTGGGTGGGCCGTTGGGACCGATTGATCCAGGTGTTTTCTAGAGGGCAAGAAATGTACGAGATGAACTATTTGGCCGCGCGTCTGGCCGCAGCCGCGGAGGTTAGACCCGAAGCGCCATTTTTACTGAATGCAGAAAACAAAGCGACCCTGAGCCACGGCGATATCTGGAAAGGGGCTGAGCGGATGGCGGCCACCTTGGTGCGCTTGGGGGTCAGGCCCGGCGACCGGGTTGCGGTGCAGGCCGACAAGTCCATAGCGATGCTGGAGTTATACTTGGGCGCGGTATTGGCAGGTGCTGTTTTTTTGCCGTTGAATACTGCCTATGTGGCTGGCGAGGTGGCATATTTTCTGGGCGATGCCCGCCCGCATCTGTTCGTTTGTGACCCGGCACGGTTGGATGAATTGAAACCTGTCGCCGATGCGGCGGGTGTGGCGCATTTGTTAACGCTGGGTGCCGATAGCGGCACTTTGCGCGATGCACAAGCCAGCGAAATTCCTGGGTTTCACGCGGTGGCACGCCTGGCGGATGATCTGGCGGCGATCCTTTATACTTCGGGTACAACCGGGCGCTCGAAGGGTGCCATGCTAAGCCACCGTGCCTTGGCCTCAAACAGTGAAACATTGCGCCATTACTGGCAGTTTACTGCGCAAGACGTGTTGATACACGCCCTGCCGATTTACCACACCCACGGGCTGTTTGTGGCGACGAATATTACCCTTTTGGCCGGGGCCTCGTGTGTTTTCATGCGTAAATTCAACGCAAAAGACGTGTTGGCAGCGATGTCGCGCGCCACCGCGCTGATGGGCGTGCCGACGTTCTATGTACGCCTGTTGCACGAAGAAGGGCTGGGTGAGGCGGCGAAAAACATGCGCTTGTTCGTGTCAGGCTCAGCGCCTTTGCTGACCGAGACCCATGATGAGTGGCGTAAAACGACCGGCCACGCCATCCTTGAACGTTATGGCATGACTGAAACCAATATGAACACCTCAAACCCGTATGAGGGCGAACGTCGGCCGGGTACGGTTGGCTTTCCTTTGCCGGGGGTCGAGCTTAAGGTCTGCGACCAGGCGGGCGACACCCTGCCGGATGGTGAAATTGGCGTGCTCGAGGTGCGTGGTGCTAATCTGTTTTCCGGCTATTGGCAGATGCCGGAAAAAACCGCCGAAGAGTTGCGTGAAAACGGCTGGTTCATCACTGGAGATCTGGGGACGATTGATCCTGATGGCTATGTGCATATTGTAGGACGCGGCAAGGATTTGATCATCAGCGGGGGTTTTAATGTCTATCCCAAAGAGGTTGAGGAGGCGGTTGATGCCCTGCCAGGAGTGTTGGAAAGCGCAGTTATCGGTGTGCCGCATTCGGATTTCGGTGAAGGCGTGGTGGCGGTGGTTGTTCCGCTGCCGGGAGCCGATGAAAGCCAGGCCAGCCTTGCTGCCGGGCTTGAGGGGCAGTTGGCAAAGTTCAAACAGCCCAAGCGGTTTGTTTTTGTTAAAGAACTGCCGCGCAATTCCATGGGAAAAGTGCAGAAAAAGCAAATGCGCGAAGAATATGTCGGGCTTTTCACCTAACGCGCCCGGATTGGCCCTGACGGCGAACTTCCCGGCTACATGCGGCCCAGATAGGTGCGGTACTCGACCTGACTGATTTCCCGTGTCAGTTGGGCAATTTCATCACGTCGCACCTGTGCATATAGGTCACGGTAACGGCTTCCAAAGACTTCGGCGGTAAATTCCGAGGCGCTAAAGTCTTCGACGGCCTGGCTCCAATTGTCTGTCAGCGGAGGCGCGGGGCTTGCGTCGACATCGTCCAATGGCAAAGGCAAGTCGGGCGTATTGTCCAGCCCATAGAGCATACCGCCAAGGATCGCGGTGATTGCCAGATAGGGATTGACGTCTGCGCCTGAAATCCGATGTTCCAGCCGCGCACCTGGCCCCGAGGTTTCGGGTAGGCGAACCGCAGCTGCGCGGTTGTCAAAACCCCAGTCAGGGGCCGACGGGGCAAAGGATCCCGGCTGGAAGCGGCGGTAGGAATTCATATGCGGCGCAAAGATCGCCTGGCAGTCGCGCATTGTGCTCAGGACGCCACCAACTGCGGCCCTCAGTCGGGGAGAAAGGTCTTTCCCCGCGTTAAAGATATTCGCGCCTTTACCGTCCAGAATGCTGGCATGGACATGCATGCCATTGCCGGGAACATCGGCATATGGCTTGGCCATGAAGGTGGCTTCCAATCCATGCATGCGTGCCACTCCACGCACAAGACGGCGAAACCACAGCGCCATATCGGCCGCAAACATCACATCGTCAGTATGGTGAAAGTTGATCTCAAACTGCCCCGGCCCAAATTCGGCAATCAACGTATCGGT
>JAAEUB010000038.1 GCA_024227755.1 Paracoccaceae bacterium | reverse complement strand
GCGTCGCGGTAGTTTTCATCTGGCAGCCGCCAACGCCCGCTCAATGGGCCGCACTGGTGGCCATCGGTTTCATGATGGCGGTCGGACAGGCCTGTTTCATACAGGCAATGCGGCGCGCTGATGCCAGTTTTGTCGTACCGTTTTCCTATACCACGCTTGTATTTGCAGGTGCTTATGATTTTCTGGTGTTTCGTGAGGTTCCGGGTTTTTACAGCCTGACGGGGGCGGTGATCATCATTACCGGGGCTGCCCTTTTGGCGTGGCGGGAAGGGCGCGTGCACCGGGTTGATTAATCAGTTCATGATCGGTGCTTGCATAGGCCGTCTGTATGACTAAAATAGGCGCTTGAATTTGCGAAGGGCGGCGCGGTCGCCCAGATATGGAAGAAAGACATGTCCTGGACTGACGATCGGGTAGAGATACTGAAAAAGATGTGGGGCGAGGGCCAGTCGGCCAGCCAGATTGCCAAAGAGCTTGGCGGAGTAACCCGCAACGCGGTGATAGGCAAAGTGCACCGGTTGGGCCTGTCCAATCGCAATGGCGGGGGTGGGTCCAAAAGTGCGGCCAAGACCACCGCGACGCCGCGTGCGGCGGCCAAGCCCAAGGCGACTGCTAAAAAAGCCGAGGCCAAGAAACCGATACCCGCAACCACCTCGGCTGTGCCACCGGCACCGCAGAACAAGGTTGCTGTGCACGTGCGTAAACCAATTGTGCCCGCGGGCCAGCCTTTACCGCCGCAGCGTTCAGCCAACGAAATCAGCCCCGAGGCACTTGCCTCGGTGCGCGAGGTTGAGAAGGGCGCCATAAGGCTGGGCCTGATGGAGCTGACCGAACGGACATGTAAGTGGCCAATCGGTGATCCGGCAACCGAAGACTTCTGGTTCTGCGGCCTGCCTGCCCAAACCGGCAAGCCCTATTGCGAGGCGCATGTCGGGGTGGCGTTCCAGCCGATGTCTTCACGTCGCGATCGCAAGCGTTAGGAACAGCTACTGATGTCGGGACTTCGGAAAATTCAAATTTTCCGGTCCGAATTCTTCAAAGAATTCGTTCCCCTCAGCGAACGTGGCTTTCGATATGGGTCAGTTGGCGTTGTATGCGTGACTTGACGGGGGGCAGAAGACTTCCCAGTCGCAAGGCCGCGTCGCGCAAAACCCGGCCTGGCAGAGAGTTGTCGGTATATAGCCGTACCAATGCATTGGTGCCGTGATAAAGCGGCAGCACTGCGCGTTTGTGTGCGGCCTCATAACTTTTCAGGCCGGTCAGGTCGCCAATGTCGCGCCCGTTTTGCAAGGCGGATCGCACCTCGCCAGCCAACAGCAGCGCTCCGCTTAGTCCCAGATTGTAGCCATGCGCAGTTACCGGATGCATGCCAACCGCCGCGTCCCCGATCAGGGCAAAGCGCGTTGTGACAAATTCCTTCGCCAGCACCCCGACCAACGGATAGGCATGGCGTTTGCTGACCAGTTTCATTGCCCCCAGACGCCCCTCGAACCGTCGGGCGATATCGGCGGCGAATTCCGCTGCGCCCATCTGCATCACGGCGTCGGCCCGAGCCGAGGGCAGAGTTACCACCACCGAGCTTTTGTTGCCGAACATCGGCAGGATCGCCAGCGTTTGCTCATAGTGAAAGCACTCATAGGCGGTATCGTCGTGGCTTAGCTCGTGGGTCATTTCGCAGACAATCACTACTCGACCAAAATCCAGGCTGCTTGCGGCCAGCCCCATTTTTCGGCGCGTGGTGGAAAACCGGCTGTCGGCGGCGATCACCAATGTTGCCTGCAATTGGCGGCCATCCTTCAGGCCGACATTGCCGCCGCTGGCATCCGTTTCAACCGACGTCACCTCGCTTTCGCAGATCAGCGTGACATTCGGCTGGTCCTTGATGACTTCGTAGGCCGATTTGCGGATCAGATGATTGGGCACGATGCGCCCCAGATAATCGGCGCCCGATCCTTTGCTCTCAAAATGCAGCGCAAAAGGCGAAGGGCCATTCAGCACCTTGGCATCGCGGATGGTGCCAATCTGATCTGCGGGGATACGTTCCCACATGCCCAGATCGCGCATGATTTTTTCGGAGGTATGGGTCAGGGCGATGTCGCGCCCATCCTCAGCCGGGTCTTCCAGCACAGACTGGCTTTGTGTCTCGACAAGGGCAATGCTAATCCCGGTGCCTGACAGAGCGCGGGCAAAGCCAAGACCGGCAGGACCGGCGCCGATGATGACAATATCAAAGCTGTCTTTCCGTGCCATTTCCTGTCCCATGACGCGCCGCGCTCTCCGCATTTTCTTGCCAAAGATATTGGCCGCAATATCGCCCGCCGCAAGGGTTAGTGCAAGTGAGGTGCAAGATATCGGCTTCACAAGCCGGGTTTTTCCGGGCATCAGGGGCAGATTCCACCCCATCAGCCATAGCGAACCGTATCCCGTGAGCCAAAATCCCCCAAACCTGCGCCCTGATCTGGCCCCAAAGCCAACGTTAGAGGTCGCAGCACGTCCCGGTCAGCCACGCATCGGCATGGTCAGCCTTGGCTGCCCCAAGGCATTGGTCGACGCTGAACGTATTCTTACCCGGCTGCGTGCCGAGGGATATGCAATTTCGCCTGATTACACCGGGGCTGATGCGGTGATTGTTAATACCTGCGGTTTCCTTGATACCGCCAAGGCCGAAAGCCTCGAAGCGATTGGCGAAGCTCTGGCAGAAAACGGCCGTGTCATCGTTACCGGCTGTCTGGGTGCCGAGCCTGAATACATCGAACAAGAGCATCCGTCAGTTTTAGCCATAACCGGCCCGCATCAATACGAGGCGGTTCTGGACGCGGTACATCAGGCAGTACCGCCGGACCCCGATCCTTACGTCGATCTCATGCCAGCCAGCGGTGTTACCCTGACCCCGCGCCACTATTCCTATTTGAAGATTTCCGAAGGCTGCAATCACCATTGCAAGTTTTGCATCATTCCCGATCTGCGCGGCAAACTGGCCTCGCGCCCGGCCCATGCAGTATTGCGAGAGGCAGAAAAGCTGGTTGAAAGCGGTGTCAGGGAACTCTTGGTAATTTCGCAAGATACATCTGCATACGGCGTCGATATCCGCCACAAGGACGAACGAGGGCACCGCGCCCATGTCACCGACCTTGCCCGCGATCTGGGCAGTCTGGGTGCCTGGATACGGCTGCATTATGTCTATCCTTACCCGCATGTGCGCCAGCTTATCCCGCTGATGGCTGAAGGGCTGATCCTGCCTTATCTCGATATACCGTTTCAGCATGCGGACCCTACCGTGCTCAGACGCATGGCGCGCCCGGCAGCGGCGGCAAAAACCCTTGATGAGATTGGCGCATGGCGCAAGGATTGCCCGGACATCACCCTGCGCTCGACATTTATCGTCGGATATCCTGGCGAAACCGAGGACGAGTTTCAGGTGCTGCTAGATTGGTTAGACGAAGCGCAGCTCGACCGGATCGGCTGTTTTCAGTACGAGAACGTCAATGGTGCGGCCTCAAACGATCTGCCCGATCATGTGCCTTCGGAGGTCAAAAAAGAGCGCTGGCATCGCTTTATGGAAAAAGCACAGGCGATTTCGGCGGCAAAACTGGCGGCAAAAGTCGGAAAAGTGCAATCGGTAATTGTCGATGAAGTTGACGAAGACGCCGCCACCTGCCGCACCATGGCCGACGCGCCCGAGATTGACGGCAATCTGTTCATCGACGAAAACCATGAAGGATTGAAGCCGGGGGACATCATCGAAGTCGAAATCGATGAGGCCGGGGAATATGATTTGTGGGGGCGTCTTTTACGGTAAGACCTATTCTCCGTAAGGCACCCAAATTGTTTTCACCTCGGTGGCTTGGGCCAGAAATTCCCGACCTTCGCCGTCTGGTCCCATCCACTCGCGGCCGCGCGCGTTGTTGACCCAAGTACGTTTGAGGTTCCCCGCTGATCCGTGTTCGATCAGGGATGAGATATCGCTGCCTGAATGGCTCCAGACTGCGTCTACATCAAGGTGCCCGGCCATGGTGCTGGCAAGGTCGGTATGGGGACCGGTAAGGATGTTGACGACACCCGCTGGCACATCAGAGGTTTCCAGCACCTGATAGAAATCGGTCGCGGCCAGAGGGAAGGGCTCAGATGCCGCTAAAACGACGCGGTTACCCATCGCGATCGCCGGGGCCATCAGCGAGATGAGCCCCAGAAGCGGTGCTTCGTCCGGGCAGAACGCGCCAATCACGCCGACAGGTTCATGCATTGCCAGAGCTATGCCACGCAGCGGCACGCCCTTGGCAGCACCGTCGTATTTGTCGGCCCAGGCCGCGTATGTGAACAGACGTGAGATTGACGCCTCAACTTCACGCGCACCGTTTCGCTTGCCAGTCATGGCGTTTATCCGGCGGGCAAATTCTTCAGCCCGTGCTGACAGGTTCTCGGCGATGTAAAAAATTATTTGCGCTCTGAGGTGGCCAGTGGTTGCAGCCCATCCCTTGGCGGCATGTGCGGCTTCGACCGCGTTTCGGATGTCCTTGCGACCGGCAATTGCACCATGCCCCAAAAGCTTGCCCTGCTTTGACCAAATAGCTTGTGAATATCCCCCATCCGGGCGTTTTTGCTTGCCGCCGATGAAGAATTTTGCAGTTCTGTCCAGCGCGTCTATGTGAGATTTTTCCGGCGCTACGAACGGTGCGATGGATTTTATTGCCGGGGCTTTGCGCCGTGGCTTTGTATAGGCTAGCAAACCTTCCCAGCCACCCTCGCGGCCATAGCCACTTTCGCGCACCCCGCCAAAACCGGCGGCAGCGTCAAACAGGTTGGTTGCGTTGACCCAGACCACGCCCGCCACCAGTTTCGGGGCTATATCCAGTGCTAGGTTAACGTTTTCGCTCCAGACCGACGCCGCCAGACCATAGCGGGTGTTGTTGGCGACCTGCACCGCCTCGGCGGGGGTGCGAAAGGTCGTTGCCACCAAAACAGGCCCGAATATCTCCTCTTGCATCAGGGTATTTGATGGGGTCAGGCCGGTGATCAGGGTCGGTGGGTAATAGCAGCCAGTATTAGGTAAAGTGCAGGGCGCGCGGTAAATGTCGCCCTCATCCGCGTGGGCGTCCACCAGTTTTGTGATGGTTTCCAGCTGAACGGGATCGACAAGGGTGCCGACGTCGATAGACTTGTCCAGTGGGTTGCCAATGCGCAGAGTTTCCATGCGCGCGCGCAGCTTGGCATAGAAAACTTCGGCAATGCCCTCCTGCACGATCAGGCGCGACCCAGCACAGCAAACCTGCCCTTGATTGAACCAGATCGCATCGACCAGACCCTCGACGGCTGAATCCAGGTCAGCGTCGTCAAAGACGATATAGGGTGATTTGCCCCCAAGTTCGAGCGTCAGGGCTGTCGCGCGCCCGGCAGTTGCCTTGCGGATGATACGCCCAACCTTGGTCGAGCCGGTGAAGGCGATTTTGTCAAAGTCGGGATGCGCCACTATCGCTTCGCCAACTTCTCCGTCGCCGGTGATGATATTGACGACGCCCTTCGGCAATCCGGCCTCAGTGCAAATCTGCGCAAACAAAAGCGCCGTAAGGGACGTGTATTCGGCAGGTTTCAGCACCACGCAATTTCCCATGGCGATGGCAGGCGCGACCTTCCACGCCAACATCAAAAGCGGGAAGTTCCACGGGATGATTTGCCCGGCTACTCCCAGCGGTTGGCGCTCAGCAAGCTCGGTATCCTGAAGCTGGGCCATCCCGGCGTGGTAATAGAAGTGGCGTGCCGCAAGCGGGATGTCGATGTCGCGGCTTTCGCGGATTGGCTTGCCGTTGTCCAAAGTTTCCAGCACTGCAAACAGGCGTGCGTGTTTTTGCACCAGCCGCGCAATCGCATAAAGGAAACGCGCGCGGGCGTGGCCCGTAAGCGCGGCCCATTTTTTCTGCGCCTGACGTGCCGCGGTGACGGCGCGCTCGATATCATCCGGGCTGGCCTGAGTGACCTCGGCCAGCACCTCGCCATTTGCCGGGTTTCTTGATGCGAAGGTTTCGCCGGGGTCGGTCATGACACCGTCGATGAACAGGCCAAAGGGACCACCTGCCGCCAGCCACGCAGTCACCTCGGATGTGCTTTCGGGCGCGGGTCCGTATTCCATGCTTTCAAGTATGTCTTTGACGCTCATATTCTATCCAATCGGGTGGCGGTGCGCGGCAGAGTAATGCCCTGTGATGTGGTGTTCCAGCTGACGCTCAATATCGCCCAGAAGGGATGATGCGCCAAAGCGGAAAAGGTGGGGGCTAAGCCAATCATCTCCCAGTTCGTCCTTGATCAGCGTCAGATAAGTCACCGCGTCCTTGGCTTTTGAGATGCCGCCAGCAGGCTTGTATCCGACGCGAAAACCGGTGCGCTGATAATAGTCGCGGATGGCGCGGATCATCACCAGCGAAACCGGCAAAGTGGCATTGACGCTTTCCTTGCCGGTTGAGGTTTTGATAAAGTCGGCCCCGGCCATCATGCAGACAAGGCTTGCACGCGCCACATTGCGCAAGCTTCCCAGCTCGCCGGTGGCAAGTATGGTTTTCATATGCGCCTCACCGCAAGCCTCGCGCATCGTGCGAACTTCGTCGTACAGCGCCTGCCAGTTTCCGGTCAGGGCATGGCGGCGTGAAATGACGATATCAATTTCGGTTGCGCCCGCCTTGACGCTTTCGCGGATCTCCTCGATGCGCAGTGCAAACGGTGATAGCCCCGCAGGAAAACCTGTCGAGACTGCGGCGACGGGAATACCGGTGCCCTTCAGGGCCTCAAGGGCAGGGGCAATCATCTCGTGATATACACAAACCGCCCCTGTAGTGATGCCAGAAACGCCCAGAGCGTCCAGTATGTCGGCGCGCACCGGCTGGGCAGCCTTGGCCGCCAGGCGGCGCACCCTTCCCACCGTATCATCACCCGCAAGGGTGGTCAGGTCGATGCAAGTGATGGCTTTCAGCATCCACGCGGCCTGGTGGTCTTTCTTAAGTGAACGGCGTGCACCTAGGTTGCCTGCGCGCCGCTCAATAGCCGAGGTATTGGCCTGCACCGCGCGCACCCAGTTCATGTCCAGCGCCATACCCGGATTTCGCGGTTCATTATGGCTTTCGGCCACCTGCGGAAGCTGCGTGTCGGTCATGTCGCTCTGGTTACTTGTCTGTGAGGGCTGTTGCATCGCATTTTCCCAAAATGGCGGTTGTGGACAAGTTTGCACGGAGGGTGAAAATTAGCAAGATTTACCATGCGGTAAAAAAGCTGGCGAATGCGCGCCCCAAGGGCATAACCCGTCGATATATTGTTGTTTTTCCCGCAAACTCCACAATATCTTGGGCGGCACGCAGCAATTTGCTTGACGCCGGGTAAAGAGTTGTTCCGCTATCAGGTTGGGGGTAGACTGAGCCATCCTCGTGCGCCGTTTGGCCCCGAATCTGTGGGAGTGGATCCGGGGAAGGTGGGCGAGTTGATCATTGCAACTGACAAGGGAGTCACTTCATGAACATTTCGATTAAAGCCGCCTTGATGGTATCAGCCTTTGCGCTAGCCAGCCCGGCGCTTGCTGCGGGTACACACCCGACAACCGGCGAAGCACTGGCCGATGACCAAAGCTTTACCTACCGTGTCCTTGACGAGCACAGTTCGGTTGACCCGCAGATCGTAGAAGACGTTTCGGGCTCCGAAATTGTCCGCGACCTGTTTGAAGGCCTTTACAGCCAGGATAATCAGGGCGTTCTGGTCCCGGGTGTAGCGCTTAGCCACACCACCAACGAAGATAAAACCGTTTACACCTTCACCCTGCGTGACAACGCCACATGGTCGGACGGCAAGCCCGTGACTGCAGGTGATTTTGTTTACGCATGGCGTCGTCTGGCCGATCCTGCCACCGCCTCGCAATACCAATGGTACATGGAAGTTATGGCCATCGCCAATGCGGGTCCAGTAATGGCCGGCGACATGCCGACTTCGGAACTGGGTGTGAAGGCCATTGACGATCACACACTCGAAGTGACCCTTTCCACTTCGCTGCCGTATTTCCACCTGACCACAACACACAGCTCGACTTTCCCGACCCCTGCCTGGGCGATTGAAGAGCATGGTGCTGACTGGACCAAGCCCGCAAACATTGTTTCAAACGGTGCTTATGTATTGACCGAGCATGTTCCCAACGAACGTTCGGTGCGTTCGCGCAACGAAGCATACTGGAATAACGACGCAACCATTTTGGACACAGTGACCGCGCTGGTCATCAACGATGAAAACGTTGCCCTGCAACGTTACTTTGCTGGTGAACTGGACCGGACCGAAATTCCAACCGGTCAGTATCCCGACCTGTCGGTTTCGAACCCGGATGAAACCACCGTGTTCCCGCGTCTGTGTTCCTACTATTACATGTTCAACATGCGCCCCGATGGCCCGGCAGCGATGCAGGACCTGAATGTACGCAAAGCACTGTCATATGCGGTGAACCGTGACATCATCACCGAAAACGTGCTGCAAGGTGGCCAAACAGCGGCTTACACCTTCACACCGGGTGCCACTGCAAACTTCTCGGTTCCGGATGTTGATTATGCTGGCATGAGCCAGGATGAACGTAACGCCGCTGCTGTCGAAATGATGGCTGCTGCCGGATATGATGCAAGCAACCCTCTTGATCTGACCTTGATCTACAATACTTCGGAAGGTCACAAGAAGATTGCCATCGCGGTCAGCCAGATGTGGAAACAGACCCTGGGCGTGAATGTGACGCTGGAAAATCAGGAATGGAAAACCTTCCTGCAAACGCGTTCAAACGGCGACTATCAGGTTGCACGCGGCGGCTGGTGTGGCGACTATAACGAAGCCTCGACCTTCCTTGATCTGGTTCAGTCGGGTTCGGGTTATAACGACTCGAAATACAACTCGCCTGCAGTTGACGAGCTTTTGGCATCGGCCAAAACCATGGACGACCCACAAGCCAATTATACGGCTATCGAAGAGGCGATAGCGGCCGACATGCCGCTTATCCCGATCTACCACTATGCTGGTAACTACATGATCGCCACCAGCCTGAAAAACTGGCCGGTCGATAATGTTGAGCAGAACTGGTATTCGCGTAACCTTTATAAGGTCGCCGAATAATCGGTCTGACGACCTGAAAAGGGGCATCGCGCGCACGGCTTTTTTCCGGCGCGCGGTGCCCTCACCCTTTAATGGGGTCTTTGATCGGGCGGGGATACATGCTCAATTTTATTATACGCAGGGTCGCAATTGCGGTCCCAACGCTGCTGATCCTTCTGGTAGCATCTTTTTGGCTGATGCAGACAGCGCCGGGCGGGCCTTTCACCTCGGAACGTCCATTGCCACAGCAGGTTCTGGACAATATCAACGCCAAATACGGTTTGGATGACCCGTTGCCGGTGCAATTGTGGAATTATCTTGTCGGCATCGTTACCGAGTTCGATTTCGGTCCTTCCTACAAATACAAAGACCGCACCGTAAACGACATCATTGCGCAGGGTTTTCCGGTGACGCTGAAATACGGCACCATTTCGTTTCTGGTGGCGATCGTCACCGGTTGCACATTGGGTGTCGCCGCTGCGATAAGACAAAACACAGCGCTTGATTATTTTGCGGTTGGCGTGACCATCGGTGCGCAGGTTTTGCCGAACTTTGTCATGGCGCCGATCCTTATCATGATCTTCACTGTGTGGCTGGGCATTCTGCCCGGTGGCGGCTGGCATGGCGGCGAGTGGCCTTATCTGATCATGCCGGTGATTGCCCTTTCCACCTCGTTCATGGCTTCGATAGCGCGCCTGACACGCTCGGCGATGTTAGAGGTGCTGCGCTCAAACTTCATCCGCACAGCCCGCGCCAAGGGCCTGCCTGACCGGACGATTATTCTGCGTCATGCTATCAAACCTGCGATGTTGCCGGTGATCTCATATCTCGGGCCGGCCTTTGTTGGCATGGTCACGGGCAGCTTTATCATCGACAGCATCTTCGGCACTGGCGGGGTCGGTTATTTCTACGTCAACTCGGCGCTTAACCGCGACTATGCGGTGATGATGGGGCTGACGATCCTTCTGGGCTCGATGACGATAATGTTCAACATGGTGGTTGATATCCTCTACGCGTGGATCGACCCCAAGATCCGTCTGTGAGGGCACCATGCTTGATGTAAAACTAAACCCGAGCCAGCGCAAAACCGCTGAAATGGCCAAGAATATCGCCAACGTGAAGGGGCGTTCGCTGTGGGCCGACGCACGCAGGCGGTTTGTACAAAACAAAGCGGCAATGGTCAGTGTATTCGTATTGGGGCTGGTTATCCTGTTTTCCTTTTTCGGCGGCTACGCGACCGAATATGACAACGAGACAATTGACTGGAACGTACTGGGATCAGTTGCAAAAGTGGGTCAGCCGTCGATCGAAAGCGGTCACTATTTTGGCTTCGACGACAGCGCGCGCGATCTATACTCGCGGGTGGTTCAGGGCAGTCGGATATCTCTGGCGGTTGGCGTTGTAGGTGCCTTCATCGCGGTTCTGGTCGGCACTCTGTACGGCGCGGTCGCAGGCTTTGTCGGGGGCCGGGTCGACAGTATCATGATGCGGCTCGTGGATATCTTCATGTCGATCCCCTATATGTTCGTGCTGATTCTGCTTTTGGTGGTATTCGGGCGCTCGATCACGATGATCTTCGTCGGTATCGGCCTGACCGCATGGCTGGACATGAGCCGGATTGTCCGCGGTCAGACGCTTTCGCTCAAGAACAAGGAATTCATCGAAGCTGCGATGGTCACCGGTGTCTCTACGCCCAAGATTATCCTGCGCCATATCGTGCCCAACCTTCTGGGTGTGGTGGTGGTTTACGCCACACTTCTTGTGCCGCAGATGATCCTGACGGAAAGCTTCATCTCGTTCCTTGGCCTTGGGGTGCAGGAGCCGCTGACAAGTTGGGGCGCTTTGATCTCGGAAGGGGTGAAAACTATGTATTACGGTGCCTATTGGCAGCTTGGTTTTCCACTTGGTTTCTTCATCGTGGCAATCTTTTGCTTTTTCTTCATCGGTGACGGTCTGCGCGATGCGCTGGACCCGAAAGACAGGTAGGGCGGCGATATGGCACTTTTGGAAGTAAGCGACCTGTCGGTTCACTTCTCGACACCTGACGGCACGGTGACGGCGGTCGATAAGATCAGCTTTGACCTGCATAAAGGCGAGACCCTTGGTGTGGTTGGTGAAAGCGGGTCAGGCAAAAGCCAGATGGTTTTCGCCATTACCGGGCTTCTGGCGGCCAATGGCCGGGCTGACGGATCGGCCAAGCTGGAAGGCGAAGAGATCCTGAACCTGCCCACGGCGAAACTCAACAAGATCCGCGCCAATAAGATTGCAATGATCTTTCAGGACCCGATGACCAGCCTCAACCCCTATCTGCGCGTCAGCGATCAGATGGCCGAAGTGCTGGTGCATCATCAGGGCATGTCAAAACGCAAGGCTGTGGCCGAAAGCGTGCGCCTTCTGGATGCGGTGCGTATCCCCGAGGCGAAAAAGCGTATCACCATGTATCCGCATGAGTTTTCCGGCGGTATGCGGCAGCGGGTGATGATTGCTATGTCGCTTTTATGCAAGCCCGACATTCTGATTGCAGATGAGCCTTCGACGGCGCTGGATGTAACCGTTCAGGCGCAGATCATGAAACTGCTTGCGGATCTGCAATCGGAATTTGGCATGGCCATCATCCTGATTACCCATGATCTCGGCGTGATCGCCGGGTCGTGTCGTGAAACCCTTGTCATGTATGGCGGTCAACAGATGGAATATGGCACCACCGAGGGGATATTTTATGAGCCAACGCACCCTTACACGATGGGCCTTTTAAAGGCCGTGCCGCGGCTGGACATGGAAACCGCTCACCTTGAAACCATCCCCGGCTCACCCCCAAACATGATGGACATGCCTGCGGGCTGCCCGTTTGTGCCACGGTGTGAATTTGCGCAGGATGCCTGCTGGCAGCAGCGCCCGGTTCTGAGTAACGTTGCTGGAAAAGAGGTGCGCCGCCGCGCCTGCCTGCGCCCGGTGGAGGAGCTTAAATGAACAACCAAAGCCCGCTTTTGAACGTTGATGATCTGCGCGTCTGGTTTGATGTGAAACCTTCAGGTGCCATGCCCTGGACCAAGGCCGATAAGCTGAAGGCCGTCGATGGGGTCAGCTTTAGCCTGATGCCCGGCGAAACCCTTGGCATTGTTGGCGAAAGTGGCTGTGGCAAGTCCACTTTGGCGCGTGCAATCATGCGCATGGTACCGACTGAAACCGGCACCGCACTTTGGCTGGGCGAGGATCTTTTGGCGATGTCCAAAGGGGAAATGCGTGGGCACCGCAAGGAAATGCAGATGATCTTTCAGGATCCTCTGGCGTCTTTGAACCCGCGCATGACCATCGGTCAGATCGTGGCCGAACCGCTAAAGACACACTATCCTGATAAAAGACCGGGCGAGGTCAAGAAGATGGTGCGCGAAGCACTTGAGCGGGTTGGTATCCTGCCCAATCTGGTCAATCGTTATCCGCATGAGTTTTCCGGCGGCCAGTGTCAGCGTATCGGCATTGCCCGTGCCCTGATCGTCGACCCGCGTCTGATTATCTGTGACGAACCGGTCTCGGCACTGGATGTGTCTATTCAGGCGCAGGTGATCAACCTGTTGATGGAACTGCAAAAGGAAATGGGGCTGAGCCTGATTTTCATTGCCCATGATCTTTCGGTGGTCAAACATATCTCGACAAGGGTGATGGTGCTGTATCTGGGCAATGTGGTGGAGATATCCGACAGCGCCCAGCTTTATAAGTCTCCCGGCCACCCCTATACCGAAGCGCTGATTTCGGCAGTGCCAATTCCGGACCCAAAGGCGCAGTTGGCCAAAGAGGTGATGATGCTGGATCAGGATTTGCCCAGCCCTCTTGACCCACCCTCGGGCTGTGTGTTCCGCACGCGTTGCCCGTTCGCCAAGGATATTTGCGCCAGGGAAAAACCGGTACTGACTGATCGTGGCAACGGACAGAACGTGGCATGCCACGTCCGCTGATTTGCCCGCGCCGGTAGACTTTGATACTGGTGTTATTCATGAACGCCCGTAATCTGTTACTCTTCGCGCTCGTTTTGTGGGCCGCCTGCATCCTCGCCTCGTTCGCGATAACATGGGGGACGGAACCAGCCGGTTCCGGCTTCACCCGAGGCATGAACCGCATCACCACCTTTTTCGGCTGGCAGTTTACGGCCGGATTGCTGGGTATCTTCATCTGGGTTATCGGCAGGCGTTTTGACAAAGGCACCGGGATGCGGCGGCTAAGCTGGTTGCCGGTCGGCCTGTTTGGCGCAGAAGTTGCCGCTTTGGTGGGCCTGGTCATTTACCTTAACTTGACCAAACCCGACCCGGTGCCATACGCCCCGCCGGGAACGCCCACCGCCGAGCCTTCTGAATAGGGCGGGCCGGGGAAACTCGGTGGCGCTGGCTGCGATGCTTGGTGCAGGTGCCTAGGATTTGATCCCGCAAACCGCGATGGCCGATGAAGGGGTGATTTGTGGGCTCCAAGCCGGTTTGGGCAAGTTCATGACTGAAAAGATCAACTTAACCCAGCCTGCCACCGTCACCCTTGTAACTTACGAAGGTGCCGGTCCGGGCTTTAGCATCTGGTCTCAGCAGCCATATCCGAAAGTCGAGGTTTGCTGGGATGTGGGTGATACAAGCCGTGTAGGGACCGTGCGACCGGTCGAGCGTGGATAATTCGCGATCCCCGCCAAACGAACCGTAAATACGCGTGCCTATGTACAGATTACCTTCGCCTATTGACGGTTTTTAATAGGACAAGACCGGGTTGGGCTAATGCCAGGCCCGGTCGCTTTGCCTGCTTAGCCCCTATGCGCCCCATCGGCCAAACCGCGCACGAAATCAAGCACTTCGGTCGGGGATTTGCCTTTACCAATCAGCTCAACAATGGCTGACCCCACCACGACACCGTCTGCCACACCGGCAATGGCCTGACTGGCTTCGGGCGTCTTGATGCCAAAACCCACCACCACCGGCAGGTCGGTTTTAGCCTTGATGCGCGCCACTTCCGGGGCGACGTCGCCTGCCTGTGCCTCGGCGGCACCGGTGATGCCGGTAATAGACACGTAATAGACAAAGCCGGACGTGTTGGTCAGAACTTTGGGCAGG
Source organism: Paracoccaceae bacterium (assembly GCA_024227755.1). Taxonomy (GTDB): domain Bacteria; phylum Pseudomonadota; class Alphaproteobacteria; order Rhodobacterales; family Rhodobacteraceae; genus JAAEUB01. Next base: position 4,670 of record JAAEUB010000038.1, on the reverse strand, counting down.
CGCGCGTCGTCGGTGGTGGGGGTTGCCAGCCGGATAAAGTTCATCCCCGCCGCCTGCGCCGGAATGCACAATTCCTCGTCCTCCTCAGGTGGCAGGTCGACGACGATCAACCCGTCAACCCCGGCTGCCATCGCGTCTTTCAAAAACGTCTCGACCCCGCGGTTATAGATCGGGTTGTAGTACCCCATCAGCACGATTGGCGTGGTGTCGTCCGTTTTGCGAAACTTGGCCGCCATATCCAGCGTTTTCTGTAATGTCTGCCCGGCCCCCAGCGCGCGCTGACCAGCCAGTTGAATGGTCGGGCCGTCCGCCATCGGGTCGGTAAAAGGCAGACCCAGTTCGATCACGTCAACGCCTGCATCCGGCAGGCCTTTCATCACCTCGAACGAGGTATCCAGATCCGGGTCACCAGCCATGATATAGGCAACGAAAGCTGCTTTGCCTTCGGCCTTGAGGGCGGCAAATTTGGCGTCAATGCGGGTCATGGGCGGGCATCCTTTTCTAACGCCCCCGGTTTCGCCTAATTGGCGCGGGAAGGCAATGGGGCGCTTGCGCCGGGATAGGTAATCTGAGACGGTTGCCGGCACGGGCAGGGGGCGCAATGGCGGACGAATTTCACGATAACTTGCATGCCGCAAGGCAAGGCCATTTGGCGATGTTCTTGTTTTCGGCGCTTGTGGCCGGATCGTTTTCGCTGGGTGCATTGGTGGCGCGCGATATTTCACCAATGGTAATGACGTCCTTGCGTTTCGTCCTGGGCTCGGTACTGGTTGGCTCTTTCGCGGTGGCATCGGGACGGACCCACCAGCTTCGGCTGGTGGCACCATGGCGGTTTTTGATATTGGGCAGCATCTTTGCCAGCTACTTCGTGCTGATGTTCGAAGGGCTGAAAAGTGCTGCACCTGTTTCCCTTGCTGCGGTCTTCACCCTGACGCCCCTTATGGCTGCGGGTTTCTCCTGGCCGCTTTTACGCCAAAGAACCAGCCGCTGGGTCCTGTTGGCACTCGCCATAGGAGCTGCAGGGGCGCTTTGGGTAATATTTCGCGCCGATCTGTCCGCACTTCTGGCGCTCACACTGGGTAAGGGCGAGGCAATCTTTTTTGTCGGCTGCGTGTTGCACGCATTCTATGTGCCCCTGTTACGAAAGTTGAACCGGGGCGAAGGCACGTTGGCGACCACATTCGGCGTGCTTTGCGGTGGGGCGATAATGCTGGTGCTGGTTTCTTGGGGTGATCTGCGCGCCGCCGACTGGGCGGCGATGCCGGTGATGGTCTGGGTAGTGCTTGGGTACCTTATGATATTTGCCACAGCCACCACGTTTTCCATAGTCTCATTTGCCTCGATGCGGCTACCTTCGTCCAAGGTCCTGGCTTATACCTACCTCACCCCCAGTTGGGTGATCTTGTGGGAACTGGCGCTGGGCCATTCAGCACCACCCTTGCTGGTGCTGGGCGGGGTCGGCCTGACGTTGGTGGCACTTACGATGCTACTCAGGAACGACGCCTGAATTGACTTCTGTCATGGCAGGTTTGAGATATGTGAGGCAGGCTGACCGTGAAAGGAACCAGCCATGCCCGCCGCCATGACCAAGGCCGAAATTGTGACAGTTACTGAAAAAGAGTGGGGTAAACTGACCCGACTGCTTGACCAGATCACGCCAGAATTCGGCCTCCAAAAGTTTGACGATGATACCTCAATTAAGGATGTCATCGCCCACCGCGCCCACTGGATTGACCTGTTTCTGGGTTGGTATGCAGATGGCTTGGCGGGCAAAAAGGTGCATTTCCCCGCCAAAGGTTACAAGTGGAATGATCTCAAGGCTTATAACGCGGTGTTGCGTATAGAGCAGGCCGGGCTTGACTGGGCCGGTGCGCGCGGGGCCCTTGAGGCCGCGCACGGGCGTTTGGCCATGTTCTATGTCACCCACGGCGACGTCGAGCTTTATGGCGGGCCAATGAAGGGTGCGAATAACAAATGGACCGCGGGGCGCTGGTCCGAAGCGGCAGGGGCCAGCCACTATCGCTCGGCGGCGAAGTTTGTACGCAAATGCATACGTGAGGCTAAGGGTTAAGCGCCTGGGAAACGCGCCGGGGCAAGGATTTTGGAAAATCCTTGCAAGTCGCTTCAAAGCGACTTGCCCAAGCGCTTTCGAAAGCGCTTGTTAGCTCTGCCTAATGCGCCTCGGCCCAGTTGTCGCCGACGCCCGCATCCACATCTAAGGGAACGTCCAGATGCACTGCCGGAACAGCGGCCCCCTGCATGATGTCCCGCGCTACGCCGATCAGGCTTTCAACCGCGTCTTCTTCGACCTCAAAGATCAACTCATCATGCACCTGCAACAGCATCTTGGCGGGCAGGTTCGCGGTAGCATCCGGCATTCGCACCATCGCGCGCCGGATAACATCGGCAGCTGCCCCCTGTATGGGCGCATTGATTGCTGCACGCTTTGAAAAGCCCGCCCGCGGACCACGCTCGGCAATGCCCGGCGTGTGGATTTTTCGGCCGAAAAGCGTCTGCACAAAGCCATGCTCCTTGGCGAATGCGACGGTGTCATCCATATAGGTGCGAATGCCGGGGAAACGTTCAAAATAGCGGTCGATAAAGCCCTGTGCCTCGGCGCGTGGGATGCGCAGATTGCGCGCAAGCCCAAAGCCCGAAATGCCATAGATCACCCCGAAATTGATCGCCTTCGCCTGACGACGAATGTCTGGTGTCATCTGATCGAGTGGCACATCGAACATCTCGGACGCGGTCAGTGCGTGAATGTCCTGCCCGTCGCGAAACGCCTGTTTAAGCGCGTCTATGTCGGCCACATGCGCCAATATCCGCAGCTCGATCTGGCTGTAATCAAGGCTGACCAGCTTGCAGCCATCGCGGGCCACAAAAGCCTCGCGAATACGCCGCCCTTCTTCGGTGCGCACCGGAATGTTTTGCAGGTTCGGTTCAGACGAGGCCAGACGGCCAGTTGACGCCCCGGCAATCGAATAGGACGTATGCACCCGCCCGGTTTCGGGGTGAATATGTTCCTGCAACGCGTCGGTATAGGTGCTTTTCAGTTTTGAAAGCTGACGCCAATCCAGCACCCTTGCAGGCAGGTCATGACCCAGCGCCGCAAGGTCACCCAGTACATCGGCCCCAGTGGCGTAAGCGCCGGTCTTGCCTTTTTTGCCACCCTCAAGCGCCATTTCATCAAACAAGATCTCGCCCAGTTGTTTGGGCGAGCCTACGTTGAACGAATGCCCGGCAAGTTCATGAATTTCCGCTTCAAGCCTGGCCATTTTCTGGGCGAAGGTGTTTGACATGCGGCTAAGCGCGTCGCGGTTCACCTTGATGCCTGTCATCTCCATTTCGGCCAGTACCGGCACCAAGGGGCGCTCTAACTTCTCGTACACACTGGTGACCTGCGAGACATGCAGGCGCGGTTTAAAAAGCTGCCACAGACGCAGGGTAATGTCAGCGTCCTCGGCCGCATATCTGACCGCATCCTCAACCGGCACCCTGTCAAATGTGGTGGCACTTTTGCCGGTGCCCAGCAGGGATTTGATGGGGATCGGCTTGTGGCTCAAATAGCGGTCACTCAAGGTGTCCATGCCGTGATTGTGCAAGCCCCCATGCAACGCATAAGACATCAGCATGGTGTCGTCGATCGGCGTCACGTTGACCCCGACCCGGGCGAAAATCTTGGCGTCATACTTCATGTTCTGGCCGATTTTAAGGATCGCGATATCCTCAAGTACCGGCTTTAGAACCGCCAAAACCTCATCTGTCCCCATCTGCCCCTCGGCCAGCCCATCGCCGCCGAAAAGGTCAGCACTTGCGGACTCCTTGTGGATCAGAGGGATATAGCAGGCCTCGCCCGGCTCGACACACAGCGAAATCCCGACCAACTCGGCGCGCATTTCATCAAGCCCGGTGGTTTCGGTGTCGACGGCGACATAGCCACGCTCACGAATGGCATCGACCCAGCGTTCAAGTGCTGCCATATCCGCGACATGTTCGTATTTCTCGGGATCAATGGCGGGCATTTCGATCTCAGCGGCGGGTGCTGCCACTTGCGCAATCTCGGGGCTTTCAACGCCCAGCTTGTTAGCGATGCGTTTCGTCAGGGTGCGAAACTCCATTTCTGCCAAAAATGGCAAAAGGGTCTCAGCCTCGGGATCGTGCATTTCCAGCGTGTCGAGCGCAATGTCCAGATCCATCGCATCGTCAAGCTTGACCAATTCTCGGCTAAGCCTGATCTGGTCGGCAAAATCAATCAATGTCTGACGGCGCTTGGGCTGTTTTATCTCGCCCGCACGCTCCAATAATGTCTCAAGATCGCCATATTCATTGATCAAAAGCGCGGCAGTTTTCACCCCGATCCCCGGCGCCCCGGGCACGTTATCAACCGAATCCCCCGCCAATGCCTGCACGTCGACCACCCGGTCTGGCCCGACGCCAAATTTCTCTTCGACACCTTCGACCCCGATGCGTTTGTTTTTCATCGGGTCGACCATTTCGATGCCACCACCAACCAGCTGCATCAGGTCCTTGTCTGAACTGATGATGCTGACCCGCCCACCGGCTGCGTCTGCGCGCCGCGCAAGGGTGGCAATGATGTCGTCGGCCTCAAACCCTTGAACCTCGATACAGGCGATGTTGAAGGCGCGTGTGGCATCACGGGTCAGGGG
>JAAEUB010000037.1 GCA_024227755.1 Paracoccaceae bacterium | reverse complement strand
GGAGCGTGGTGGACGTGGTCTGTGGACTGAAGAGGAGGCAGCAGATTACAAAAAAGATATCTATTCTTTATTAAATCATTTTGATGTAGTAAAAACTGAGCAAGCAAAAGATAAAAAGGTTCCAACTGAGATAACAGAAGCGACTTACCTGGTATCGTCTAATTCAGGATGTTGGTTCCCTAAGGTAGTAGCGGGTGAGCACTTTAAAAAGGGGCAATATTTAGGATACATCACAGACTACTTTGGAAATAAGTTAGAGGAGCATTATGCCAAATATAATGGTGTAGTACTTTATATGACAAGGTCATTATCTGTTCCAGATAACTGCCCTTTAGTAGCATATGGTAAAATTTGACCTACAGGCTAGTGGCGCTAATTTCGGCAACACGCGCCACCAGGGCCACTGGATCAACTGCCCCTGGCCAGCTTTGCCCCCACCATGTCGGTGACCGAACCGGTGACGTACAGTATTCTGCCGTCGGTGGGCGTGACCACGCCAGAGAAAGTCGAGGACGTCTATTTCAGCCAGATTCCCCGCGGCAACGTGATCATCGGCGGCAGAATTCGGCGTCTATGCGGAGACGCTCGGCGAGGACATCGAACGGCTCAAGGAAGCCTCGCTGCTGGTGCGCGAGATCAATCTCGGTGGCACGGCCATCGGCACCGGCATCAACGCACACCCCGAGTACTCCGGGCTGGTCTGTCGACACTTGTCGGAGATCGCGGCCTTCGCACTGATGACAGCGCCGAACCTGGTCGAGGCGACACAGGATTGCGGCGCCTTCGTGCAATTGTCCGGTGTCCTCAAGCGCATCGCCATCAAGCTGTCAAAAACCTGCAACGATCTGCGCCTGCTGTCGAGCGGGCCGAGTGCAGGACTCAACGAAATCAACCTTCCTCCCATGCAGGCTGGCTCCAGCATCATGCCGGGCAATGTGAATCCGGTGATTCCGGAAGTGGTCAATCAGGTAGCGTTTGAGGTCATCGGCAACGACGTCACTATCAGTATGGCCGCCGAATCCGGACAGCTGCAATTGAACGCCTTTGAGCCTATCATCGCCCACAGTCTGTTCAAGAGAATTACCCACCTGCGTAATGCCTGCACGATCCTGGCGGAGCGTTGCGTTGCCGGCATCACAGCCAATCGCGATTTGCTGCGCTCTCAGGTGGAGAACCCCATTGGCATGGTGACTGTGCGCTCAATCTCTACCTGGGTTACGTTACAGCCATCGACGTGGCACAGACGGCCTTGCTCGACAACCGCCGCATCTATGACCTGGTGCTTAAAAGGGGACTCTTGTCCAGAGAACAACTCGACGAGATCCTGCGGCCGGACATATTGACCAGCCCCCGGATACCACCCCTGCATCGTTAAAATCCCACATATGCACCAGCCCTTATCTTTATAACTCAAGTTTCGGAGTTCATAATCAGGGACCCAGACTGGGTAATGGACCTTCCACCTCTGGCGTTTGCTAGGTGGCTCGAAGATCGAGGTAGGCGCGATTTTGCTCAGGACACTAAATGGCGCTCGACGAGCGCGACATGCAGGCGAATCCCGGTCGCCAGGACGTCATCGTTGAAGTCGTAACGCGGATGATGTAGCGGTATTTCCTCATTGCCGCGACCCTGGCCCAGCCAAATGTACGCACCCTCGCAGGCCTGGAGCATGAACCCGAAGTCTTCCGAGGTGAAGGCCGGCTGCGGTGCGAGTTCGGCATGGGCAACCCCGGCCGCAGCGGTTAGAGCTTCCTCGGCGGCTTCCGCGTTGTTGATCGTCGCCGGATAGTAGCGATTGTAATTCACCGTCACGCGGGTGCCGCTGGCTACGGCCACGCCCTCAGCTACCTGCCGCAGGGATTCCTCAATACGGTCCTGCACGACGGCATCGAAGGTGCGTACAGTGCCGACAACGCAGACGGCGGCGGGAAGCACGTTGTGCGAAGTTCCCCCCTCTATTTGGGTTACGGATAGTACCGCCGTGGACATTGGTGAGATCCGACGGGAGACCAGGCTGTTAAGCTGGGTGACAAGGTCGCTGGCGGCTAAAATTGCATCCGGTGTTTGATGGGGCATCGCGGCATGACCTCCACGCCCCTCAACCAGAATTTCAAACTTGTCGGCCGCCGCCATGATCGGCCCTGGTCGCGTCGAAATCGTTCCAGCTGGAAGATCGGGCCAGTTGTGGAAGGCGAACATCCGGTCACAGGGAAATCGTTCAAACAACCCATCCTCGATCATGGCGCGGGCGCCAGCGCGACCTTCTTCGGCCGGCTGAAAGATGAAATGTACCGTGCCGTCGAAGCGACGAGTATGAGCCAGGTGCTGTGCTGCGCCCAACAGCATCGAAACATGCCCGTCATGACCGCAGCCATGAAAGACGCCTGGGTTGCGGCTAGCATAGGGAAGGCCGGTCTCCTCGTGGATAGGCAGCGCATCCATATCGGCTCGCAACCCAATGGTGCGATCTGAGCTCCCCACCTTCAGAGAGGCGACGACGCCGGTTCCGCCGATACCGGGGTGGGCTTCGAGCCCGAGTTCACGCAAAGCCTCTTCAATCTTGTTCGCCGTTCGGTGCTCTTCGTAGGCAAGCTCGGGGTTGGCATGAATATCACGACGAAAAGACACCAAAGGTACCACCAGATCGTCGATTTCCGCACTGTCGCTGCTTTGCATAATAGCCCCGAAGTTGGAGGTGAATGAAGAGTCCTTTCATTTAATTTACCATACCAATATCGCCACAAATATCCTGCCATTTTACAGGCACTTTTGGCATTTTCTGTCGTTAACCCTGAGAAAGTAGCGGCTATTGCCGACAAAGGCTGGAAACATCCGGGCTAAATCCCACTGTTTGTCTCATTCTGAAAGCGCGCGATGTGAAAGGGGTTGGTGTCAGTGAGGCTGGCCCCGGTCAGGATCAGCTCTGCCATCTCGGCCCCCACACCCGGCCCGAGCTGGAAGCCATGTCCGCAGAATCCAAAGGCATGAAACAATCCGTCATGGCGCGCACTTGGTCCCATGACAGGCAGCATATCGTCAACATAGCCCTCGCAACCCGACCATGTCCGTATCACGGTTGTGTGGCGCAGGGCCGGGATCAGCCGGGTCAGCACCTCAAGCTGGCGCAACGTTCTATGCGGATTGACCTTGGCATGGCCGGGGGTCAGGGTGACGTCTTCCCGAGGGCCGCCGCCAAAGACGATATTGCCGCGCTCGACCTGGCGGCAATAGATGACCTCTTCCGCCTTATGCGCCCAGACCCCGACAACGGGCAGGATGCGGTGCTCAAGCGGCTCGGTTACCCCCATCTGAGGCGCGTAAGGCGTCAGCGGCGCGGGTTCGCCCAGCCGGTCAGCCACCTGACCACCCCACGCCCCGGCCGTGTTCAGCAGCAAGTCGGCTTCGATCACCTCATCGGGTGCTTCGATGCGAAAGCCGCTGCTCGCTGGCCTAATGGACACAACCTGCGTGTGATCGCGAAGCACCAATCCGTGACGCACAGCTGCACGGGCAAAGGCAGGGGCCACAAGGCGTGGGTTGCCTGATCCGTCCTGGGGCGAGAAGGAGCCCGCAATTACATCCTTCGACAGGAAAGGGAACCGCCGCCGTATATCCGCCTGATCCAATTGGTCAATTTCTAACCCGTGCTGAAGTGCGGCCGAGGCGAAGTTCTGCATGTCCTTCAACGCCTCCTGGTGGAAAACCGCGCGAACGTGGCCGGTGGCGCGAAACTCGACATCGCGGCCTAGCAGAGTCTCCAACCGGATCCAAAGAGCCAGCGAGTGATGCGCCAGGGCCATCTGCCGGAAATCGCGCCCCTGCCGGCGTACATTGCCGAAGCTGGCGACAGTCGCACCGGCCCCGATTGCGCCACGATCAATCAAGGTGACTTTCAGTGATTTGGGGGCCTTGGGGTGCGTCAGCAGGAAAAACGCACTGGCCGTTCCCATCAATCCGCCCCCAAGAATGGCAATATGCATCGCAACACTCCTTTTTTCCCAAAAGTACACGATCATGCCCTTTGCAGCAAAGATCGGTTTATGGGTACTATATAAGTCAAACCTATAGGAGATTGGACATGCGTGCCAGGCAATTGGAGGTTTTCTGTGCGATCATGCGCGAAGGTTCCCTCACCAGTGCGTCGAAGGTCTTGAACACGTCGCAGCCAGCTCTGTCCCAGCTTTTGCGCCATGCCGAGCATCAGTTGGGCTTTGCCTTGTTCAAGCGGATCAAGGGGCGGCTTGTGCCAACCCCGGAAGCACATGAGATTTATCCCGAGGCGGATCGGTTGTTTCAGGACCTCGAGGCACTGCGCCGCCGCACGAATGACCTGAAGACCGGGCGGCGTGGGCTGGTGCGCATGGCCGCCTCAGCCCCGCCGGCCATGTCGCTCGTGCCGCGCGCTCTGGCCCTGTTTCGTGCCCAACATCCCGAGATTGTTGTGCGCTCGCAAATCGCACCACTGGACACGCTGATCTCCATGCTGATGCATGGTGATGCCAACCTTGCACTGTGCATGAGCGGTGAGAAGTTCGCCGGACTGCACTCGGAGAACCTCGGGCAGGTGGGGTTCGTCTGCCTGATGCCGGACACCCACCACCTGGCTGGCCAGGATGCGCCATTGCGGTTTGAAGACCTTCGAGATGAAGCTCTGATTGCCTATAGGCACGCCACATTGCCGGGCCGGTTGCTGGCCCAGAAGGCGCAGCGTGAAGGTGTGATCTACCGGCCCGAAATCGAGATCGACATGTCGATCTCGGCACTTTCCTTTGTTCAGGCCGGGTTGGGGGTTGCTGTTGTTGATGCGCTTCTGCCATGGAAGAGCTTTCAAGGCGTAAGGGCCCGTCCTTTCGCCCCGGATCTGATTTTACCGATCTCACTTCTCACGCATGCCGAGCGGGAGCTGTCCATTGCAGAGGCCCTGATGCGTGACAGCTTGCGGCAGGCCTGCGCGGGACCATTACCATAAGGTAAACTTATGAGGTCTCGCCGGATAGGTCTTGGATCATCCGCGCCCCGCTCCGCTAGAATGTCGGCAAATCGAATAAGAGGCTTTCATGACCTGGCATATCGGCGTCGACATCGGCGGCACGTTCATAGATTTCTGCGCGCACAACAGCGATACGCAGGTTCTGCATACAATCAAGGTGCTGACCACCCCTGACAATCCCGGTGCAGAATTGCGCCAGGGGCTCGAGCTCCTGGAGGCGCGCCACCAGGTCACCCCCACAGAGACGATCCGTTTCGTGCACGGAACGACCGTGGGCATCAACACCATCATCCAGAATAAGGGCGCAAAGCTGGCCCTGATTACGAATGCCGGGTTTGAAGATGTTCTGGAACTGGGTCGTTTGCGCATGCCCGACATGTATTCGCTGTTTTGCAGCGCGGCCGAGCCCTTGATTCCGAGGGACAGGATCTTTGGCATCTCCGGGCGCATGACCGCGCAGCAGGGTGAAAGCGCGCCGCTGGAGCTGTCCGAACTGGTTGAGATCATCGCGACATGCCGCCAGCAAAGCGTCGACGGCATCATCATCTCGATGCTGCATGCCTATCAATCCCCGGCGCAGGAAGACGCGGTGAAGGTTGAGATTGAGCGCCTCGCCCCTGATCTGTTCGCTTTCACATCTTCCGAAATCTGGCCGGTTGTGCGGGAATATGAGCGCAGCACCACCGCGATCCTGAATGGCTATGTGCACCCCCGGGTTGCCGGCTATCTGGGCGGTTTGGAAGACACGCTGAGCGATCTGGGCGTGCCGGCCCGCCCCCTGCTGACCAAGTCCAATGGCGGGCTGATGCAGGCCGAAACCGGCAAGCGGAACTGCGTCTCGATGCTGCTTTCGGGCACGGCCTCGGGTGTGACCGGCGCCTGTTGGTTGGCACGGCAGGCCGGGAATGACCGGGTCCTGACGCTGGATATCGGTGGCACCTCTGCCGACGTGGCATTGATCATCGACGGGCAACCGCAATTCGGCAAGGACGAGAAGATTGGGGATTACCCGCTGCATATTCCGTCGGTCTCGGTCAGCTCTATCGGGATCGGCGGCGGCTCGATCGCCCGGGTGGATGCGTTCGGGGTTCTGAAAGTGGGGCCTGAAAGCGCAGGATCCTCCCCCGGCCCGGCCTGCTTTAGCCGTGGCGGGGCGCATGCCACGCTAACCGATGCCTTGGCGGTTTGTGGGTATCTGGGCCATGCGCCCATGGCCTATGGACAATTGACGCTGGATATTGAGCGGGCGGTGTCTGTCGTTGAGGACATCGCACAGGCACTGGGGCGCGATGTTGCCGCCACCGCCGAGGCGATCATTCGCGTTGCCGTTTCAGAGATGTTTGTCGAGGTTGAAAAACTGGTCTCGCGCGCGGGCATTGATCTGCGGGACTACACGCTTATGCCTTTTGGCGGCGGTGGGCCGATGCTGGGGGCAATGCTGGCCCGTGATTTGGGGATGCGCCATATTCTGGTGCCGCATCGCCCCGGTGTGGTCTCGGCCCTTGGCGGGCTGGTGGCGGACCTCAAAGGCGATTCCGTACGCGCGCTTTTTGTTCCCTGCAATACCCCATCGGTAGAGGCGCTGCAAAAGGCCAGCAAAGATCTCGTTGCCGAGGGGGACGCCTGGCTCTACCAGAAACAGGGATTTGACGCCACTGGCGAAACCCTGATCTCGGCCGAGATGCGCTATGCCGGGCAGAGCTTTGAAGTCGATGTTCCCCTGGCGCAGGAATGGATCGCATCGGGCGATGTCACGGCGATCCGCACCGCTTTTGACGCGCGACATCAGGAGCTGTTTGATTTCAACGATCCCGAGGCCGAGGCAGAGATTGTCAATCTGTGCCTGATCGTGACCGGCCAAAGCCAACACTTGCACATGGATCAGCAGCCCTTGCAGGCCGCAGAGGCGCAGATGTTGAAACGCGCGCCCATGCGGATGGCCGGCGACGAACATCAGGTCCCGGTCTATCTGCGGGATGGCCTTGCCGCCGGGCACAGGTTTGTGGGGCCCGCCATCGTCGCGCAAGAAGACACGACCTGTGTCATTCCAACAGGCATTCAGGTCCATGTCGATGGGCATCTGAACCTGCATCTTCATCTCAACGAGAGCCACACCGATGACTGACATGCGTTTTGACCCCGTTGACCTTCAGGTTCTGGCCAATCACAGCCGCGCCGCGGCCGAGAACATGGCCTATACATTGCACCGCACCGCCCATTCCGCCTTTGTGAAGGAAACGCAGGACTTTACCGTCATGCTCTCTGACCCGGGGGGCAACACCTTTGCCGTCCCGATGGAGTTGGGCGCCACCTGGTATCCCGGCCTCACCTATGGGCGCGCGCTGGGTATGATTGAAGACTATCGCCCGGGCGACATAGCGTTTACCAACGATGCTTATTCCGGCTATCTCGCGACACATACGCCGGACACGCATCTGTGGAAGCCGATCTTTCACAAGGATGAGATCATCGCCTTTGCTGCGGGCCATATCCACAACACCGATATGGGTGGGGCCGTACCGGCGTCGCTCTCGCGGTCCCTGACCGAAATTCATCAGGAGGGCATCCGCTTTGCCCCGATGAAGTTGATGCGTGAAGGGGTGTTTGATGACACCATCCTCAGCATCATGGCCAGCAATGTCCGCAAGCCGGATCTGAATATCGGGGACATCAAGGCATTGGTCGGGGCGCTGAACACCGGTGAGCGCAAGGTGCAGACCATGGTGCAGACCTTTGGCATCGAGCGGTTTCGCAACGGGATCATCGCGCTTCAGGACTATGCCGAACGGCAGGCGTGTGATCTGCTGCGCGCGATGCCCGATGGCACATGGCAGTTTGCCGATTATGCCGACGAGGACTCTGACAATGCCAACCCCTGCCGCCTGAACTAGACGCTAACCATCACGGGCGGCGAGGCGGTGCTGGATTTCACAGGGTCGGACCCGCAATTAGGGAGTTCGCTCAATGTGCCGACGGGCGGTGATCCGCGCCATACGATCCTGCTGGTGGGGGTCTATTACGTCCTCAATACGCTCAACCCGCAGATCCTGATGAACACCGGGTTGACACGGCCCTTCACCTGCATCACGCCGGACGGCACCGTTTTGAACCCGCAATTCCCGGCCGCAGTGGGCATGCGGTCCTTGACCTGTGCGCGGCTGCGCTCGGTCATCTTCGGGGCCTTCTCCCAGGCGATCCCGGAGCGGATGCCCGCCGCCCCTGCGGGGAATAATTGCATCGTCAATGTGATGACCATGGATGAACGGCGAGGCCGGAGCGTGATTTCCTCGGTGAACCCGGTGGTGGGTGGTGGCGGCGCGATGCCACACCGGGATGGCACCAATGGATCAGGTGCGGATGCCGCCTATCTGCGTAACACACCGATCGAAATCACCGAGATTGAAACGCCCATCGAAATCACGCGTTATGGCCTGATGCCAGACACCGGTGGGGCAGGGCGCTGGCGCGGCGGGTTGGCAACAACGCTGGATTTCCGGGTCTTTGCCCCCGACAGCCGGGTGAGCGCCCGTAACCGCGACCGCAGCCGCTTTCGTCCCTGGGGCACCCTGGGCGGTAAGGCAGCAGGGCTTTCGGACATGATCGTCAATCCCGGCACCGCGCAGGAAAAACGCCTGGGCAATATCGACTATACCGTTCTGCAGCCCGGCGATGTGTTGCATATTCATTCCGCCGGAGGGGGCGGGCGCGGCAACCCGCTGGAGCGGGAACCGTGGCGCGTCGCTGAGGATGTGGCGCGGGGCTATGTTTCGGCCCAGGCCGCCGCGCGCGATTATGGCGTGGTGCTGACGGACGGCGCGGTTGATGAAGCGGCCACCACGGCCCTGCGCGCAGAGCTGGCCGACCATCAGCCTGCCGGGCATTTCCACTTCGGTCCTGAACGCGATAAGTTTGAAGCGGTGTGGACGGCAGAGGCCTATGGGCAGATGACGCAACTGATGGCAGAGCTACCGGTGCATTGGCGGTTCTTCGTCAAGACCGAGCTTTTTGCGCGCCTCGGAGATTCGGCGCAGAGCGTGCGAGAGGCATTTGAGCAGGTGCGTGCGCGCTTTCCTCAAGTGCCGGATGTGACAATCGGGGCGGAGTCCTAGAGATGGCACCCAGGCCCCGCGCCAAACGCCTGGGCGCAATAGATCGGCGTTCGGTTCACTTGCAGGTTGACGGAATTGCGGTGCAGGCGCTGGAGGGAGATACCGTGCTCACGGCGATTCTGCTGCACGGTGGCCAGACCGGGGCTGATGCATTCAATCAGACGAAGCAAGCGGGGTTTTGCCTGATGGGGGCCTGTCAAAGCTGCTGGGTCTGGACCTCTAACGCTCAGCGCCTGCGCGCCTGCGATGCCGAAGTCAAAGAGGGTTTGGAGGTTTTCACCACCAGCAAAGGGGCGGGATGGTGACGGATGGTCAAATTGTGATTGTCGGTGCGGGCCCTGCCGGCATGGAAACGGCGCTGAAACTGGTGAAATTTGGTTTGCAACCCATTGTCATCGACGCTGGCGCTCACTCGGGCGGTCAGATCTATCGGCGCCCGCCGGTCGCGCATAAGCGCAGTTACAGAACGATCTACGGGGCAGACGCCGTAAAGGCTCGCCATTTGCACGACGCCTTCGATGCTATTCGCAACGCAATCGACTATCGCCCCAATACCCGGGTCTGGGCGGCTCACGCGGGCGAGCTGTTTCTGGACGGCCCTGATGGGCGCACGACACTAACCTATGACAAGCTGATCCTGTGTACCGGCGCGACGGATCGGGTGTTTCCTATCCCCGGCTGGGAGGCCCCGGGGTGTTACAGTTTGGGGGGCGCACAAATCGCGTTGAAATCCCAGGCCCTGACCTTGGGCGACCCTATCGGTTTTGTCGGCGCTGGGCCGCTTTTGTGGTTGGTGGCGTGGCAGCACCTGCAGTTCGGTGTACAGGTCGCCGGGGTGTGGTGCACTGCGACCCGAAGAGACCTGTTTCGTGCTCTGCCGTGGCTGGCCTTGCGCCCACGCCTGGCCTTTCGAGGAGTCCGGCAGATTTTCGCGCTATGGCATGCGGGCGTTCCCGTTCAATTTGGCGCACACCCCGTTGCAGTTACTGCCAATGCTGATGGCCCTATCACTGGGCTACGATGGTCAAATGGCCGTAAAACATCGGAAACCCCGCTTCGGGCCCTGGCCCTTGGCTGGCATCTTCGGTCCGAGACACAGCTGTCTCACCTCCTGGAGGTGCCAAGTGTTTCTGGCCAGCACCGCCCTATGATCGACAGCGCCGGGCGCAGCCCGGTTCAAGGAATTTACCTGGCTGGCGATGGTGTTGAAATCTTAGGGGCGGACGCAGCGCGGACTGGCGGTCGGATGGCGGCCACCGCTGTACTGGCCGATCTGGGCTATCAGCAAACCTGGCTGGATAAACTGAAATCCATAGCCGACCGGGCGAAACATGCGCAGATGCGTGGTTTTGCCAAGGGGCTGGCCCGGGCTTTCCCTCCCCCTTGCGCGAAACGCCTTTCGTCTTTGCCGGAAACAACGATAGTTTGCCGGTGCGAAAATGTCACCCTTGCGGCAATAGGCGCTGTCGCTGAGAATTGGAAATGTCAGGACATCAATCGCATAAAAGCACTGACACGCGCGGGAATGGGACGCTGTCAGGGGCGCTACTGTGGCGCAACACTGGCTGCCATCGTAACGGCGGAAACCGGGCGAGCCCAATCCGAAATCCCAGAGCATCGCGCCCAGGCGCCGATTTATCCGTTACCGTTTAATGTCGATGATCGCTGAGCGATAAAATCGGTGTCCGTGAGAGCGGATCGACGATCAGTCGTTAAACATGCTGGTCAGCGGCAGATGGTGTTTGACGAAAGGAGATTTCATCACGATGAAACTGAAGTACTTGTCGATGCCGATTTCCGTGTCGCTCAGTTGCTCCATGAGCCGCTGATAATCGCCAATGCTGCCTGTGACGAACTTCAGCAAGTAGTCATACCCGCCCGAAATTAGGTGGCATTCGATGATTTCGTCTACCTTGGCCGCAGCCCGCTGAAAGCGGTCAAAATCAGCTAAACGATGATTTCGCAAAGTCACTTCGGTGAACACAGTGATCGAAGGGCCCAGTTTCTCAATATCAATCTGCGCACCGTAGCCGGTTATATAGCCCGCTTTTTGCAGTTTTTTCACACGCATCAGGCAAGGGCTGGGCGACAGGTGTACCAGCTCCGATAATTCGACATTGGTAATGCGGCCATTCTTCTGAAGTTCATCGAGAATGTGTATGTCGATACGATCGAGCTTCATCGCGGGTTCTTCAGTAAGTGAACTTGCATTTTAAGTGGAATCTGCTGTCAATAACAGCGAAATCTAACAGTCTGGAATTTTTTTCTATATTTATAAGGCGTTTATAACTCAAATGACAGCAGAATATTCTTTGGTCATTGCCAATAAGGGCACTTCATTCTGTGGCTGTGCGCTATATTTGTGATGACTGAAAAAGGCAAAAATATGAGCGCACCTCTTCAATATATTGAATCCAGCCAGAGCGCACCGCAGCAAGCAGATGTGGTGGTGATCGGCGGCGGCATCATCGGTGTCTCGACCGCTTATTATCTGGCGCGCCAAGGAGTAAAAGTCGTGCTTCTGGAAAAAGGGCGCATCGGCGCCGAGCAGTCCAGCCGTAACTGGGGCTGGTGTCGCCAGCAGAACCGCGATGCGCGAGAGTTACCAATCTCGACCAAGAGTCTTGCGCTGTGGGATGAGCTGGCCGCCGACATCGGCGAAAGCGTGGGCTTTCAACGCTGTGGCCTGATGTACTTGTCCAATGACCCTGCCGAGCTGGATGAGTGGGCGCGCTGGCGCGACTTTGCCAAGGGCGAGGGCGTGATCAGTCATATGTTGAGTGGCGCGCAGGCCACAGAGCACGCGGTCTCTACAGGTCGCAACTGGGCCGGTGGTGTTTATTCCCCTTCTGACGGCACTG
>JAAEUB010000036.1 GCA_024227755.1 Paracoccaceae bacterium | reverse complement strand
TGTCAGGCCCGCCAGCAACAAAGCCTGATCGCAGACCGGGCAGGTTTGAGCGTTTTGAGAGCGAGTGAAAAATCAGTACCCTTTCAGGGTCTGCACCACCTTCAACTGCAACTTCCAGAGCACCGGGCGGGGGGGTGTCACGGTAAATCTCGGCATAGCATTCATCGGCAAAAATCCGAAAATCATACTTTTCCGCAAGCGCGATCAGGCTGGCCCAGTAATCACGCCCTGCCACCGCACCTTGCGGATTGGACGGCGAGCAAATGTACGCAATCTCGACCCTGTTAAGCACGTCGTGAGGTAGCGCGTTATAATCTGGAAGAAACCCGGTTTCACGTGTGGCAGGAACAAAGACCGGTTCGGCGCCGACAGCCGCGGCTGCGGCCGCATAGACCTGATAAAACGGGTTGGGAATAAGGATCACCGGGCGCTCGCCGCGCTCAGTTTCTTCCGGGCAAAGGGCAAGACAGGCGTTAAACAACCCCTCGCGGGTGCCATTTAGGGCCATGATCTGACGCGCAGGATCCAGCGTCACTCCATAACGACGACTCACCCATTCAGCCACAGCATCCAGCAAGTCGGGGGTACCGTCATTGGCGGGGTAATTGCGAAACTCCCCTAAGTTTTCAGCTATGATGTCAGCAATCCAAGGCGGAAAGTCATGCTTGGGCTCACCGATTGACATATGCACAACCGAACCGCCGGGCGCATGAACGTCCAACAGCCTCCGCAAACGCGGAAACGCATATTCTGGAAGCGCGGAAAACCGCTCGGGAAACGTCATTGTCGTACTATCTGCCTCAGGGTCAGGGGTCGTTGCGCCCCTATTGCAGACAGGATAGCCGGATTTTTGCCCCCGGTCCAGAAAAAGCCAGTGAAAATCACGGTTTGGGTCAGGTGCCTGTGGCTTTTAAGCCAGAGCGGCCTCGGCCGCGGCGCCAATGCGCAACAACCGCTCTTCACTCAACGGCGGCGACATGAACATAATTCCTGCGCTGGGCGTATGGGTCGGAATGGTCAGGCTTGCACCACCGGTCAGGTTACCCATACGGGTGTTGTTCAATGCCAGCAGGTTTTCAGAGGTGAAATACTCCGCATCCGCTTCAAGGCGCGCCAGATTGGGCGGCATGATTGACGACGAAGGCAGGATCACCGCATCGAAACCTGCCGTCATGGCTGCATATTCGGCGCGGATAGCGTCAAGGCGCTGCCATGCGCGGACATATTCGACGCCTGAATATTGCTTGCCGGTTTCGAACCGGACGCGCACGGCTTCATACATTTTTTCGGGATTAGCTTCGATTTCCGTGGCCCATGTAGCGTATGCTTCGGTGGTATACAAAACCCCGGCCAGCGCCATAGCCTCGTCGATTATTGGTATATGAGCGCTTTCAATCACAGCGCCGGCTTTCGCAAGCTTGCGCGTTGCATCCTCAAAAGCGACCAGTGGTTCGGCGCGGGCATTTGCCAGGCCGTTTTCAAGCACCAAAAGTCGCATTCCCGACAGGCTGGCCGCGTTCAGATCTGCCGGTTTACCGCCTTCAAGGGCTGCCAGCACAAGGGCCGCATCTTCAACCGAGCGCGCCAATGGCCCTACAGTATCAAACTTTGCCGCCAATGGTACGA
Source organism: Paracoccaceae bacterium (assembly GCA_024227755.1). Classification (GTDB taxonomy): domain Bacteria; phylum Pseudomonadota; class Alphaproteobacteria; order Rhodobacterales; family Rhodobacteraceae; genus JAAEUB01. The sequence goes on along the minus strand of JAAEUB010000036.1, from coordinate 30,442 downwards.
CACCCCTAAGGGACAAGCGGCCCGAGGTGGTTTTCAACCCCACAAGGTCATTCCATGCAGAAGGAATACGAACAGAACCGCCAGTGTCTGAGCCGATACCGCAGGCTGCAAGCCCAAAGGCAACAGACGTCGCAGCACCTGACGATGACCCGCCTGACACAGCTTCGTGATCGTTGACGCAAGGCGGGCTTTCGGTAACGGGATTAAGGCCAAGCCCTGAAAATGCCAGCTCTGTCATATGGGTCTTGCCCAGACAAACAAGCCCAGCCAAGGTGGCGTTTTTCAAAACCTCTGCGTCAGCACCGGGCGTTCTTCCCTGCAAAAGCTCCGAACCAGCCTCGGTAATCACACCCGCCGTGTCGTAAAGATCCTTCCATGATATTGGGACGCCATCAAGCGGGCCAAAACGCATGCCCGATTTTGCCCGCGCCGCGGCAGCCTTGGCCTCGGCCAAAGCACGGTCCCCTGTCAGTCGGGCATAGATGCGGTTTTTAAAAGGATGTGCGCGGATTGCCTCAAGATAGGTCTTGGTCAGATCGACCGGATCAATCCTACCAGCATCAATACCGCGCCCCAGATCCGCAGCGCTCATTTTCAGCCAACTCGCGTTCATCCCTGCCCCTTTTCCTCATCCAAAATACCCCACCGGAAGCATTCCGAGGAAGAAGCCGCAGGCGGATGACGAGATATCATGCGCGCCGAAGGCGCACATATTTTTTAAAACGTTTCGCCCTGCATTTACTACAGGGAACTTGGCGAAACGCTTTAATCAAGTTTACGGGCTTCGTCGACCAGCATAATCGGGATGCTACCGCGGATGGGGAATGCCAGGCGGGCGGGCTTGGATACAAGCTCCTGCATTTCTGCGTCATAGCGCAGCGTGGCCTGAGTTAGCGGGCAAACCAGGGCCTCGATCATATGGCGGTCAAATTCCTGTGACGTATCGCTCATTGCAGCCTCTCCTTACCTGTGCCGCCGCGGGCGGCGAGTTCCATCAGCGCTACCAATATTTCCCGTCGTCTGGAAAGCGTCCGGGCTTCCAGCAGCGCCTGCTTGTCCTTGGCATCAAATGGGCTGAGTGCCGCCAGGACATTTATCAGCATTTCAGTTTCAGCTTCTTTCAGACTATCCCAGTCGCTTTCAATTTCCACGGCCTGAAAATACCGGGCCAGAAGGGGCAAAAAGGTGTCGCGGTTCAGTCCGGGGTCACGCTCTGGTCCTTTCAGGTCACGTGCAAACTCAGCCCAATCCACGCTTGCGCGCAGGTAAGGCTGAAACCCGTCTTCATTTTTGCCCAGTATAAAACGCGACACACCAGTCAGGGTGATCATATAGGTGCGATCCTGGGTTTCGCGAAACGAAGTAATGCGCCCGGCGCAGCCGATCTTGTTAAGTGGCGCCCCCTCATCTTCGTTTTCAGGTTGGATCATGCCAATAAGGCGGCTGCCTGAACGAAGCGCATCATCCAGCATTGTCAGAAATCGCGGCTCAAATATGTGCAGAGGCAAATGCCCACGTGGCAACAAAAGCGCCCCCGATAATGGAAATATCGGGAGCGTTTCGGGAAGATCGGCGGGCGTGTACATTAAGCCAGAATAGGCGGTTTTGTCTTTTTCGCCAAACAAATCAGGCAAAGATCATCGAAGACAATTTGCGCCGTCCGTTGAGCACCACCGGATCTTCGGGCTTGAGGGCGTCAAAGATGGTGAAAAGCTGGGCTTTGGCGGCACCGTCATTCCATTCGCGGTCGCGACGAAAGAGTTCCAGAAGTTCGGTCACCGCGCCCTCGCCATCTCCGCCCGCATTAAGTGCGACGGCAAGGTCAAAGCGCGCCTGATGATCATCCTCATTGGCGACGACCGCGGCGCGTAATTCGCCCACTGGGCCAACATCGGCCGCTTGGCGGGCCAGCGCGATTTGCGCATGTGTCGCTTCGATCTCGGGCGCGTCGGCGATTTCAGCGGGTGCGCCGTTCAATATCGCCTCGGCCTGATCGGCATCATCCAGCGCCAGATGGGCGCGGGCCAGCCCGGCATAGGCGGCGGCAGAGTTTGCGTCTTCTTCCAAAATTGCAGCGAAGGTTTGCGCCGCATCAGCAGCAGCCCCTGCTTCAAGCATTTCTTCGGCGGCGGCAATTGCATCTTCAAGCCCGCCGCCTTCCCCACCCTCGGACAAGGCCGAGATCTTTTCGACAAAAGCGGTAACCTCGCTGGGTGGTAATGCACCCTGAAACCCGTCCACGGGTTGCCCGTCTTTGAAGGCATAGACAGTTGGGATCGACTGCACCTTTAGCTGCCCGGCCACCTGTTGGTTTTCGTCCACATTGACCTTGACCATGCGCACCTTGCCGCCCGCAGCCTCTACCGCTGCTTCAAGCGCTGGGCCCAGTGTTTTACACGGGCCACACCAAGGCGCCCAGAAATCGACGATGATCGGAACCTCTTTCGAGGCTTCAACCACGTCCTCCATGAACGTCGTTTCCGAGATTTCCTTGACCAATTCGCCCGTTGGGGCAGCTCCGTTTCCTTGGTTTAGTTCCAGCATAGCCAGCTCCTTCAAATTCGTTTTTTGGTATATGCGCGTTCAATGCCCATTTTTAAAGGTCAAATGTTGCGAATACCGGCGCGTGGTCCGAAGGTTTTTCCCAGCCGCGTGCTTCGCGATAAACTCGACTGCCGTGACCGGCATTTGAGATGTCGGGCGATGCCCAGATATGGTCAAGGCGGCGACCTTTATCGGCCTCTGCCCATTGGGGCGAGCGGTAGGACCACCACGAATAAACCTTACCCTCGGGGATATCCTGCCTGGTGATATCGATCCAGCCGCCTGCATCCTGTATCTGGGCCAAAGCTTCGACCTCAATCGGCGTGTGGCTGACCACTTTCAAAAGCTGCTTGTGTGACCACACGTCATCTTCACGCGGGGCAATATTAAGGTCACCGACAAGGATGGATTTCGCGGGCTTCTCAGCGTGGAAGTGATCACGCATTTCCGCCAGATAATCGAGCTTTTGACCAAACTTCTCGTTCACCTCACGGTCCGGTTTGTCACCCCCTGCAGGGACATAGAAGTTGTGAATGGTGACACCGTTTTCCAATTGCCCGGCGACATGGCGGGCATGGTTCAGATTGACAAAATCATGCGCCGCAACCTCGACCATCGGCAGGCGCGACAGGATGGCAACCCCGTTATAACCCTTTTGGCCCCGTGCAACCATGTGCGTGTAACCCAAGGCGGCAAAACCCTCGGTCGGGATTTTGTCGACCGGGCTTTTGCATTCCTGAAGGCACAGGATGTCAGGTGCCTGTTCTTTCAGGAGCTTTAAAACAATCGGTTCGCGCAAGCGAACAGAATTGATGTTCCAGGTGGCGATAGTAAAGGGCATTGGGCGGTCTCCTGTTGGCGCTGCGCAAATCTACGCGCGCAACTTGCGCACCTCAACCCACATTTGAATTCCCATGGCAATTCGAGAACATTGAGGTGTGCCGGGTTTTTTCCTGAAGGGACGCGCAAAGTTACGCACGTTGTCGACCTTCTTCGCCCTTTGCTTCTGTCCACAGCATTTGATGGGGGCAGCGCGGCGTGTTCGCCCACCCTCGGCCCGGCTGAAAAAAAAGCCCGGGCGTAAAGCCCGGGCAGTCCAACAGGGAGGTTTCGTGCCATAACCCCGGCACGAGAGGGGTTCGTTGTATCTAAGATGGGAACAATTCCATCATATCTCAAGTATTATATATTCAAATTTGTCGAAATTATGGCAGGTGCAGCTTTTATAGCACTATGCGACCAGCCGGTATCCCCCGCTTTCCGTGACCAATAGTCGCGCATTTGAGGGGTCTGGTTCGATTTTTTGACGCAGGCGGTAGATGTGGGTTTCCAGGGTATGGGTGGTTACCCCGGCGTTGTAACCCCAAACTTCGTGCAGCAGCACATCGCGTGCCACCACGCCTTCGGTGGCGCGGTAGAGAAATTTGAGGATGTTGGTTTCCTTCTCGGTCAGGCGAATTTTGCGGTCTTCTTCGGTGATCAGCATCTTCATCGAGGGTTTGAACGTATACGGCCCAAGCTGGAACACCGCGTCTTCGCTTTGTTCGTGCTGGCGCAGCTGGGCACGAATCCGGGCCAAAAGAACAGGGAATTTGAAGGGCTTAGTGACATAGTCATTTGCGCCAGCGTCCAGCCCGAGGATGGTATCGGCGTCGCTGTCATGCCCCGTCAGCATCACCACCGGGCATTTCACCCCTTGCTTGCGCATCAGGCGACACAGCTCACGCCCATCTGTATCGGGCAGGCCAACGTCCAAGATCACAAGGTCATAAAGAGCTTCCTTGGCCTTTACCATGGCATCAGAACCATTGGCCGCTTCGAACACGTCGAAGTCTTCGGTCATTACCAATTGCTCGGCCAGCGCATCGCGCAGGTCTTCATCGTCGTCAACCAAAAGGATTTTCTTCACGTTCGACATATCACTCTCCTTACCTAGTGTATTTGACATGTCCTCTGCTGACGGTTTTGGCAAGAATTGCAACAATCGGCTCACGCGGTCGTGTCAGAATGGCGGGAAATGTTTCATATTCTGACAATTCAGCCTAGAAGGATGTCTGAAATGAAAGCATATTCACCCCGAAATGACCCTGAGCCCTGACCATTTTGAACTGACCGCCCGCGCCCGCGCTGATTTGCGTATGGGGGTGCCTGTGGTGCTGGTGGCGGACGGTGTGGCGGCGATTGCCGCGTCCGTTGAAACATTAAGCGCCGTGCGGCTGGCGGATATGCGCGGGCTAGGGGCTCCGGTTCTGGCGATCACCACACGCCGGGCCGAAACACTTAAGGCGCGGGCATATTCCGACAAGGTCGCGCGGGTTGAAGTGCCCGAGGGCGCAGACCTGCGTTGGATCGCCAACATCGCAGACCCCGTCGATGACCTGATGATGCCGATGAAAGGTCCCCTGTCGACGCGGCGTGAAGGGGATGAACGCCTTGCGGCGGCGGCGCTTGAATTATGCAAAGCCGCGCAGCTTTTGCCCTCAGCTTTGCTGGTCGAGGTTCCGGACGGCGCGGCGCTGGCGACGCAGTTTGGGCTGACTTTGGTCGCCCTTGAGGACAGCGCGAAAACGGATAATGGCACCTTAAAACTGGTGGTTAGCGCGCGCGTTCCCCTGGCAGCAAGCGAAGCTGGCCGGGTTCATATTTTCCGCCCTAAAGACGGCGGCGAGGAACATTATGCAATTGAGATTGGCAGGCCGGACCGTGCCAAGCCGGTGCTGGCGCGCATTCATTCGGCCTGTTTTACCGGCGATATTCTGGGGTCTTTGAAATGCGATTGCGGCCCACAGCTGCGTGCTGCGCTGGATGCTATGGGGGCGCAAGGTGCGGGCATTTTGCTGTACCTTAATCAAGAGGGGCGCGGCATCGGACTGGCCAACAAGATGCGCGCCTACAGCCTGCAGGATCAGGGTTTTGACACGGTCGAGGCCAATCACCGGTTGGGCTTTGAGGATGACGAACGAGATTTCCGCATTGGCGCTGACATATTGAAACATATGGGTTTTTCTGCTGTCCGGTTGATGACAAACAACCCGGCCAAGGTCGAAATGATGAAGGCAAACGGCATTGATGTAAGCGAACGCGTGCCCCACATGGCAGGGCATTCCGACCATAACGCCGCCTATCTGGCGACCAAGGCGAAGAAGTCCGGGCACCTGTTGTGAAGCCAAATCGCACCGATATGGTTGTCACCAAATGGGGCGCGCGATTTCATGGCCGGCGCTTTCCCTGTTCGGTCGGTCGTGGAGGCATCAGGGCAGAGAAAACCGAGGGCGACGGGATCTCTCCGGCAGGTTTTTGGTGCATTGTCGGAGGTGGGTTCCGGCCAGACAGACTGGTCCGCCCCCCTGCCCCGGCCCTTCACCCAATCGGACCAAATGACATCTGGTCGGATGACGCCCGCGACCCGGATTACAATCAGTTTATTAACGCCCGCACCCATCCGTTCAGCTTTGAAAGCCTGCGCCGGGCGGATCCGCTTTATGACATCGTGCTGTTTAGCGACTGGAACTGGCCTGATGCGGTGCCGGGCAAGGGCTCGGCCATTTTCATCCACAATTGGCGCAAACCACGGCACCCGACGGAAGGCTGCATCGCTTTTGCGCCAGTGCATTTACGGTGGATATTGGCGCGCTGGTCACCACGTTCGCGAATTTTCGTGCGTTAAGAATAATCGCGTTCGCCAAAGATCGCCGAACCGACACGCACATAAGTCGCACCCTGGGCAATGGCGCGCTCAAAATCACTGCTCATACCCATGGATAATTCCGGCAGGTCATTGCGAGCAGCGATTTTTGCCAGCAGGGCGAAATGCAGCGATGGCTCTTCCTCGATCGGCGGGATGCACATCAACCCTTTGATTTTCAACCCCAATTCACGGCACTCGGCGATAAAGGCATCGGCGTCAGCGGGTAAGATGCCTGCCTTTTGCGGCTCGGTCCCGGTATTGACTTGTATGAACAGATCAGGGCAATGGCCGGTTTCTTCGGCCAGCCGTGCGATGGTGCGGGCCAGCTTGCGCCGGTCGAGCGTATGGATGGCGTCGAAAAGCTGCATCGCCTGACGCGCCTTGTTGGTTTGCAATGGGCCGATCAGGTGAAGTTCGACGCCCGCAAAGCGTTCACGCAGGGCGGGCCATTTGCCCATAGCCTCCTGCACCTTGTTTTCACCAAAAATCCGGTGGCCTTCTTCCAGAACTGCAACCACACGTTCAAGCGGCTGAACTTTGGAAACTGCGATCAGGTGGGTGGTTCCGGGTGCGCGGTTGGTGCGAACCTCTTCAGCGGTAATTCTGTCAAGAATGTCGGTCAGTGGCATGGCGGACCTTTGGAAAAGGGTGTTTTGTCAAACAACCTTATGCACAAAAGAAAAGAGCGGGCCAAGGCCCGCTCTTCCCAATACTCATTTGATCTGGTCAGATCAGAAGGACATGCTTACGCCCAGTTTCATCATCTCTGTCGCAGCGCCGTTTATGGCGGTGTTCAGATCAGAGTAAGCGAAGTCAACGGAAGCACCGCCGCCCAGGTCATAACCGAGCGAAATGCCCATGGTGTTGAAGCCGGTTGGGCGATTTTGACCAATATCCACACCAGCCGAAATTGCACCGGAAGACCACGACACACCAAGATCCCAGCCAGTGCGAGACCCGGCCGTCAGATTATCTTGAGAGAACGACGCGCTAACACCGAAGTCACCAAAAGATGCGGAACCACCGATTGTATCAACGTTCATCCCAGTTCCGGAATTTCCGCTGGCGTCAAAGGCATGCTTATAATAGGCGCTATAGTCGCCAGAAGCATAAGCAAGTTTGATATTCCAGTCGCCATGCTCGCTGTCAACAGGAGCAATCGCACCCGTAGTGTAAGCACCAGAAACGGTAAACCCACCAAATGTGCCGGTATAGCCAATTACTGTGGTTGGGTCACTTGCGTCTGCGGTAAGTGATACTTTACCAAAGTCGCCGGAAATCCACACGCTCAGATCACCAACGCTGCCAGCGTTACCAGAGACGGTGCTGGAGACGGTAGCAGAGGTGACGGAAACGGTGGCAGCTGTGGTATTGCCACAGCCGATGGCGGTGCCACCGCCGTTGGTGCAAAAGAGGTTGATGTTGGTGTTTACGGCACCAGCGTCGCTGTAAGTCCAGAACGACGTGCTGGAAGTAGTAATGCCTGTTGCACCACCACCGCTGATTTTGAAGCTAGCACCAAAGCCCAGGCCACCATCGGTTTCGCCGGACATTGAAGCGGTCGCAGAGGCGGAAGCCAGCGGAACCCAAAGTGCGCCCTGGCTAAGTGTGCCAAGGCCCATGTAGGCTGAGCCACTAAAGCTGACATCTGCGGCTGCAACACCGGCCGAACCGACCAGAATTGTAGAAGCAAGAAGAATCTTTTTCATTTCGTTTTCCCTCGTTTTATTTTCAAAACTACCCCAATTCAGGGAATCCGAATTGAGTATGCTTTTGTGTCGCCCTTTCGCCGCAACATTGCAAGCGGGCGACGAACTGCAAAAAAAGACTCTCAAAAAATGGTGCAGCTTTGCCACAGTCGTGATTTTAGGCAGTTTTTTGCCAAGGCCCCGGTTCCCTTTGGAAATTCAGATCGGGGAAAACGCTTACCGGCCTCTTGCCAGCCCCTTGGGCCTTGGTTACTTAGGGGTAGAATTATCAGCGGGGCTTGATCATGACGATCAGACGAATTTTTTTAGCTGTTCTTATGGGAATCAGCCTTTTTGCCGTGTCAGCCTGTGGCAATGGCAAGCTTTTTGGTCAAAAAGTTTCGGTCGGTCAGGATGCACAGACACAGGCCGATCCTGATCGCGAAACCATTTGGGACCTGTTCAGCAATGTGGACGACCCCAATACCACGGTGGAAGTAAATAAATACATCTGGAATGCCAGCCTTGACGTTCTGAGCTTTTTGCCAGTTGAAGCGGCGGATCCCTTTTCAGGCATTATAGTATTTGGCTACGGCACCCCGCCGGGTGGTGGCCGGGCGTATAAAGCCACGGTTTACGTCAGTGATCCGGCTTTGGACGCGCGCGCCCTGAACGTTTCGCTTTATACACGCAGCGGTCCTGCCAGCACCGAAGCGGTGCACGCGATCGAGGATGCGATACTTACACGCGCCCGTCAGCTACGGATTGCTGACGGTAATCTCTAGACCCCGCCACGCTTGAAAAATATCAACACGCCGGGTCCCGCGCCCGGCGTTTTCTTTATCAAGGACCAGATACATGTCCCGCTACACCCCCGCAGATATCGAACCAAAATGGCAGGAGGCCTGGGACAAGGCCGGCATTTTCCACGCCAAGCGCGATTTAAATAAGCCGAAATATTATGTGCTTGAGATGTTTCCCTATCCGTCCGGCCGCATTCATATCGGGCATGTGCGCAATTACACGATGGGCGACGTAATCGCGCGTTATAAGGCATCATGCGGATTTTCGGTGTTGCACCCGATGGGATGGGACGCATTTGGTATGCCCGCCGAAAACGCCGCGATGAAGACAGGTGTGCATCCGGCTGAATATACCTATGGCAACATTGCCGAGATGAAGGAACAGATGCGCCCGATGGGCTGGTCGCTTGATTGGTCCCGTGAATTTGCCACCTGTGACCCGGAATATTACGGCCAGCAGCAGTCCATGTTCATTGATTTTCTCAGTAAAGGACTGGTTTACCGCAAAGAAGCGGTGGTCAACTGGGACCCGGTCGATATGACCGTACTGGCCAACGAGCAGGTGATCGACGGCTGCGGCTGGCGTTCAGGTGCTGCGGTCGAGCGGCGCGAACTGACCCAGTGGTTCTTCAAAATCAGCGATTTCAGCGAGGAACTTCTTGAAGCTCTGGACGGGCTGGAGGATTGGCCGGAAAAGGTACGCCTGATGCAGGCCAACTGGATCGGTAAAAGCCGGGGCATTGATATCAGGTTTGAGCGCCGTGATGGCGGCGGCGAGATTATTTGTTATTCCACCCGGCCCGACACAATGCGCGGGGCCAGTTTTATTGCCATTTCACCTGATCACCCCTTGTCAAAGGAACTGGAGGCGGCGAATCACGACCTTGCCGCCTTTAATGCCGAATGTCGCAAGATGGGCACATCGGAAGAGGCGATGGAAAAGGCTGAAAAGCGCGGCTTTGATACCGGCCTGACCGTCAAACACCCGGTTTATCCCGATCATGACCTGCCGGTCTGGGTCGGCAACTTTGTTTTGATGGATTATGGCACCGGTGCTGTCTTTGGCTGCCCGGCACATGACCAGCGCGATCTGGACTTTGCCCGTAAATATGATCTGCCGGTCGAGAATGCATTCTATATGCCGGGCACATCGAATGACGTAGCGGACGAGGCTTTGGTGCCTGCAAAGACGGAAACGGTCGCCTATATCGACCATTTCGCGGGCATTGGCGAGGTTTCTTCAACCGAAGGGGTCGAGGCGACAATTGACTGGTTCGAAGCGCGTGATCTGGGACAGGGCAAGGTGCAATACCGTCTGCGCGACTGGGGGCTTTCGCGTCAACGCTTTTGGGGCGCACCGATACCCGTTGTGCATTGCGATGCTTGCGGTGTTGTGCCTGAGAAAAAGGAAAATCTGCCGATTGAGTTGCCAATGGATGTCAGCTTTGACAAGCCCGGCAATCCGCTGGATCACCACCCCACTTGGCGCGACTGTGCTTGCCCGAACTGCGGCAAGCCGGCGAGTCGCGAAACCGACACGATGGACACATTTGTTGATTCGTCATGGTATTTCGCCCGTTTCACAGCACCACGCGCCGAAACGCCAACTGATGCGGCTGAGGTCGATTACTGGATGAATGTCGACCAGTATATTGGCGGCATTGAGCATGCGATTCTTCACTTGCTGTATTCACGCTTTTTCGCGCGGGCCATGCATATCTGCGGCCATCTGCCCAAATCAGCGATCGAGCCGTTCGATGCGCTTTTCACCCAAGGCATGGTGACGCACGCGATTTTTCAAACCACTGCGCAGGACGGTCGCAAGACCTTTTATTATCCCGAGGAGGTCGAATTGCGCGAAGGGCGCGGGTTTTTAATCAAGGATGGAAGCGAAATTGAGGTTATCCCCTCGGCCAAAATGTCGAAATCAAAAAACAACGTGGTGGACCCGGTGAAAATCATCGAAACCTTTGGGGCTGATACCGCGCGCTGGTTTGTTCTGTCCGATTCGCCCCCCGAACGCGACGTGGAGTGGACAGCTTCTGGCGCCGAAGCCTCGTTCAAGTTTCTGGGCCGGGTCTGGAACCTTTGTGATAAGATCGGCGCGATGGAATCTGATGCGAAGGGCACGGGCGATACGGACCTGCTGCGTGCCATGCACAAGACCATCCACGATGTCACGATGGGCGTTGAAAGCTTTGGTTTTAATGCGGCAATTGCAAAGATCTATGCCTTTACCAACACATTGGCAAAATCCAAAGCCTCGGCTGGGGCGCAGCGCGAGGCGGTGATGGTGCTGGCGCAACTCATGTCACCTTTCACGCCGCATCTGGCCGAAGACATCTGGGCGCATCAAGGCGGCAGCGGGCTGATAGCCGAAGCGCCATGGCCCCGGGCCGATGAGGCGATGATGGCGGACGACAATGTTACCCTGCCAATCCAGATTAACGGAAAAAGGCGGGCGGAAATCAGCGTTCCAAAAGATATGAGCCGCGAAGAGGTTGAAAAAATCGCGCTGTCGGACCAAGCTGTGCAAAAGGCGCTGGCGGGGGCCAGCCCTAAGAAAGTCATCGTTGTACCGGGGCGAATCGTGAATGTTGTCATTTAACCGCCGTCTTATACTGACCTCGCTGTTGGCGCTGCCCGCCTGCGGCTTCAGCCCTGTCTATGGTCCGGGTGGCGGCGCAGAGGGATTAAGGGGGGCTGTGCAGGTTGCAGCGCCCGAAGACCGTGACGCATATGAACTGGTCAAGCGGCTGGAAGAACGGCTGGGCCAACCGTCGGGCGCACGCTTTACGCTGGATTACCGGATAACGACACGCAGTGAAAACGCGGGCGTCACCGTCAGCTCAGAAATTACCCGTATTCAGGTCTTTGGCACGGTGACGTTTACCCTGACCGATCAAAGCACCGGGGCGCAGGTACAGTCAGGCAGCGTAACCTCTTTTACCTCATATTCAAACCAGGGCTCGACCGTTTCGACCGCTTCGGTCGAACGTGATGCGTATCGCCGCCTGATGGTCGCACTTGCCGATCTTCTGACCACGCGCCTGATCTCTACGGCCCCGGACTGGCTGGCATGAAGCTTAGCCCGCGGGATGCCGCTGGCTATTTTGCCAAGCCCGAGCCACACCGCACAGGGCTGTTGCTTTTTGGAAATGATACGATGCGAGTGGCTTTGAAGCGTCAGGAGCTTATCAGCGCCCTGATCGGCCCAAACGGTGACGACGAAATGCGCCTGACCCGCATTCCCGCCGCAGATCTGCGCAAAGACCCTGCTTTATTATCGGACGCGATCAAGGCACAGGGGTTTTTCCCTGGCCCTCGCGTGGCTTTTGTCGAAGACGCCACCGATTCTCTTGCCAAGATAATCACTGCGGCATTGGATGAATGGCAGGAAGGTGACGCGCAGGTGGTGGTGACAGCGGGCAGCCTTACCCCACGATCCGCTTTGCGCAAGCATTTTGAGGGCCACAGAAATGCCTTTGCTGCCGGGATCTACGATGACCCACCCTCGCGCGCCGAAATCGAAACTCTTTTGGCCGGGGCCAGTCTGAGAAATGTCAGCGCCGAGGCGATGGCCGACCTGACCGACCTGTCGCGCATATTGGACCCGGGTGACTTTCGTCAAACCATCGAAAAATTGTCGCTTTACAAGATTGGCGACGACACGCCTTTAAACCCCGCTGATATTGCGGCGCTTGCCCCGGCCTCGACCGAGGCTGCGTTGGACGAGGTGTTGAACATTACCGCCGACGGTGTTGCCTCGCGCATTGGCCCGGTTCTGCGGCGCTTGCAGGCACAGGGCGTTCAACCGGTGGGCCTGTGCATTGGTGCGACCCGGCATTTTCGGGTGCTGCATGCAGCGGCCTCGGACCCAAGCGGCCCGGCTCAGGGTATAAGCCGTGCGCGACCGCCGGTGCATTTCAAAATGCGCGATCAGATGGCCAGGCAAGCAAGTAAATGGGGCATAAACAAGTTGGAGCAGGCGTTGAAAATGCTGGTTGATACGGATTTGCAGTTGCGCTCGGCCGCCGCCGCCCCTCAAATGGCAGTGATGGAGCGGACATTGATCCGGCTCGCAATGCTGGGAGCGCGATAATGTATCAGGTTGTTGGAACCGTGCGGACACGGGCTTTTCGGGTGTTGTGGATGCTTGAAGAACTGGGGCTGGAATACGAACATCTGGACGTCGCACCCTGGAGCGAGAAAATACTGGCCTATAATCCCTCGGGCAAAGTGCCGGTATTGCTGGTGGACGGGGAACCGATCATCGATTCGACCGCCATCATCACCTATCTGGCCGATAAACACGGCGCGCTGACCTTCCCCGCCGGCACGCTGGAGCGCGCGCGCCAGGACGCCCTGACGCAATTTGTGCTGGACGAGATGGATGCGGCGCTTTGGACGGCAGCACGCCACACATTCATTTTGCCCGAAGAAAAGCGGGTGCCCGAGGTCAAGCCTTCGCTGAAATGGGAATTTGAGCGCTCGCAGGGCTTTTTACTGCAACGGTTGGGCAAGGGGCCGTTCTTAATGGGCGATAAAATGACGATCCCGGATATTCTGGCCTGTCATTGCGCTGCCTGGGCGGCCACGTCGAAATTTCCCCTGCAAGACGACTTCAAGGCATATTCAAAGCGCCTGACCAGCCGCGAGGCTTACTTGCGCGCGCGCGAACTTTGACGTTTCCCGCGCTTGATGTCGCGGTTGCCTTGCTGTGATGCGCGTAGTTTCAGCACCACGTTGAGGGCAAAGGCCAGAAAGGCCAGCGCCCCGATTGTGCCGGAAACTGCGCCCAGTTGAACCAGCACGGTCATATCAAGCACAATCCCGGCCCCCACCAAAGCGAGCGCCGCAAAGTGGCTGTAGGCATGGATCTTCAGCGGGGTCTCGACCACCAGTTCGGACATAAGCATTGGTAGGCCGGACATACCGCTGGCATGCATCGAAGCAAGAAACGGCATGATCCGTTGCAGCACGCCGGTCAGAAAGGTTAAGAGCCAGCCCGCCAGCAAGGCAAAGCCAAACAATGCCGGGGCATTTGGAATGGGCAGGCCTGCCTGAATGACGCCGCCGATCACGAGGGTTAGAATCAATAAGCCCCACGAGCTGCGGATAAGTATGAAAGACAGGCCCAGACGCTTGCGCATGCTTGCAGCCTGAGCTTTGCGCATCTGCCAGATATAGGTTCCCGCTGTGATCAGTCCCGCCAGAACGGCAAGCCAGTTCAGGGCTGGAATTTCCATCAGGTTTGCGATTGAAAAACACACAAGAGCAAGCCCCGCCAAGGCCAGCTGCACCCATCCCGGCCGGTTCCCCAGACTTCGTGTAAGCACGAACATCGGGATCAGGATCAGGCTTAGACCGCCCACGAGAAGCCCCATGAAACCAAAGCTGGCCATAATCATATGCAAGATTGCCAGGCCGCTATGATCGGCCAAAAACCCAACCTCAAAATCCCAGATCAACGCAAGACCCAGCCCGGCAAACATGATAAGCGCCACCAACGCCGCCCAGCCATGCGCCGCCACCACAGGCATGGAGCCTGCCGCCCGGCTTAGATTGCCAGCCATCACAAACGCAAACATTACCAGCCCGACAGTGACCAATACTGCGCCAGTTTGCATGAAAAGGGATGTGCCCAGTCCCATACCGTAGGCCAGAAGGATTATCCCCGGCAACAGGAACCAAAAACTAAGCCTTACCGGCCATGTTCGCGCCAGTGCTCGGCCCGTGACCACAGGAAAAAGCTGATAGCTTGCGCCAATTGCCGTCATCGAAAAGACGCCCAACGTCGCCAGGTGGATTGCCGCAAGCACCGGTCCGGTGCCGCCCGAAAATCCCGCCACTTGATCTGCACCCATAAACAGCACCGCCCAGGCAAGAATGTGAAACGCCGCCGCTGACAGGAAAAACCTGAATGGTATGGAAGCGGGCAAAAGCCGGTCTTTCGCACCCCCAAGAAAGCCTGCTGCCATGCTCATTTTTCTGCCCTCAGAATCAAGCGCACCGCGCCGGGTGTGTTGTCGGTAATGTCCCATTTCCAACCACGCTCGGCCAGTTCGGGAAGAAGATATATGGGATTGCGTTCCAGATAGGCAATAACGGGTCCTTGCTCGCCCGGTTGTTCAAGATGCCAGAGTATAGCCACCATCGGATCGGGCGGTGACAATCCGCGCGTGTCCACATGCAGGCCCTCTCCGTCGCGCCAAGACTTGCCGGGGGGCGTGTTGATCACACCAGCTCACGCGCCAGTCGCGCGGCCATGGCTGCGATTGAAAGCCTGCGATAATGCGGCGCGATAGTGGTGGTGCGCTGCGGCGACACGGCCTTTTGAACTGCCTTGTTAAGGTTGGCAAAAAAGGCGTTCGGATCGTCGGTCAAAACGTCAGGCATATCGACCATGATGGGGCACGAATTGGTTCCGGTCAGGGCGATCGTAAAGCGCTTGCCATCTTTGGTTTCCTCGGCTTCAACCGCGACACCTGCCAATGGAAAATCAACCGCGCCGCGAACCCGGATTTTGCGGTAACCCGACGGGCCTTTGGGTGGCGGTAAAACTGCTGCGGTGACCATTTCACCGGGTTTAAGGTCGATATAATCCGCGCCGTCTTCACGGTAAAAATCTGCCAGCATCACTTGCCGAATTCCATCCGGGCCGATGATTTCCAGCCGCGCGTCATGCACCATTAGCGCAGGGGCTAGGTCACCGCTGTAAGCTGCGCGGCAGCGGTTGCCTTTGGGGGCAACATGGCAGATATCCCCTTGGTATTTAAGGCAATAATCATTCGACTTTCGCCACCAATGGCTTTGGTTATAGTAAAGACAGCGCGTATCAAGACAAAGGTTGCCGCCCAGCGTTGCCACCTCGCGGTGGGTGGGTCCGGCGACAAGGGCTGCGGCCTCGGTAATGGCAGGATAGTACGCGGCAACCCGTTCGTCACTGGCCAGATCAGCCAGCGTAACGCCTGCACCGATACGGGTGCCGGAGGTGCTGGATTCGAGGGTTTTGAGCGCGGAAATAAGGCTCAGGTCGACAAGCGTCGCTGGTGCCGCAAGCCCCATGCGAAGTTGCACGTTCAAATCGGTGCCACCTGCGATAATCCGCGCTTCAGGGGTTGCCAATGCGACGACGGCCTCGTCCAGTGTGGTTGGGCGGGCAAGCTGAAAATCGGGCATAACTTCGCTCATTTCCCGGCCTCCTTTTTGGATTGTTTCTTGGCCAGTGCACGGCGGTATTTCATCAGCGCGGCCAGCACACGGTCAGGGGTGACAGGTAGAAAGTTCACCTCTAATCCCAGCGCGTCGGCCACTGCATTGACAAGCGCCGGAGGAAAACCGGAAAGAGCGCCTTCGCCCGCTTCTTTGGCACCAAATGGTCCCAAGGGGTCGATGCTTTCGACAATCTGAACGTCAATCGGCGGGCTTTCGGCGATGGTAGGAAAGCGGTAGTCCATCAGGCCCGCATGCACGGGCAATCCGTCCTGATACACGGTTTCTTCTGAAAGCCCCTGCCCCAGCCCCATCCAGACCGAGCCTTCAATCTGGCCTTCAACCGCCAGCGGATTGATGGCGAAACCGCAATCAAGGGCTGCCCAGACTTTCTCGACGCTAATCTGTCCGGTGTCTTCATCAATCGACACTTCAACCACCTGAGCAGCATAAGAAAAGCCCATGGTCGAGCCGACCGCGCCACCGCGGTGCCTGCCGCCCTGCGCTTCTTTTGGTGTCGTGAATGTGCCTTTGACGGTAATCGTCCCCTCCTCGGCCAACGCCGCGATGGCAACGTCGTGGAAAGGCAGCACCGATTGCTCGGCACCGCGAATAAAGAAGCTTTCGCCTTCGCATTCGATTTCTTCAGGCGAAACCTCAAGCTTTTTCGCCGCCGCAGCCACCAGTTTGGCACGCAATTCTTTTGCGGCCTCGATCGCGGCATTACCGACCATGAATGTCACGCGGCTGGAATATGACCCGTTGTCTTTTGGCGTGATGACGCTGTCATTGGTGACCACGCGCACCCGGTTAAGATCGATCGACAATACCTCGGCTGCGGCAAGGGCAACGATGGTGGTTGAGCCCTGCCCGATGTCAGATGCCCCCGTCAGCACCGTTACCGAGCCATCAAAATCAAGCTTCATTGACACCACCGCGTGGGGCTCGCCGGTCCAGTGTACAGGTTTTGCAGCACCTGACACATAATGCGAGCAGGCCATGCCCAAGCCGCTGCCCGCGGGAAGCTTCCCACGCCTTTCGGCCCAGCCTGAGGCCGCTTCGACCTTATCAAGGCATTCGTCCAGCCCGTAGGAATTGATCATCAGGTCGTTAGCGGTAAACATCGGGGCGGCAAGCAGATTGGCGCGGCGCAGGGCGAAGGGATCAAGCCCCAGTTCGCCCGCCATACGGTCAAGCAGGCATTCAAAGGCGTGGCGCACATCAACCGTGCCGTGCCCGCGCATCGCCCCGCAGGGTGGTGTGTTCGTATAAACCCGGTAGCCATCGTATTTGACATTGGGCACGTCATATATTCCGTGCAGCAACGCCCCGGCATAAAGGATGGTGACCAGCCCGTAACCGGCATATGCACCACCGGCCATGGTAACTTCGCACTCAACACCGGTGATTTTCCCGGCTTTGGTCAGGCCAAGCTTGAGTTTTACCTGTGTCTGTGGTCGGCCGCGATGGGTCAGAAAGCTTTCCTCGCGGGTGAGTTGCATCATCACCTTGCCGCCAACCTTGCGCGCTAGTAGGGCAGCGATAATCTCAAAATTCAGGGTTTCCGTGCGTGCGCCGAACCCCCCGCCAACGAAAGGTTTCACCACCCGTACCCGCGAGCTGTCCATGCCAAGACAGCGCGCCAAAGTCAGGTGGACATAGAACGGCACCTGCGTAACCGAATGCAGCGTCAGCCGCTCACGTTCGGGATCGTATTCGGCCAGCGCGGCGTGTGGTTCCATCTGGGCGTGGTTGATCTCGGCGCAATCAAAGACCTCCTCACGCACCAGATCAGCAGCGGCGAAACCTTGCGCGATGTCACCGAAAGAATGATGCACGTCACGTTCAAGATTGCCGGGCTTTTTCTCGTGCAATTGGGAGGCATCCGCGGCGCGAGCTTCGGCCGAGGTATAAACAGCGGGCAGTTCATCAATCACTACCTCGATCAATGCCAGCGCTTGTTCGGCAGTTTCAGCGTCCAACGCTGCCACCGCCGCTATCGGTTCACCGCGATATCGTACCTTTTCGCGCGCCATCGGGTATTCGTTCATGGCGATGGGAATAACGCCATACGTCATATCGCAATCATCGCCGGTAACAACTGCCATTACACCGGGCAGGGCCCCAGCTTTTGTGGTATCAATGCGCCGGATTTTCCCGTGACTGACTGGCGAACGCAGGATCCGTCCAACAAGCGCCTCACGACCATCTAGATCAGCGGTATAAAGCGCCTTGCCTGTAACTTTTTCGACCCCGTCAATCAGCGGGACCGGTTTACCAATGGTCTTGTTCATTGCGTAGCCTCCGCTGTCGCTCGCGCTGCTAACTGGACTGAGCGGATGATTTTCACATATCCGGTGCAGCGGCACAGATTGCCGCCAAGTGCAGTTTTAATCTGATCTTCGGTTGGGTCGGAGTTACTTTTTAAAAGCCCTTCGGCGGCCATGATCATTCCCGGGGTGCAAAACCCGCATTGGGTGCCAAGGTTCTCGTGAAAGGCCCGCTGCAGCGCAGAAAGCCTGCCATTTTTTGCCTGCCCCTCGATGGTTTCAATCTTCGCCCCATCAACCGAAGCCGCAAGTGTAATGCATGCAAGTCTGGGGCGCCCGTCCACCAATACGGTACAGGCCCCGCACTCGCCGCCATCACAACCCTTTTTCGCGCCAGTAAGCCCCTGCCTATCACGCAGATAATCAACTAGTAAAAGACTGTCGGCAACCACATCCTCGACCTGGCGCCCATTGACATTCAGATTGACAATCCGCTTCATAAGATCGGCCTTTCTGGTTTCTTGACTTTTAAAGCAATAAATCGGTACCATTATACTGAATAAGCAAAGCGTGGTATAGAGAATTGATGGACCCAAGGCCAGAAAAAGCGTCAGAGGGCGAGATTTTGATCCACCGCGCAACAAAAGATGATCTGGATCACGTAGCTGATCTTGATGCACGAATTACCGGTAAAGCCAAGCCTGAATACTGGCGCGACATATATGATCGCTATGGCGCGCGCCGGGTAGAGGAACGGTTTTTCCTGATCGCCAATACCTGCGATGATGATGCTGACTGCCCGATCCTGGGTCTGATCGCGGGCGAAGTACGTGGATGGGAATTCGGCTCGGAACCCTGTGGTTGGATATTTGCCGTATCGGTTGACCCCGACAGCCGTGAGCGCGGTATTGGTGAACTTTTATTCAAAGCAATCTGCGACGAGTTTCGCGGGGCGGGGATCACCAAGGTGCGCACCATGGTCCAGCGCCAAAATCCTCTGCACATGTCATTCTTCCGCTCGGAAGGTATGATGGCGGGGCCCTATACCCAGTTGGAACTGAACCTTGACGATGAATAGCCGCCGGGGAACTGCCCGTTAAGCGAAGGAAAACAAGTGCAAAAATCAAGTAGGCTGGCAATTTACGCTTTGATCGAGCTGGCGTCGAATCCGGAACGCCAGATCTCGACTGCTGAGATAGGCGAAAAGTACCGCGTCTCGGCACATCATTTGGCTAAGGTTCTGCTGACGCTTGGCCGGGCCGGATTGGTGCAGTCAATCCGCGGGGTTGGCGGTGGCTACAGTTTCACCGGCAACGCGCGGCGCATCACACTTTTTGATGTGATCAGTCTTTTTGAAGACACATCAACCAGCTGCAAACTGACCGCACCTAATGTAGCCACATCCGAGGAATGGGCATTGTTTGATATCTCGAAAGAGATCAACGATATGGCCATGTCCACTTATCGCTCAATCACCCTGGCAACGATGCTCAAGCAGATTGAACGTCACGAAAAGGCACGGGCGAGGAAAGTGCCACATGCTTAACACACAATGGACAAGGCGCTGAACTACCTTGCCATTCTTAAACCGGCATTGTAATACTGATTTAGGATAAAGTTGTCCACGCGCAAGGTACAGGATCCCCAGAAATGAGCTATTCCCGACGGACTGCCCAGCTTTTACACGAAGATCATCAAGCGACAATCGCGGTGATTGAAGGGCTGGACCAGATGATCGCAAAGGCCCGCAAAAAGGCCCCCGATACCAGTGACCCCAACGTTCAAAGGGTGTTGAAAAACACAGCCGGCACCATTGATGAAGAAGTCTCAAGCCATTTTTCCTTTGAAGAAAATGAGCTTTTTACCCGACTTGAGGAAATGGGCGATGTGGCTATTGGCGAACATCTGCGTGGAGAACATGCCGCTATGCTGCCTCTGGGGCAAGCGGTGGCAACACAGGCCGCCGAGGCTTTACAGAACGGCTTCGACAATGAAAGCTGGGCGCAGTTTCGCAATACTGCCAGCGAGCTGATCGAACGCATGTTTGTTCATATCCAGAAAGAAGAAATGGCGCTTTTGCCAGCATTGGAAGATCTTCTGGATGATGAAACCGATATGGAATTATCCACCGCATACGCCGAAAACCACTAGGAGGTTGCCATGACAGAAGTTGAACTAAGACCACTGACCGCAGAAAACCTTGAGGCTGTGATCGCCATTGATAAAGCCACCAGCGGCACCTCGCGCCGTGGTTATTTTGAAAAACGTCTGGCGGCGGCCACTGAAGGGCCGCGCGATTATGTCTATGTTGGCCTGCACGCGGGCGGCAAACTGGCAGGCTTTGCCTTCGCCAAGCTGGTCAGTGGCGAGTTTGGAAAAAGCGGTGCCTCGGCCTCCCTGGATGCCATTGGTGTGGACCCGGAAAGCAGTGCCAGGGGCTATGGCCACATGCTGCTGGAAGAGATTGAAAAGGTGCTGCGCCATAAAGGCGTCGCCACTTTGATGAGCCAAATCGACTGGTCCCAACCAAAAGTACACGGGTTTTTTGCCCATGCCGGGTTTGAACTGGCATCGCGGTTGGTCCTGACCAGAAACACCGACGAAATTGTGCTGGAGCTGGACGAAGAGGATCTTGCAGAAGACCCGGACGGACCCGATTACAGCTCGCCCGACGGTGACGCGGAAAACGCCCTGTCACATGAAAGGGTACCTGTACGAAATATGCGCGAGGGTGATCTGGATAAGATCATTGCAATCGACACAGCCACGACCGGTATCGACCGCAGCGCCTATTTCGCCCGCAAGCAACACGAGAACCTGCATCAAAGCGGTGTGCAGGTGTCATTGGTTGCCGAGCAGGATGGATTTGTCGTCGGTTTCATCATGGCGCGAGTGGATTACGGCGAATTTGGTCATACCAGCAGCGAAGCCGTCATGGATGCGCTGGGCGTCGATCCGGGATTTCAGGGACTGGGTATTGGCCAGGTTCTGATGGCGAAACTGATGGCAAGCCTGAACGTGCTTCAGGTTGCAAGTGTGCGCACCGAGGTGGATTGGGATGATACAAGGTTGATTGAATATTTCAGCGCCACCGGGTTTGCACCCGCACAACGGGTTACCTTGCGAAAACTGCTGTAGTTTCTAATTGCTTCGCAATTCGACCGGCTGGGGGCCAGCCCCCAGACCCCAGGGACATTTCTGGCCAGAAGAAGCAGGAAGTTTCTTCTGGCCAAAAAAATCCCCGCCGGAGGCATCCCGAGGAAGGAGCCGCAGGCGGATGACGAGATATCAAGCGCGCCGAAGGCGCACTATTTTTTTAACTGTTCACTGAAGAGATTCATGCTTCGCCAGCAGTTCTTCTTCGCTTTCTTCCCAATCCGGGTTGTCGACGATACACGCTTCGGGACAGACCAGTTTGCATTGCGGCTCATCTTCTTCGCCAACACATTCTGTGCATTTCATCGGATCGATGATGTAGAAGGGATCACCCTCCTTTATCGCTTCGTTGGGGCAGACCGGTTCGCAGGCGTCACAGGCGGTGCAGGGGTCAATAATCATCAGTGCCATGTGGGTTTTTCCTTCATGAAGCTTTCAACATTTGTCCTTGGGACGTGAGTTTGCCGTAACGGAACGCGCCCCAGAGGGCCGCACCAATTGCACCAGCGTAGATCGATTCGGGATGGTTCACCACCTCTGCCTCGACCCCGCGCATACTTGCCAGTTTCTCGCGCACCGCTTCGCACAGACCTTCGTCCAGCCCCAGACCACCAGTCATCATCACAAGGTCATCTTTGACGCCAATTGATTTCAGCAAACGGGCAAGACGTCCGGCCATGGAAAGGTGGATACCTTTCAGGATATTAGGCGCAGTGATGCCCCGGCTGACCATGTTGATCACATCGGTTTCGGCCAGCACGGCACAGATTGACGATACTTCTTCAGGATCATCCGCCTGCATCGACAGCGCGCCAATCTCGTCTTGGGCGATGCCAAGATAACGGGCGATGTTTTCCAGAAACTGGCCAGAACCCGAGGCGCATTGGCTGGTCATTTTATAGTTGGTGACCTTGCCGCGTTCATCGGTGATCATTGCGCGCCCGTGCAGAGCACCGCAATCCATGATCGCCACAGTGTCGGGGTTCAAAAAGCGAGCACCGCGCGCGTGGCTGGTCATCGAATAGAAGTGACCGGTGTGGAAAGGAATGGCTTCGCCTTCGCCGGTTGTGGCAACGTAATCAAGGTCTTCTTCCTTGACGCCTGCCTCTTCCAGCACCAGGTCAAACGCTTCACGCGCAAGCTGCATCGGGTCACGCTGACGAATACGAAGGGTGGTCTTTGCCAGCCATTCTTCATTTCCATCTTCGACGCGGAAAATCACCGCCTTGACGGCCCCAGTGCCGACATCAATTCCTGCTGCTAGGGTCATGCTTCCACTCCTTCTACGCGACCTTCGGCGGCGCGGCGGGCAAATTCAGCCCCACCCAATGCGCCGGTATAGATCGAATCCGGGTCAATATTGATAGTTACTTCGCCGTAGTTTTCGAGAATCAGCTTTCTCAACTCACGCACGGCGGCCTCGTTTTTGGCAACACCGCCGGTAAAGGTCATCTCATCGGTAACCCCACCAGAACGCGAGATGATCGAAATTGCCCGCAACACGATAGCGCGGTGCAAACCGGCAAGGATATCCTCGCGCGCTTCGCCCAGCGCCAGACGGTCACGCAGCTCGGCCCCGGCGAAAACCGTGCAGGTCGAGTTAATGCGCGCAGGCTTTGAGGATTTCATCGCCAAAGGTCCAAGTTCGTGCAGACCCATGTTCATTTCGTCAGCAATGTAACCAAGGTAACGGCCACAACCAGCGGCACAACGGTCGTTCATCTGAAAGTTTTCGACAATGCCGTTTTCGTCGATCTGAATGCCCTTGGTATCCTGCCCGCCGATATCCAGAACCGTGCGGGTCTTGGGGTACATCATATGCGCCCCCAACCCGTGGCATAGGATTTCAGAACGAATATGCTCTTTTGAGAACGGCAAGGTAACACGGCCATAACCGGTGCCAACCAGATAGGTTTCTTCCAGCTCGACAGCCAAAGCGCGTGCAGCTTTTTCGCTCAGACTTGGGTCAACTACGCCGTCCGTGATCCGCTCCATTGCACGGGCGAACTTTTCGTCCAGTGATCCGGCAGGCGGGCGGTTTTCAACGGCGATGATCGACTTGTCATAGATGTTCAAAAGAACATCATGGGCAACATCCATCTCGTTCCCGACCTCTTCGGCAAGGTTTAGGTAACGCGACCCGGCGATATCACGAAAAAAGTCCGATTTACGCTCGGCGCCGGGCTCGTACATCGGCCCCGCCTCTTTGCGCAGGCGCACGAAAACCTCGGCCAAAGCGGCTTTGACAGCGTCACCAGTGGTGGCAAAACGGTCGCCTTTCACCATGGCTGTACAGGTTTCTTCCAAATCGTCCAGCTGCTCCAGAAACTGTTCAAGCCGGAACGAGCTTTCCAGCTTGGCCAGAAATTCTTCGGCCTCTGCGGTCAGGTTGCCATCGCCAAACTCGCGGCGAAACAGGGTGAAGCGTGCGTCGATCTTGGCCTCTTCTGTGGCAACGTTACAGGCGGTCTCATAGTTCGACCGAGAGTTGGTGATGCCGCGCCCGAGGATGCGTTCGCTTTCGTCCAGAAGGACAGCTTTCGTTGTCGTCGACCCAAGGTCGATGCCAATAAACGTCTTCATGCTGCGGCCCCTTTTCCTGAGCGTTTCTGCTCGACCATCTGGAAGTAGCTTTCCAAACGGTTTTTGACGTTCGCGGCCGAGAAATAGCGCGGATCGACAAGGTCGGTTTCGATGAACGCGGCGGGTTTACCTGTGCGTTTCTCAACTTCGCGCATGATCAACAGCTGACCGGCGCTGAAGCTGTTGCAGGATTTGATCGAGTTGATCAAAAGCCCGTCCGCTTCGTATTCGTTGATATAGTCAGTCAACATGTCGATACGCATTGGCAGTGACCGGTTGGTGTAAACACCCAGGCAATACTCGGCCAGGCTTTCCAGCGGGCGATCGGGATCATGACGGAAGCCATAATCATAGGTGCCGCCAACCTTGGTATAGCTTGATGCCACTACGGTTGCGCCTTCTTCATAGAACATCTTCCAAAACTGGCGGAAGCTGGTGTAGTTGGGCGGGCCTTCAACCACAAGGCGGTATTTTTCTTCGCCCATAGGTCCATCAGGGGTAACAGGGCCAAGGCCCTTAAGCATCCGCTGATCAACTTCTTCACGCAGGAATTTGTAGTAATCAATCGCGTCATCTGTGCCGCGGAAGGCACCGAAAATCGGTCCGATATAGTAGATGCCGCCAAAGTAGGCGTCGATGGGCGACGGTTTGTTTTTGCCGGTCTCAAGGATGTAAACAAGATCGTCTTCGGCCTTGGCGGACTTGGCGAGGTATTCGCGCAGGCGGTCAATGTCGAACTTGACGCCTGAGACTTCTTCAAGCGTCGGGATCACAGTTTCTTTGAACTGTTTGACCATGTACTGGATCATGTTCGGCGTGACTTTGCCGTCGGCCATGTACGGTGTCTGCAGGAAGATGGTCGGGCATTTATACTGCTCGCGCAGCAGCTCGAACCACTTCAGGAAGGTGAAACAGCCGGTATAGCTAAGAAGCAGCACGTCAGGCTTGGGCAGTTCACGACCGTTAGGGCCGATATTGCCCTTCATCATCATGCCGATATCGGATTTCACGTAGGTACATACATCCTCGGAGTGGCCAGCACGCTCGGCCTCCATGATGTATTGTCCGCTTTTCTTGCGAAGACCGGATTGAATGGCGTTGACCTCGGGAAGGTTGTTCACCAGATCAAAGCACATCAAGAGCTCATTCAGGTTACCCGGAACGAAGGTCGAGGCGACCTTCTCACCCGTTTCGGGCGCATTTGAAAGACGCTCGTAATGAGCGGCCATCATCTGCTTCTGCTTGATCATAGAGGCGTCTTTTTCGACGTCACCAGGTTGGGCTTT
Organism: Paracoccaceae bacterium; assembly: GCA_024227755.1. Taxonomy (GTDB): domain Bacteria; phylum Pseudomonadota; class Alphaproteobacteria; order Rhodobacterales; family Rhodobacteraceae; genus JAAEUB01. The sequence goes on along the minus strand of JAAEUB010000036.1, from coordinate 5,209 downwards.
CACGATAGAAGGTTTCATGCTGCGCTCCATAGTTTGATTGAATCAACAAACGTACCCGCCTGTTCACGGATCGGTTGCATCTGGCCTGAGTTTTCGGCGTACTTGAATGCGATGAAGGGGATGTCCGCGTCCTTGAGGACATTTTGCAGCATCGGCCGATCCAGAAGGGCGGGGTCGCAGAAGCTGGTCGAGGCGAAGATAACGCCCTCGGCCCCGGTTTCACGCACTGAACGCACCAGGAACTGACCCTTTTCGGCAAGGTCGGGTTCGTATTTGGCGGCAGTGGACATAGAATGGTGCAGGAAAGCCTGGCTAAGCTCATAGACCGGGTCGCCGTCTGTCGGCACGTCTTTGGTCAGCCAGCGGCTTACCAGCATAAAGTCGTCGTCAACCACATAGCAGCCCGAAAGCTCCAATGATTTGATTAGGTTAAGCGGCGGTTGCTCGCAGAACATGCCAGTGACGACAACCTTTGAATTGTCCTTCATCGGGCGTTCTTCGGCTTTGGCGGCGTCAATATACTGACGCAGCATAACCGAAGGTTTTTGGACCGGCAGCGCCAGGCCTGCACGGATTATCAGATAGGCCTCGGACGCTGGCGCCTGCCACGGAACCGCGGCGCGCAGGGCATAAAGTTCATTCACCAGCTGGCGGTTTTCGTTATAGGCGGCGATCGAAGCATTGATGTCGTCGTCGGTGATCTTGCGCCCGGCAAGCTCTTCCAGATCGTGTAATAGCTCGCGCATCTCACCGATATAGAAGGTGCCGCCGACTTCGTCTTTGTAGGTCTGCGGCACGTCGAAATATTTTGAGTACACCTCGGGAAACAACATCTTCCACATGCCTGAAAGATTGCGGATCACATCGCAGATCGACGGAAACAACATGCCGTCGACAAAATCCACCCGCCCTGAAACGCCCAGTTCGACGGTCGAGCGCGGGATGCGGCAGATATAACTTTGGTAATAAGCGTCGCCGTGGATGACCTCGAGGTTATCACCGCCACCCATGATGCCAAGCGGCAGAAACCCTGCGGCATGGATCAGTTCGCGCGGAATATAAACCGGCAGATAGCCGATGACTTTGCGCCCCGGCTCGGCGTCTTTCCATTCACGCGCGGCAGTGAAGTTCAGGTCTTCATAAAGTTCCTGCGCGCGGGCTACTATTTCTGTTGTCGTTGGATTGCTCATCGGTTCTCCCACTCGGGCTTTCGTTTAGCGAGGAAGGCCTGAAGGCCCTCAACAGCATCACGGGTTTTCATGAGTTCGTTCAGGTAAAGTGCTTCAACTTCGTCTAACCTTGCGGCCAGACGCTGACGCAAGGCCGCGCGCGCGGCCTTTACCGCCAGCCGCAGCGATGACGCACTTTTGGGGCTCAGATGTGTCTCGATCCATTCCAGCGCGGCGGCTTCAGGATCCTCGGCGATAGTATCAACCAACCCGGCAGCATGCGCCTCGTCTCCAGACAGGGACCGCCCTGAGTACAGCAGATCTTCGGCGTGTGATTGCCCCATGCGTTCGGGCATCAGCACGGATGCAGCCGGGGCGAATACACCCAGCATCATCTCAGGCTGACCAAGATTGGCATCCGGGCGGGCATAAATCATATGCCCCGCCATCGCCACTTCCAGACCACCGCCCAAACACTGCCCACGCACGGCGACCAGCACGGGCACCGGGTATTCCAGCATCCGCTTAACAAGGGCGTGCAGCGCACCAAGCATGGCGGCGCAGCTTTCGGGCAAGTGTTCTTCAACCGATGCACCAAAGCTGAAATGCGGACCTTCAGCGGTGATCAGTACCGCCTTCAGGTCACGCCCGCTTTCGTGCCCGGCCAAAGCCTGGTCAAGCGCTGCGATCATCGCAGCGTCGACAATATTTGCCTTGGGCCGGCTCAGCTTCAGCCGCAATACAGCACCGTCAAGGTCTGAGCTTATGGTCAGGCAGTCGCTCACTTGCGCACACCTGGCATGTGACCATCGATGAAGTCCTGTGTCCATTTCGACCCCTCGGCCAATTCACGACGCACAGCGACAAAATCAACCTCGCGGCCGACTTCACGGGTGCCTTCGTTGAAGGCGCGGAAGCCCATGTTGGCCTCGGTCATCATGTTGCCAGCAAGCCATGCACGGCTGTTTTCCTTGTTGGCGTTCCATGCGTTCAGCTTGGGTTTGCGCAGCTCTTCCACCGATTTTGTGGTGCAGTCAGGGAAGGTCAGCAGCAGCTTGCCGCACAGTTCGTCTACTTTGGCGTCCAGGGCGGACAGATCCATTGTACCGGTTTTCATCAGGGCTTTGCCCGCCGCCAGATCATCGCCGGTTTTCATTTCTCCGTGCATCAAACGGCCCATAAAGTCGGTCTTCATTTCCATCTCGACCAGCGGGTTGGCGACATATTCGCCGTCAACTTTCAGGCCGGGAACGATGTCGGTCAGGACCCCAAGACGAAGCGCCTTTTGCGCGGTAAAGCTTTCACACAGCACGCCCGAGTTCATCGCCTGTTCGCAGCCGATCATCACTGGCAGGAAGTCAGTCGAGCCACCGATTGCGGCCGATCCGTGTTTCGGTCCAGCCTGACCAAAGCGCGCCATGTCCTGCGCAACCGAGAAATCGCACGCCATGCCAATTTCCTGACCGCCACCGATGCGCATGCCGTTGACCCGGCAAACCACTGGTTTGTCACAGCCCAAAATTGCCGAGACCATGTCGTTGAACAGGCGCATATACTGGCGGTATTCATGTGGACGACCGGCGTAATATTCTGCGTATTCCTTGGTGTTGCCACCAGTGCAGAACGCTTTGTCGCCAGCGGCGGTAAAGACAACGGCGTTAACGTCGCGCATGTTGGACGCCGCGCGGAAAGCCAGGATAACCGACTTGACCATGTCGGTGGTGTACGAATTGAACTGCGAAGGATTATTCAGGATAATCCATGCGTTATACAGCCCTTTAACCTCGGTGCCGTCAGGCAGAGTGGCGGGGCGTTTTTCAAACAAAACCTGATCTGTAATCGCGTTACGAACGTCGTCTGCTACCAGATCGTGGGATTCAAAATTAAAGGTCACTTACTTCTCCTGATTTGATTAAGGAACGAGGATCTGGCGGCGAATAAGTTTGCCGTCATGCACGTCCTTGAAAACTTGATTGATCTCATCCAGCGGTTTTTGCTCAACGAACGGGGCCAGCTTGACCTTTCCGTTCAGAACCAACTCAAGCGCGCCGGGGTAAAGTTCGGGTGGGCAACCCCAGTTGCCCAAAAGGCGGGCATGAAAAGCCATGAGGTTTGAGAGGCGCACCTCAACCTTGTCCATGGTGAAGCCGACGACGCACATAGTGGCACCGTGGTTCATCAGACCAAAAGCGGCCTTCTGCCCGGCAGCGGTGCCCGAGCATTCCATAATGATCCATTCGCGGGTTTTCAGGCCGTTTGCCTTGGCGAAACCGATGATTTCACCTTTCAGCGCGCGACCATCAAAATTGCGGGCGTTCAGCGTAAGCGCGGCGCCGTATTCGCCAAGGGCGGCCAGCTTTTCATCAACAACGTCAATGGCAACCACCGTCGCACCCATGGCCGCTGCCACCTGAACCGCGTATCCGCCGACACCGCCAACACCGTTAACGATAACCAGATCGCCTTCGCCAACACCGGCTTGCACCGCCGCCTGGTATGGGGTGGTCAGCGCATCAGCAACTACCGAGACATCGGCCAGCGCCAGCCCGACCGCCGCCAAGCGGTCCATGTCGACCGGACACAATCCGCGTGCGGGCACTGTGATGTGGCTGGCGAAACCGCCCTCAATGTCATTGCCAGGCATTTTCTGCGACTTGCAAATGGTGCCTTTGCCGCGCTGACATTCGTCACACTCACCGCAAGGCATTACTGCGGGCACAATCACGGTCTGGCCCAGCCAGCTATCGGCGCCTTCGCCGACCTCGGTGACAACGCCACTGATCTCATGACCAAGGGTAAGAGGCAGAGGCTGATTCGTGCGCACCCCATCGTAATAGAAACCCAGATCGGTATGGCAAACGCCACAGCCCGCGACCTCAACGATAACCTCGCCAGGTCCGGGACTGTCAGAAGTAAACTCCTGCAAGCCCAGCGGTTGGTCTTTGCTGATCATCATCCAGCGTCTTGGCATCTTCCCCTCCGGTGTTTAGCCCAGACCCTATATTGACAAGGCGGGACATCTTTATTACCGTAATTAAGTACTCTAATACTTGTTTAGGGTCAACCGACAAAAACCGCACCAGATCGGATCAGATATGAACGCCAACACCAAAAACTGCAAAAACGTCTCATTCGCCGTCGTCGGCTCGGGCGGTATGGGGGCAATCACCGCCGGCTCGATTCTGTTGGAGGCAGCGGGCAAGGCCGGTTGGCATGGCCTTCTGAACCGTTCGGTCGGGCCCCAGATCCGGGGCGGCGAAGCAGCTGCCCTGGTGCGCCTGTCGACAAGGCCTGCTTTTTGCATGGCCAAAGATTTCAACATCCTTGTTGCACTTGACTGGAAAAATGCCGACCGCTTCATCGGCGCGATGCCGGTTGCAAAGGGTGGCATTGTCATTGCCGATCCGGCGGCGGGTGATCCGCCTCAGGCAGTCCTGGACGCCGATTGCACCATTGTCGTATGTCCGATTGGCGAAATGGCCAAGGCCGTCCCCGGTGGGCGTGAGAACATGATTGCCGTGGGGTTGGTCGCGGCGTTAAGTGGGCTGCCTTTAGACACGATCATGGAAATCGTTGCCGCCAAGCTGGGCCGCAAGGGGCAAGAAGCCGTGGATACCGGCCGCACCTGCATCGAGGCCGGGCTGAAGGCAGCAGCGGGCTTTGCCCCGACATTCCCACTGGCACCGGCAACTCCGCCAGCAGACAAACGCTGGCTGATCACCGGCAACGAAGCAGTAGCATTGGGTGCCCTGCGCGGTGGGGTGCGTTTTGCCGCCGCCTATCCGATCACGCCCGCCACGGAAGTGCTTGAATACCTCGCCCCGGCATTGTCCGAAACCGGCGGAGCGTTGGTGCAAGCTGAAGATGAGCTTGCCTCGATCAACATGATCATTGGCGCCTCTTTTGGCGGTCGTCCGTCAATCACCGCCACGTCCGGGCCGGGCCTGTCGCTGATGATGGAAAGCCTTGGACTGGCCGCAGCATCTGAGACCCCTATTGTGGTCGTCGATGTGATGCGGGTCGGGCCGTCCACCGGCATC
>JAAEUB010000035.1 GCA_024227755.1 Paracoccaceae bacterium | reverse complement strand
GGCTGTCGCCGCGCGGCGCGATTTAAAACTGGGTGCCCTTACTCTGCGCAGCGAACCGCTGGCTACACCCAATTCTCAACAGGTCTTGATGGCGCTGGCCAAAGGTATCCGGAAGCAGGGGCTTCAGTGCCTGCCTTGGACCAAGTCCCTGACGCGCTGGCGGGAGCGCGTTTGCTTTTTACGGCGGATTTCAGGAAATGAGCAGCAGTGGCCCGATGTCACCGATGGGGGTCTCGAATCGCAGCTGATACAATGGCTGGCACCTTATCTAACCGGAATGACCCGGCTGCGTGACCTGACCCGGGTCGATCTTAAAGCGGCCTTATACAGTTTGCTGCCGTATCGGCAACATCAACTGCTGGATGAACTGGCTCCCACCCACCTGGCCGTGCCGAGCGGCTCGCGGATTCCCATCGACTATTCGGACGATGTACCGGTTTTGGCAGTGCGCCTGCAGGAGATGTTCGGTCTGGTCCAAACTCCTTCAGTGGGCGGAGGCCGGCAGCCATTGCTGATTCACCTGCTTTCGCCGGCCGGTCGCCCGGTTCAGATTACCCGCGACCTGGCGGGATTCTGGCAGTCCGGCTATCATGAGGTAAAAAGAGAACTGAAGGGGCGCTACCCCAAGCATTATTGGCCGGACGACCCCCTTCACGCCCAAGCCACCGCGCGGGTCAAACCGAAAGGTAAAAAGTAAAACGAGATCTATTGACTCACCGCAGAGACGCAAAGAACGCAAAGGTTTAATTATTTTCAAATAAATATGAAATGGCCAATCCCGGAGTCAATTCTGATTATAGCCGGCTGGCGATGGTC
>JAAEUB010000034.1 GCA_024227755.1 Paracoccaceae bacterium | reverse complement strand
ACTCCGTTAGCACGGGAATATCGGTTACGGTTTGGGTGCCGGTGGGGGCGTCATCAAGGACAACGAGCGAACGGCCGTTTGCCGCCAGCGCAATTTGAGTCTCTGGCAGCAGGCTTGTCGGCCGTTCAGAGGGTAATCCAGCTAATAATTCATCTTTTTGTACACCTGGCTGCGTCATAAAAACTACCCCCCGCCCAGCACAATCTGCTTCCAAACGGCCGTTTCATCAAACAGCGTATACTCGCGTCGCAGACCCCACGGCCCAAACTCGGCATGGGTAATGCCCATCACGTGAACTTGCACCCCAGACGGCCGTCCCAACATGCCCCAGCCATCATGCTGACCCGTCAGCGACCAGCGGATCGCGGCACGTGGCGGCATCAGCGGGTCATCGCGCCCAATTTGGTGCTCAATCCGAAACTGTGCCGACGGCAGAGACGAGCGCAGTCCCAGCCAAAAGCTATCGACTGCCCCGCGTCCGTGTGCCGTTACGCCGCCCGGATATTCCAAATGGCAGGCGCGGTCATATGCCGTTTCAATCACACTAAACTCAGCCCCCATCATCCGCGTCAAAATGTCGCCCAGTTTGGTACCCCATTCATTGTCATTGCCACGTCCCTTGTAAGGGCCAGCAATATCGCTTTCAGGTGTGAGTGGATGCGGTGCTTGGTCAATGCCGCCCTCCGCTTCTACCAACGCCCGCGCATATGATTCGGTCGTCTGCCCCATCTGCCGCACCATCGCCCCCTT
>JAAEUB010000033.1 GCA_024227755.1 Paracoccaceae bacterium | reverse complement strand
TTCTCGAACGAATAAACCGACGCAGTCACGTCCAGTTTACCGCCAACCACGATGAATTTACCATCGGGAGAGACGTCCACGCCGTGCGGCGATTTCGGCTCTGAAATCAGGTAAACAAGGCCTTCTTCAATGGCGGTTTCCATCATGATGACCGGGTGGTCATTGATCATGGTGACTTTACCGGCTTTGTAGACTTCTTCAGCCTTACGCCAGTTGATCACGTGCAGGAAGTCAGTGTCGGCTTGCGAACAACCAGCCTCAAACGGCGGACGACCAGATTCGATGCCGCCCACGTAGCGTTCGGCACAGAACGAGTTGGTGAAAGACCAACCGTCCGAAACCAGCTTGCCGGGGTCAGAAAGGTCCTGAGAGTATGGCGGAAGTTCGAGCGAGAAGCTGTTTTCCGGCTCAATCCGACCAATTTCGCGGTTAAACTTCCAGTAGGTGACAGCGCCACGGAACTTTTCGTTAAACTCGGAAAGAGGTGCAAAACCACGACCCAGAACACCTGGATATTGTGCTGCTTCCATCACATATTCGGTGTTTGGCGTTACGAATGTGCCGCCATGCTCGGATTGCAGGATCGGGTTAACCACGATTTGCTGGGTCTCAAAGTCATGCAACGAGATCACGCCGACACGCGGCGCGGATTTGTCGTTGATGAACAGCCACTCACCGTCCAGGTTCCCGTCAGTTTCGGAAATTGCCGGGTGGTGGGTATCGCCCCAGGTAATCTCGCGACCGTCAATCGCACCACTGGCAAGAATTGCCTTGGATTCTTCGTCAAAGCCGAAGCCCTGCCAGGGTTCCGGCGTGAACACCGAAATGTATTTCAGGATGCGCATCGACGGCACGCCGTAAACGATGACCTGTCCTGATTGACCGCCCGACGAAAAAACGATGAACTCGTCGCGCCCACCGGTCGGGGTATATGTTTTGGCCGCCGCAAGCAAATCCTGCTGACTCAAGCCACGGCGTTCCATTACTTCTTCTAAAGTCTGGGCAGGTGCTGATAATGCAGATGCCATTAGACCCAGAGAAGCAACGCCCGCCAATTTGGTAAAGCGTTTGCGTATGGTCTCTTTCATTTTCTGTCCTCATCTTCCGGGCAACTTTCAAAAAAGAGCGCCAAGAAAGGCGCACACCGATAGCCCGGGGAACGGTGCAGCGACATCTTGACCACGGGAATCACCGCGCTTCCTTGATATTGATCAAGGTGCGGCGATGTGCGCGGGGTTATTTGCCTGTTTGAGGACGAATTGACAGAATAAGGATACAGATTATGAACCGCCGTACGATATTAGGCAGCGCCGCTGCCGTGTTGGCGCTCGCCTCGCTTCCAGCGATGGCACAGGAAGTAACCACAGAAAACCTTGAAATCAGTGGTGCATTTGCAAGGGCCTCGCCGATGATGGCCTCGGCAGGTGCCGGGTTTATGACCATACGTGCGCCAAATGCGGGCGATCAGTTGATCGGCTTTCGCTCTGACGCTTGCACCCAACCCGAATTGCACACCCATATTCATGACAACGGTATGATGCGCATGCGTCAGGTTGAGGTGATTGACGTTCCTGCTGGCGGCGAGGTCAAGTTGGAACCAGGAAGTTTTCACTTGATGTTCATTGGTTTGAGCGAGCAACTGGTTGAAGGCGAAAGCATAACCGCCACCTTGATCTTTGCCGAGGCTGGCGAGGTTGAAATTACTCTACCGGTCAAAGGACCGGGGGCGATGGAATAACCCCCTATCCTGTCTTAAGAACTCTGGTCGGTCCCGAAAGAGGGTAAGGTTTTGTCAGAATAGAGCCCGCGCCATCGCAAGGCCCACCAATAAGAATACCTGATAAGCGGCTGTTCCGGCTATCAACCGGTTCAGCCGCGCCGAGATCGGTATAGTTATCATAGCCCATGCCAATACCAGCCCAAGTAATGCAGCGGGAAACAGCGGCAGAAGGCTTGGCAAGGCGTTGAATGACAATGCCGCCCCACCTGCCCAGGCGGTCGTCAGCAACAGGAAAAAAAGCGCCTGCGACGCCCCTTTGCCTATCAAGATCGCCAATGTGCGCCGTCCCGAAGCTGCGTCCTGCACACGGTCACGGTGGTTATTCAGCAACAGCACCGCCGCAGCTGGTAATCCTGTGATCAAGCCAATTGCCAGTATTGTGCCGGAAGGTGGCTGGCCATGTAAATAAGCGGTTCCAGCCACGGCAACAACGCCGAAGAACAATATCACCAGAATCTCACCAAGTGGGGTGTGCGACAACGGTTTTGGACCCATCGAATAGAAATATCCAAGTACCAGCGATACCAGACCGATAGCTACAATCGGCCAACCGCCAATCAAGGCCAGATACATCCCCGGAATTGTTGCAGCTGCGAAAGTCAGCCCTGCTGCGCGGCGCATATGGGTACTGCTTACCAGGCCAAGGCCGGTCATGCGTGGCGGGCCCAGCCGCTCGGGCCCATCAACACCGCGCGCGCCATCGGCCGCATCATTCCACAAATTGGTACCCACCTGAATCATCGCAGCCGCCGCCATTGCCGCCAACATCACCTCGGGTCGCCACGCCCCAGCTTGCGCCGCCACCCAACTGCCCGCCGCCACGGGCGTCAGTGACAGGCCCAGTGTTTTCAACCGGGCGGCAACCACCCAAAGAACCGGCCGTGGCAGGCTTTGCAGCCGCAGGATGGTTTCGTTCAAAAGGGCAGAAGTGGTTTCAGTCATTTTTCTCGGCCACATGCAACATTGCGACGCCAAACATATGCGCCCGACTATGGGTTACGGTTAGCCCGGCCTTATCCAATGCTCGGGCGATATCTCCGGCTGCGGGGAAAAGGCGGATCGATTCCACCAGGTAATTGTAAGCGCGGCGGTCGCGGGCAACAAGGGCGCCGATGGTCGGGATTATGAAACGCGAATGAAGTCCATAAAACGGCGCAAACCAGGCGGCGGATTTTGAAAACTCCAAGAGTATCAGGCACGAGCCAGGCTTGAGTACCCGCGCAACCTCGCATAAAGCCTGCGCCGGGTCTGTCATGTTGCGTAGCCCGAACGCCAAGGTGACACCGGCCGCACTGTTGTCTGCCAGCGGCAGGGTTTCAGCCTCGGCTTGCTGGTAATCCAGCCTCTCACCTCCGCGTCGGCGGGCCACATCAAGCATCCCGGCGCTGGCGTCGATGACAATCACCCTGCGCGCCGAATCGGCAGCCTTTATGGCTAGAGCGATATCCCCGGTTCCTCCGGCAAGATCGATCAGTGGTCCCTCATGGCGCGCAAGCCGCGCCACGGCCTCGCGGACCATGGCACGTTTCCACAACCGATGCAGACCAAAGCTCATCAGATCATTCATCAGGTCATAGCGAGGTGCAATGCGATCAAACAAGGCGCGAACCGATGCGCGCCGCTCATTCTCGGCCACCTGTTCATTGCCAAATGTGCCGCGCAATGTGTCCAGATCCTTGGCGCGCTGTGTTCGGCGGTTCATATACTTCATCTCCTGACCTAAAGCCTTTCCGCGTTTTACCCGTTACTGGGAAAATGGAAAAGGTCCACTCCATCTCATTGTCGCGGGCGTTTTGCATCCAATCTGCACCTCAGATTAACTGCAAAATGTTTTAAAAGGGCATATGACAGGTGCCAGTGGATTTGTCTTCACGTTATAAGCGCGCAGGTGCTAACAAGTCCGGGCAGGCATAGGAGTTAATAAGGGCTGATGATCGGGTCAATCCGGGCTGTTGGAAATATGCTGGGTGGAACCGCAAGGGACCTGACCCCGATCCTGCTGATCGTTGCTTTTTTTCAACTCGTTGTACTGCGCCAGCCCGTCACCGGTCTTGGCGATATTGCGGTTGGCTTTGTCTTCGTCCTACTTGGTCTCGCTATCTTCATCCGTGGTCTTGAGATGGCACTTTTCCCGCTTGGCGAGGTGCTTGCCAATACGCTGGCAAAACGCGGTTCTCTTTTATTGTTGCTGACCTTTGCCTTTGCGCTGGGTTTCGGTACCACCGTGGCTGAGCCTGCCCTGATCGCCGTCAGTCAAGAAGCTACGCGGGTCATGGCCGCAGCCGGGGTTATCGCGCAGGGGGCAGACAGTACCCAATCCTACGCTCAGGCGTTGCGCCTGACTGTTGCTTTTGCGGTTGGCTTATCGCTGGTCATCGGTGTTTTGCGCATCCTGAAAGGCTGGCCGATCCAATGGCTGATCATCGCGGGCTATGTTTTGGTTTTGGCGCTGACGGCTATCGCTCCGCGCGAAATCATCGGCATTGCCTATGACAGTGGTGGGGTCACGACCTCGACCATAACGGTGCCGCTGGTCACCGCGCTGGGCGTCGGACTGGCCAGTGTTATCAAGGGGCGCAATCCGATGGTGGACGGCTTTGGCCTGATCGCTTTTGCCTCTTTGGTGCCGATCATCTTTGTCCTGATTTTCGGATTGGTGGTGAGCCTATGAACCTGATTGTTGAAATCAGTCAGACCATATCCGCGACCTTGCGCGATATCGCGCCAATTGTGCTTGTGCTGCTGGGCTTTCAGCTTGGGCTGCTTAGAAAACGCATCCCGCATTTGAAACAGGTGTTGTTTGGGTTGGCATATGTGGTGCTGGGCCTGGCTTTTTTCCTGTTTGGGCTGGAGAAGGCCCTGTTTCCGTTGGGCAAAGAAATGGCGCGCCAACTCACTGATCCCGCCTTTGTCCGCGGCGAGGCAAGCGGCTCGTTGCACTGGTACGACTATTACTGGACCTACATCTTTGCCTTCGCCATCGGGTTTGCCACCACCATTGCCGAACCGTCGCTTATTGCCGTGGCTATGAAAGCGCGCGAGGTATCCGGTGGCGCGGTTGGCGCCTGGGGTCTTCGAATTGCCGTGGCGCTGGGCGTGGCAATCAGCCTTTCTGTCGGCACCTTTCGTATCGTCACCGGTGCACCGCTTCACATGTTCATGATGGTTGGATATGCGATAGTGGTGGTGCAGACGTTCTTTGCCCCGAAAATGATTATCCCGCTGGCATATGACAGTGGCGGGGTCACTACCTCGACCGTTACCGTGCCAATGGTTGCCGCACTTGGGCTGGGCCTTGCGTCGTCGGTTCCGGGGCGCAGCCCGCTTCTGGACGGCTTTGGTCTGATTGCGCTGGCCAGCCTGTTCCCGATGATCACCGTCATGGGTTATGCACAGATAAGCGATGCGCTCAGCCGTCGCCGAAACACCCCTTCCAAAGGAGAAAAGCCATGAAATTCAAACTGATTATCGTCATGACAGAAGATCACCTGACCGAAAAAGCGCTTGAAACTGCTCGGGCGCAGGGGGCGACTGGGTGCACGGTTATCACCAGCGCGCGGGGCGAGGGGCTGACCCCAACCAAATCTTTTCTGGGCCTGACCGTTGCCGGACAACGTGATGTCATTTTGCTGATGGTTGAAGAACACCACAGCCGGGAAATACTTGAGGCAATAGGGCAGGTTTGCGAATTCGAGACCAAACCGGCCACCGGGGTTGCCTTTCAGATCGACATCGAAGATGCAATTGGCCTGAAGGGGCAAATCATGAGTATAGAGCAGAAAATCAGCGAGGAGGATTTGTGATGGCGGATGTGGACAAGATGGATATTGTCCGGGTGGCTGACGTTATGCACATTGAGGTGCATATGATAGACGGGCTGGCTCATATTCGTGATGCGATCGAGTTGATGAACCGTCACCGCGTCAGTTCCCTGATTATCAAGCGGCGCGATGAGGGCGATGAACACGGGTTTCTAAGTGTCGAGCATATTGCTGCACGGGTGATTGCCGTGAACCGTTCGCTGGAGCGCACCAGCGTTTACGAGGTTATGGACAAGCCGACCCTGACCCTGGATCCCAACATGAACATCAAGTATGCCATTCGCCTGTTGGCGCAGCTGGACCGCAGGCGGGCTTTGGTCACCGGAAAGGGCGGCATATTGGGCTTTGTAACTCTGCGCGAACTGGTGGCGCGCTTTTCCGGTTAACCCGTACTCCAACCGCGAGGTTGGCGCATTCCGGCCATTTTCACCGCTTGCTTGATATAGCCGTAAGGAAAGTGTTCAAACAGCTTTGCTTTGGCGTCGGCCTTGTTGATAGCGAATTTCTTCGACAGGAATTTCAGAATAAACCGTTGGTCCATGGCGACGCCGTTCAGATCGTAATACTCACGCATCTGTTCAAATATTTCCCAATGCAGATCGGTGAGTTCGATCCCTTCCTGATTGGCCAGATGGCGGGCAAAATCTTCGCTCCAGTCATCAATGTTGGTCAGGTAACCGGCCTCATCCACACTTATTTTTTGTCCGTTGCCTAGCTCAATTTCGGCTAATTGCTCCGCCCGTGTTCGCATTGGTATGCACCTTTGTCTGTTAGTCGTCGATCAGGAAATACGGCCGGGCAAAGGCCTCAAGATCGGCGGGGTCAGACAATAAGATAGTGGACCCGGAAACTTCTACACCGTGGTTTTTCAGCGCAGCAAAGGCACGCGACAGGTTTTCCGGCGTCATACCCAGAAAGGATGCGAGTTTTTTCTTTTCCACATCCAGCGTGAAGCTGCCTCCACCACCGGCATGGGCATGGTGCTTGACGACATAATTCGCCAACCGCTCGACCGAGGTTCTGAGCTTGATATTCTTGGTGTGGCGGATGCTTTCGCGGTAACTGATAGCCAGTTCACGCACAATTGATTTGGCAAATACGCTGTCACCGTCGAATACGTCGCGGATATCCTCCGACGGGATCATGATGATACGTGACTTTGTCAGGGTGCGGGCTGATAGAAGGTATGGCCGGTCCTTGATCGTCGCGGCCAGGATGAAGGTGCCGTAGGGTCTGAGCAATGTCATACAGGTTTCGCGGTCTGACCAACTGGAAAACAGCTCGACCCAGCCTGAGGCGACCACATGTAGGAAATCGGCCGGATCGCCCTCGGTCACCAGTTCGGTGTGGGGCGGAAAGTTTTGCACATAGGCGCCGCGCATGAGTGCACTAAACGACGCCTCGCTAATTTCTGAGAACAAGGGCAGCGCCCGCACTTCCTCAAATCGTTCTAACGGCATTTCACTTGCTTTCGTTGACTTGATATTTATCAAGCGTTGCGGCGCGTATTGTCAATGAGTCAATTTGATCACGCGTATAGCGTTCTTGATACGAAGACGAAAGTGCCCTGACATTTGTCAGGAAGCCACATATTTTTGGGCGATATTCGTAATTTTTGACTTAGATCAACAACGCTCCCCCAGTATTTAGTGTTTGTACCGGCAAACGCGCGCGCCGGGCGGGTCAAAACGAATCTGCCGTGGACAAAAAAATTGGGACAAAAAAGGGGACTGGCGATATGGAACTTCAAAACAAAGCCACCCGGCTTTGGGGAAACTTCTTTAACGTAAGGATGGTGCAAATACGCACATTCCACATGACGTGGTTTGCGTTCTTTGCCGCCTTCTTTGCCTGGTTCGGAATTGCACCCCTGATGATTGTGGTGCGTGATGAACTCAACCTGACCAAGTCGCAAGTGGGCTGGAGCATCATCGCCTCGGTGGCAGTGACGGTTTTCGCGCGCTTTTTCATCGGCTGGTTGTGCGACCGGATCGGGCCAAGGCTGGCCTATACCTCGCTTTTGATGTTCGGGGCGTTCCCGGTGGCTGGCATTGGCCTTGCAAACAGCTTTGAGAGCTTTTTGTTCTTTCGCCTTTTGATCGGCATCATCGGGGCCTCTTTCGTTATTACGCAATATCACACCTCAGTTATGTTCGCACCCAATGTGGTTGGCACCGCTAACGCAACCAGCGCAGGCTGGGGTAACCTGGGTGGTGGTGTGACGCAGCTTGTCATGCCGCTGATCTTTTCGGGCCTCATCATCATGTTCGGGTTTACCGACGCCCAGGCATGGCGCGTGGCGATGCTGGCGGTTGGTGTGGTGATCTTCCTGATCGGTATCGGCTACTACTTTGCAACTCAGGATGCGCCAGACGGTTCTTATAAGGAGTTGCGGGCCAAAGGTCAGATGCCGGAAAAGAAAAAGGTCACCGGTGATTACTTCAAGGCTCTGGCTGACTATCGCGTCTGGGTATTGTTCCTGATCTATGGTGCCTGTTTTGGTATTGAGCTGACGGTCAACAACACCGCAGCGCTTTATTTTTATGACTATTTCGACGTGAACCTTGTCACCGCCGGTGCCATCGCCGCATCGTTCGGTCTGATGAATATTTTCGCGCGGACCCTTGGCGGCATCTTTGGTGACAACTTTGGTGCGCTCTGGGGTCTCAGGGGGCGGTCGTTCTGGTTATTCATCGTACTGATGGGTGAAGGCATCGCGCTGATGATTTTCAGCCAGATGAACGTGCTGTTCCTGGCCATTCCGATGCTGATCATCTTCTCACTGTTCACCCAGATGTCCGAGGGGGCAACTTATTCGGTGGTTCCGTTCGTCAACAAGAAAGCACTTGGCGCGGTCGCCGGTGTGGTTGGCGCAGGCGGGAATGCCGGGGCCGTGGCCGCCGGGTTCCTGTTTAAGGGCGCGATGGAATGGAACGATGTGTTTTTCACCATCGGGGTCGTCGTCGCGATCGCGTCGCTGCTGACCTTCCTGCTCCGGTTCTCGCCCGAGCAAGAAGCCGAAGAGAAGGCGCTGTTTGAGAAGGCCCAGATGGATCTTCTTCAGATCCGCGCAGACCGGGCCAACGACGCCCTGCGCCACTCGGCAGAGATTGTCGCCGACTACAACGCAACACATGAAAACAAAGTCTGAATAATAACGGCGGGCCACAAGCGGCCCGCCATTACTTACCCAAAGGAGGGAAAAGTGGGACAAGATCTAAGAGACTGGAACATTGAGGACGAGGCCTATTGGTCTTCGACCGGCAAGGCGATAGCCACCCGCAACCTGTGGATTTCGATCCCCAGCCTGCTGGTTGGCTTTGCCGTTTGGCTTTATTGGGGCATCATCACGGTTCAGATGATCAACCTTGGCTTCGGCTTTGAGAAATCACAGCTGTTTACACTGGGCGCGATTGCCGGTTTGACCGGTGCGACACTGCGTATCCCTTCAACCTTCTTTATCCGCATCGCAGGTGGGCGAAACACGATATTTTTCACCACTGCTTTGCTGATGATCCCCGCTGTTGGGGCTGGCATGGCTTTGTCGAACCCCGACACGCCGCTCTGGCAGTTCCAGATCCTGGCATTCCTGTCGGGTATCGGTGGCGGTAACTTCTCGTCTTCGATGTCCAACATCAGCTTTTTCTACCCCAAAAAGGTACAGGGCTATGCGCTGGGCATGAACGCCGGACTTGGCAACTTTGGTGTGACCACGATGCAGATCGTGATCCCGCTGGTCATGACATTCGGTCTTTTTGGTGGTGCAAGCCGTACACTTGTGAACACTTCGGGTACCCTGATCGGTAAGATCCCGGCCGGTACCGAAACATACATTCACAACGCTGGCTTTGTTTGGCTGTTGCTGCTGGTTCCACTGGCTGTCTTTGGCTGGTTGGGTATGAACAATATCCGTGACGAACACGTGTCGCCTGACATCCCTAACCCGGTCGGCGCCTTTGCCTCGATCACCGGTATGTTGCTTGTTGGCTTCATCACCGCCGGTTTCGGCCTGTGGCTGCTGCTGCCAACCGTTGACGGCGGGTTGCCGACTTCGGGCATTGGCCTGTCGAAATGGATCGTTCTGCCAATCGTCATCGCGTTGACAGTGATCTTGCTGAAAATGATCCCTGGTTCTGTCGGTCAAAACCTGTCGCGCCAGTACAAAATCTTTGGCAACAAACACACATGGGCGATGACTGTCATCTACACCATGACCTTTGGTTCGTTCATCGGTTATGCAGCTGCTTTCGGTCTGACCATCAAAGTTGTGTTTGGCTTTCAGCACCTGATGGTTGACGGTGTGATGACACACGGTACTGCAAACCCAGATGGCCCCTCGGCCTTGATGTATGCTTGGATGGGTCCGTTCATCGGCGCCTTGATCCGGCCCATTGGCGGCATGATCTCGGATAAAATGGGTGGTGCTAAGGTGACAATGATCGTGTCGGTCATCATGGTTCTGTCGGCTTTGGGTGTGGCTTACTATATTCAGCAAGCTTATGTATCTGCAACGCCACAGGATTTCTTCTTCCCATTCATGATCTTGTTCCTGATCCTGTTTGCCGCTACTGGTATCGGCAATGGCTCGACTTTCCGTACCATCGCTGTGGTATTCGATAAAGAGCAAGCTGGCCCCGCTTTGGGTTGGACTGCCGCGGTTGCCGCATACGGTGCATTCATCATCCCGAAAGTGTTTGGTGAGCAGCTCAAAGCGGGCCATCCGGAATACGCGCTTTACGGTTTCGCGATCTTCTATGCGGTCTGTATTGTGATCAACTGGTGGTTCTATCTGCGCCCAGGCGCATACGTGAAGAACCCATAAGCCGATAAACTCCTCTGCCCCGGAGCATGTGCTCCGGGGCAGTCGATACGCGCATTACAGGAGAGATATCCATGAGCCATCTGCTCGACCGTCTAAACTTTCTGAAATCAAAAGAGATCGACCGTTTTTCCGATGGCCATGGCCAAACCACGGATGAAAACCGTGACTGGGAAGATGTCTATCGCAACCGCTGGCGTCATGACAAAATCGTGCGTTCCACCCACGGGGTGAACTGCACCGGTTCTTGTTCATGGAAGATCTACGTCAAATCCGGCATTGTTACCTGGGAAACCCAGCAGACCGATTATCCGCGCACCCGCGATGATCTGCCAAACCACGAACCACGCGGTTGCCAGCGTGGTGCTTCGTATTCATGGTACCTGTATTCTGCCAACAGGGTTAAAACTCCGCTGATCCGCTCGCGGCTTTTGAAAGCTTACCGCGGTCTGCGCAAAGATAACTCGGCGATTGACGCCTGGTCCAAATTGCAGGGCGACCCGATCTTGCGTGCGTCCTATGTTAAAACCCGTGGCGCTGGCGGTTTCGTGCGCGCTTCGTGGGACGAAGCAACTGAAATCACTGCTGCTGCAAACGCATACACCGCCAAGACTTACGGTCCTGACCGGGTCTTTGGCTTTTCGCCAATTCCTGCCATGTCGATGGTCAGCTACGCCGCCGGGTCTCGTTACCTGAGCCTGCTTGGCGGTACATGCATGAGCTTTTATGACTGGTATTGCGACCTTCCGCCCGCCAGCCCAATGACCTGGGGTGAGCAAACCGACGTGCCGGAATCGGCTGACTGGTACAATGCTGGCTTCTTGATGCTCTGGGGCTCGAACGTGCCACAGACGCGGACACCGGACGCGCACTTCTACACCGAAGCCCGCTATCGCGGCACCAAATCCGCCGTCGTGTGCCCGGACTATTCCGAAGCCTCGAAGTTTGGCGACATCTGGCTGGCCCCGAAACAGGGTACCGATGCCGCCTTGGCAATGGCCATGGGCCACGTGATCCTGCGCGAATACCACCTGGACCGTCAGGTGCCGTATTTCGAAGATTACAGCCGCCGCCTAACAGACATGCCGCTCTTGGTGCGTCTTGACGAGCAAGAAGGCCGTCTGGTTGCCGGTCGTCAGCTGCGTGCTGATGATTTCGACGACAAGCTGGGCCAAGACAACAACCCCGAATGGAAAACCATCGGTCTGGATGATGCAACGGGTGATCCGGTTGTGCCCAATGGCTCGATTGGCTTCCGCTGGGGCGAAGCCGGTGAATGGAACCTCGAGCAGAAAGTTGGCGGCAAAGAAACCGATCTGCGCATGTCGCTGCTCTTGGAAGAGCATCACGACGATGTGGTCGGCGTTGACTTCCCGTATTTCGGCGGCGATGCGTCAGAGCATTTCGCCAAATGTGAGCACCCTGATGTTCTGACCCGCAACGTGCCGGTCAAGAAAATCAAGCTGGCCAACGGTGAAGAAGCTCTTGTGGCCACCGTTTATGACCTGTTCTGTGCCAACTACAGCCTGGACCGCGGTCTGGGTGGCGACCATGTGTCGAACAACTACGACGACGACGT
>JAAEUB010000032.1 GCA_024227755.1 Paracoccaceae bacterium | reverse complement strand
TTACAGTTGAGGCTACGAACCGAGCGGTCGGGAGTTCGACAAAATCGCCTGGAGCGATTTTGGACGCGCGCCAGCGCGGCCCCGAAGGATGGCCAAAGGCCAGCCGCAGGGGCGGGGCACAGGGAAGTGCCCCGCAATCTCTCCAGGCGCGCCATCTTTAAACCCTTGCAGGTCAGTGACTTGCAAGGGTTTTTTAATGTTGCTCCTAAGCTGTTATCTTCCCGGGTGTAGCCAATAATGTACCATTTACCCCTTTGAGACCGCTGATATTGTCGGCATAGCACGCTAAGTGCTCTGGTGCTAAATGGGCGTAACGCTGCACCATACGGATATCTGACCAGCCGCCAAGCTCTTGCAACACGTGTATCGGCGTGCCGTTTTGAACATGCCAGCTGGCCCAGGTATGACGCAAATCGTGCCAGCGGAAGTCCTCGATACCCACCCGCGTCAAGCCTTTCCTGAATGCCCTGGTATTCGCCTTGGCGATTCTTTTACCAAAATAGGTAAAGACGTAACGTTTGTGTTTCCCCGATTGCTTCCTTAACACCACGACTGCCTCGTTGTTGAGGGGAATTCCCATGGCCCGACCTGACTTCGACTGATCGGCGTGAATCCAGGCCACGCGCCGTT
>JAAEUB010000031.1 GCA_024227755.1 Paracoccaceae bacterium | reverse complement strand
ATCCGTTGAAATCGTAAAGGGTTACAAGTTGGGCAACCCACTGGACGAGGCAACCACCATAGGGCCGATGGCGAGCAAGCGTTTTGCCGATGAGGTGAGATTGCAGATATCGGATGCGGTGGCGCATGGCGCGGTGACGCATATTGATACCCTTGATGAGGATGACGGCGGCACATATCTGACGCCACAAATCCTGACCAATGTAGATCATGGCATGCGGGTGATGCGCGAGGAAAGCTTTGGCCCTGTCGTCGGGATCATGCCGGTCAAGGATGACGATGAATCATTGGCTTTGATGAATGACAGCCAGTACGGGCTAACCGCCTCGCTGTGGACATCTGACGTGGGCCGCGCCGAAGCTTTGGGCGCTGAGATTGAGACCGGCACCGTGTTCATGAACCGGGCTGATTACCTTGATCCGGGCCTGTGCTGGACCGGCTGCAAAATGACGGGCAAAGGGGGGGGCCTGTCCGTTATCGGCTATCACAACCTGACCCGCCCAAAATCTTACCATCTGAAAAGGTTAACGACATGAATTTGGTTGGCAACTGGTCCTACCCGACTGCAATCCGATTTGGCGCCGGGCGCATTTCTGAACTGGCAGAGGCCTGCACCTCGCTTGGCATGAAGCGACCCTTACTGGTCACTGATAAGGGGCTTGCAGGCTTGCCGATAACGCAAGCGGCGCTGGATGGGCTTGAAGCTGCCGGGTTGGGCCGCGCGATGTTTAGCGAAGTTGATCCAAACCCGAATGAAAAGAATTTGGAGGCTGGGCTGGCTGTCTACCACGCTGGAGGTCATGACGGGGTCGTGGCGTTTGGCGGTGGTTCGGGGCTGGATCTGGGCAAAATGGTTGCCTTCATGTCGGGGCAAAAGCGTCCGGTCTGGGATTTTGAAGACGTGGACGACTGGTGGACCCGGGCTGATCCTGACGGTATTGCGCCGATCATCGCTGTACCAACCACGGCAGGGACGGGGTCCGAGGTTGGGCGCGCATCTGTGATCACAAACTCTGAAACACATGTGAAAAAGATCATCTTTCACCCGAAGGTTTTGCCCTCGATTGTCATTTCCGACCCGGAGCTGAGTGTCGGCATGCCGTCTGTGATCACAGCGGGAACGGGCATGGATGCTTTCGCTCATAACCTGGAAGCTTTCAGTTCTCCTCACTACCACCCGATGAGCCAGGGCATAGCGCTTGAAGGTATGCGTTTGGTACGTGAATATCTTCCACGCGCATATGCCGATGGTTCTGACATCGAAGCACGCGCGCATATGATGGCAGCGGCATCAATGGGCGCAGTTGCCTTTCAAAAAGGGTTGGGGGCGATCCATGCGCTCAGCCATCCAATTGGCGCAGTTTATGGTACCCACCATGGGACAACCAATGCAGTTGTCATGCCCGCATGCCTAACGTTTAACCGCCCGGCGATTGAAGGTCGCATTGAACAAGCAGCTGATTATCTTGGCATCAAGGGCGGTTTTGATGGCTTTTATCAAACGGTTTTGGAAATGCGTGAAAGCCTTGGGATTCCAGACAAGCTGCGCGATCTGGGGGTTGCAACAAACCGCATTGCAGAGTTGACGGAAATGGCCCTGAAAGACCCGAGTGTTGGCGGAAATCCTATGGAGATGACCTTTGAAAACACCGAGGCGCTGTTTCACGCGGTAATATAAAACCTGCAGCGTAAAGCTGGCATTGTGATGGTTTCACAGTTTACATCGCGTGTTTTGGGTCGAAAATGCGCGAAAAGTGCAACCGTGTTATGCCGTTCGGGCCAAGTCATCGGGCGTGACCTGCCCCAAGCGATCAAGCAGCGATGTAACGCGTTCCCGGCAGGGTGCAATCCTGCAATCGGACCCGTAAAAACCATCAGGCAGGTCAGGGTGGCGTAGTAGTAACCTGCGCCAGGCATGCACGATCAACCCGCGTAGTACAGCCCGTTCCTGGGCAAGGGTTTGGGCGGGCAACAACGTCGCAACCTTTGTCAATTGGGCTTCAAACTGGGCATAGTCACGACGCAGGTCGGGACCGGAAAAGGCCTTGCGCAGCCATTCGGGAACAGGGCCAATCTGGCCGCTTATCGTCAGATATTCGGCCAGATCAGGCAGCGGACCCAACCCAATATGAACACCGGGATGGCCGGGAACTTCGTAAAGGTTCGTGCGTTTCAAAGGCGTATTGGCACTTTGGGGAGCGACCAATATATGCCAGACACACAGCTGCAATTCCCGCAGGCTTTCGACTGGCGCATAAACCCGATCGCAAAATGCAATCGTCTCGGCCCGGCCATAATCGGTAAGGAAGTACCAACTGGTCCGGCCATCCCGGCGGCTGCTGATCCAGCCATCCTTGCGAAGTCGATGCAGGGCCACACGGGTCGAGGCTGGCTTGATGCCAACGCGCCCGGTCAGAATGCCAAGATCAGCCCCGGAAAGCTCGTCTCCGCGCGCCCTGGCCAAATCCCCAAACAGCGTGACTATGAACGACCAGACGCGCAGTGGTTTTTCCGGGGTAAGGGCTTGAATTGCGGCTTGAATGTCCGCTTTCGGTGGTGTCGGCATAGCGGTGGTACCGGGGCGGGACATGCTTGATCCTGTTTCTGTGCGCGATTCGACTGCTGAGAGGTTACCGGAATTTGGCTTGCGCCAGAAGGTTGTAACGCTCCACTGGTTGTTCTTGTTGCCCCGATGTGGCTAAGGATTGTTATGACACGTCGCTTTGCCATCAAACATGCCTTCACCCTGCTGCTTCTCGCAATCGGTCTGGCTGGTGCGCTGGTGGCCAGATGGGCCGGGGCGCCGATGCCTTTCATGCTGGGAGCTTTGGCCGCCAGCGCCGCGATGGCAGGGGTATTTGGAGCGCACTACCCGAAGGACTATGCCTTTCCGATGCCTGTCAGGCTGTTGTTTATCGGTGTTATTGGCGTAATGATCGGGGCGCAGGTCGATCCCGGATTGTTCACCAATGCCGGGGGGTTTGTAGTCAGCCTTGGTGCTGTCAGCCTTTTTGTGCTGGCCTCACAATTCATCAATATGGCGATTTATTACCGAATAGGCGGGTACGACAAGGCGACGGCGTGGTTCTCCGGCTCGCCCGGTGGGTTGGTCGAAGCGGTGACCATGGGCGAAGAAGCCGGTGGTGACGTGCGGGTGCTGACGATTTTGCAGTTCCTGCGCATTATTTTGGTGGTCAGTATCCTGCCCGTTGCCTTGTCGATCTGGAACGGAGCACCGGTGGGTTCGGCGGCGGGATTAAGCCTGACACGCGATGGCGGTGGACTGGTCCAGCTGCCGTTGGTTCTGGTGCTGGTTCTGGCTGGTCATGTGCTGGGGCGCACCGTGCGCCTGCCTGCCGGGCAATTAACCGGCCCGCTGGTTGCGGCGGCAATCGTCAGCTGGCTTGGTTGGGCGTCGTTGGACATGCCGCCATGGCTGCTCGCAATGGCGCAGGTCGTGCTGGGGGTGCATCTGGGTGTACGGTTTCACGGAGTTGGCCGGGCATTGCTGGTCAAGGCTGTGGGGATGAGCCTGATTTCGGTCACCGTGATGCTGGGGCTTGGGTTGGGGCTGGCATTGGCGGTCGGCTGGGCGACGGGGATACCTTTGGAGGTGCTGATTATAAGCTATGCGCCGGGCGGGGTGACTGAGATGGGGTTGGTGGCAATCAGCCTGTCAGCCAACCCAACCCTGGTAACGATGCACCATCTGTTTCGCATCACGTTGACCGTGCTGCTGTTGTCACTGGCGCGGCGGTTGGGGATGTTGCATTTGCGGTGAACGCCCCGGAATTTTCAAAATTCCGGCCAAAATTCTTCGAAGAATTTTGCCGCGCTCAGCCTAATAGCCCAAGCCAGATCCAGACCGTTACTAAAGAAAGTGCGGTGGCGACCAGCACGGCACTGGCGGCAACCCGCTGTGCTACGCCGTACATGCTGGCAAAAACGTAAGTATTGATTCCCGGCGCCATTGCAGCCGTAAGAACAGCTGATCGGAAAGGACCCGGTTCCAGCCCCAGTACACGGCCCATCCCCCAGACTATGGCCGGATGCAGAACCAAGGAAACCAGTGTGATCCATGTGACTACACGCAAATCCCCCTCGGGCCGGTAACGCACCAACACACCGCCCAACCCGAACAAAGCCGCGGGCAGGGCGGCCCGCACCATCATATCAACCGCCGCTAAAAAGGTCGTGGGCAGGGTTAGGCCTGAAAGGTTGACCACAAACCCCGCAACTATGCCGATGACCAGAGCGTTTCGTGCCATTGAGCGCAGAACTGACGCCAGTGTTTCGACAAGAGTTTTGCCTTCTGCTCGCACCAGCTCCATCACTGTCACGCCGATTGTATAGCAAAATGGCGCGTGTACGGCGATGATGGCATAGTTTGGACTAAGAGCGTCCAGCCCGTAAGCGCGCTCGGTAATCGGCAGGCCAAGTAGCACGGAATTGGAAAATAACGTGGCAAAACCGATGGCAACGCTGTCGGGAAGGGGGCGTTTAAACAGAAAATGTGCGCCCAGGAACCCGGCCAGAAAGCCTGCAAATGCCCCGGTATAAAAGCTGCCCAACAGGGTGGGATCGAATGACGCGGAAAGATCAAGGGTCGAGATGGCGCGAAACAACAGGAAAGGAATGGCGAAGTTTTGGGTGAACTTCATCAACCCGTCAACGCCTGCGGTCGAAAACAGCCCGCGCCAAACCGCCAGATAACCAAAGCCGATAACCAGAAAAACCGGCAAGATGACCTCAATCAGGGCGCTCATAAATCGAAGCTGATCACCATGCCGTCATGGGCGGGGGTGATATGCTCGTGGGTTTCGGCAGCGACCGTGTCGTAGTCCATATCGATGTGTAAATTTGTCAGCACCCCGCGTTTGGCACCAGACTGGATGATCCATTCCAGACTGCGCTCCAAATGCACATGGGTCGGGTGCGGCGCGCGTCTGAGTGCATCCAGAACAAAGACTTCGAGCCCCTGAAGCGCATCCCATGCGGGGGCCTTGATCTTGGAGACATCGGGCAGATAGGCAAGGTTTTCAACGCGAAACCCCAACGCGTCGATATTGCCGTGTTCGACTTCAAACGGGGTCAGAGTAATGGTGCCACCCTTGCCGGAAATATCAATGTCACCTTTGATTGTATTGAGGTTCAGAATGGCCGGATAGCTTGACCCTTCAGGCTGTACAAATACGTAGCCAAAGCGCGAAAGCAACGCGTCCTGGGTTGGTCCGTCGGCCCAAACTTCCATCCGTGTTTTCATATTGTAAACAATCTGGCGAAGGTCATCTATGCCATGTACATGATCGGCATGGCTGTGCGTATAAACCACCGCGTCCAACCGGCCGACATCGGCATCCAAAAGCTGCGCGCGCATGTCGGGAGAGGTGTCAATCAGCACCCGAGTTACCGCGCCTTTGTCCTCACGCGTGATCAGCATGGAGCAGCGGCGGCGGCGGTTTTTCGGGTTTTTGGGGTCGCAATCCCCCCAGTTTCCACCCGGCCTGTCACTCATCCGTGGTACGCCGCCACTTGATCCGCAACCGAGTATGGTGAAGCTGAGACGGGCCATTAAGCGTCTGCCCTCCATGTGGCAACTTTTGTGAACAACCGGTCGAAATTTAGCTGCGTCTGTGCTGCGAAATCGGCGTATTCCATGTTGAACAACTCCGCCCCGACGCGGGCAGTATGGGCGGTAAAGGCGGGTTCGTTGCGTCGCCCTCGATGGGGTGGAGGGGCAAGATAGGGCGCGTCGGTTTCCAAGAGTATCCGCTCGACCGGGACCGCGGCGAAAATGTCGCGCAGTTCCTGGCTTTTGGGGAAAGCGGCGATGCCGGACATTGAAAGGTAAAAACCCAGATCAAGCCCGGCGCGCGCCAGTTCGGGGCCTGAGGAAAAGCAATGAAGAACGCAACTAAATGCGCCGTGCCGATGTTCCTCGGTCAAAATGCGCACCATGTCAGTGTCTGCATCCCGTGAATGGATGATCAGCGGCAGGTCGGCCTGACGCGCCGCCTCGATATGGATCCGAAGGCTGGCTTGCTGCAAGTCCTTGGTGTCGGCGGTGTAATGGTAATCCAGCCCGGTTTCGCCAATGCCTACAAATTTGGGGTGATCCGCCAGCGCTACAAGTTCCTCGACGCTGGCCAGATCTGACTTGGTTACATTCATCGGATGGTTGGCTGCCGCGAAAAAAACCGGGTCGTACGCCTCGGCAATGACGCGCACGCGTGCGAGGTTTGCCAACTGGGTGCAGATCGTGATCATACGAGTGACGCCAGCCTCGGCGGCGCGGGCGACAATATCCGGCAACTCACCCTCAAAATCAGGGAAATCGAGGTGGCAATGGCTGTCGGTTATTTCGGGAATATTTGTCATGCCGCCTTTTCAGGCAGCTTCGCGTGCCGCCGTATCGTTTATCCTGAATATCATATCAAGGATGAGCGCGGCTGGGTCAAGGTTGACAGCCTTACCGTGGCTGGCGCGGGCAGATAATTCCTGTTCCAAAGCGGCCCAACGCCGCGCTGCGTCGGCGGTTGGCGAAAGGCGGGTCATCAAAGTGGCCTCACCCATGGCGGCCTCGTTCGCTGGTGGTTGGCCCGCGCCAAAGCGCGCGAGGCGGGCGATGAAAAGCAGGATCAGACGCACGGTTAGGTCAAAACGCGCAGTGTTTTTGACCCCAGTAGCGTTGTTTGCCAAGGCAAGCGCGGCTGGGCGCTCAAAGCGCGGGGCGCTTTTGAAGATGCTTACAAGATCGGCGTATATTTTTGGGCCACCGAGTTCCGTCAATGTAAGAGCGTCCCCGACCGAACCGGCGGCAAGCTCATCTAGGGCAACCTGACCAGCCGGGGCGATATCAATCTCGGCCTGCGCTAGCGCCCGTGTCAGATCCTGCGCCCCCAGAGGCGCAAGGCGCAGTACCCGGCAGCGTGAGCGAATAGTGGGTAAAAGCCGCATGGGCTGGTGACTGACCAGTAGGAGGACAGCATTCTGCGGTGGCTCCTCAAGCAGCTTTAAAAGCGCATTGGCAGCGTTTGGGTTCATCTCATCAGCGGCGTCAACGATTACCACGCGCCTCCCGCCGCCGGGGGCGGAAAGCGCAAAGAAGCCACGTAATTTGCGCACCTCGTCGACGGTTATCACCTTTTTCAGGCGCGGTGGCCGGGCTTTATCGTCCCAGCCGCGTCGCAACAGAAAAAGGCCAGGTTCTGCAAGTGCTGACATGCGCCGGGCGACCGGGAGGTCAGCGGGTACATCAAGGTTGTCCGCCGGCGCAGGTGCAAACATGCCGCTATCACCAGGTGGATTTGCCAGAAGGAAACGGGCAATCTGCCATGCCAGTGTGGCTTTGCCGACACCACGCGGACCGGTGATCAGCCAGCCGTGGTGCAATCGCCCGCTATTGAATGCATCAAGGAAGGCAGCGCGCGCCTTGTCCTGACCGAACAAAACCGGGGTTTCGCGTGGATGCGGCGCGCCGGGTGCGCGGTCGGGTTCGGGGATTTCGCCTGGCGTGCTCATGTCAGGTGTGCGTGGGCGATGCGGGTGACATCCACGGCGACACCCTTGACCGGACGCGCTCCATCTACCACCACACAACGGTCTGAAAACTCCTGTGCCAGAGCCAAAAAGCCTGCACGCATTTGGGCCTGAAGACCCGCTCCGAAATCCTCAAACCGTTCTTCGTTGCCGCCACGCCCTTTGGCGCGGGCAAGGCCGGTATCTGGGTCCATGTCGATGATAAAAGTCAGATCCGGTTCGCGCCCGATCATCAGATCATGCAAATTGTCCACCAGTATACGCAAATCACCTGAACGACTGCCCTGATAGATACGGGTTGAATCGGCAAAACGGTCACAGATCACTACCTTGCCGGCGGCCAGAGCCGGTTCGATTAACCGCTCAAGATGGTCGCGGCGCGCGGCGGTGAACAAAAGCAACTCGGTTTTGGCTGACCAGCGGTCCGGGTCGCCCTCAAGAACCAACGCGCGAATTTCTTCTGCCCCTGGGCTGCCGCCGGGTTCGCGGGTAAGGACAACATCAAGGCCCTCGTCTTGCAGGGCCTCGGCCAAAAGCCGCGCCTGAGTGGATTTGCCCGAGCCGTCGATGCCCTCGAAGGTGATGAAAGTACCGGCCATATCGAGCCCGTCAGTTGATCAGGGGGGCGCTACCGCCCAAAACCAGGGCCCGCGCTTTAGCAAACGCCGCGCGTAAGCGCGCGGTGAACCCTGCCGGTCCCACAGCCTGCGCTGCCAAAAGGGGCACTTCGGTGTCGGGCATGTTGTCTCGGTGGATGATCATCCGCGCGATCTCCTGCCCATGCGCAATTGGTGCTTCAATTGGCCCGCTCCAATTAATCTCAGCCACAACCCCATCACGCTGAAGCGCCGGGACAAGCAGTGTTATATCCTCGGCCGGTACCAATCCGATAGAGGGTGCGTCGCCAAGCCAAACGCTGGCCTTAGCCACTTCAACTCCGCCGCGGGCTACGGTTTTCATCGAGAACTGGCGAAAAGCCCAGTTAACAATTGCCTCGGCTTCTTCGGCCCGTGCAGTTTCGCTGGTCAGCCCGGAAAGGACAAAGACAATTCGCCGCTTACCTTGTAGGGCTGAACCGACAAGGCCATAGCCTGCCTCGGAGGTGTGGCCGGTTTTCAGGCCATCTGCGCCAATACCAAGCTTCAGCAAAGGATTGCGGTTAAACCGATTATCCGGTGCACGCCCGTCAAAGGCGAACTCAGATTGGTTGAAATAGGTGTAGTAGCTGGGAAACTCACGCGCCAGCCTTGTGGCCAGCAAGGCAAGATCACGCATTGACATGCGTTGGCGCGGATGCGGCCATCCGCTGGCATTGCCAAAGCTCGAATTGACCATCCCAAGTGCTGCGGCGCGTTCTGTCATCATCTGGGCAAAAGCATCTTCAGTGCCACCAAGCGCTTCGGCCACTACAACACAGGCGTCATTACCGGACATGACGATGATGCCCTGGATAAGCTCCTCGACCGAAGGGCGGTCCGAGGTGTTAAGGAACATGGTCGAGCCGCCCATCGCCTTCGCACGTTCCGAAACTCCAAATCTTGTGTCCATGCTCATGCGCCCGTCTTCCAGCGCCTCAAACAACATATTCAGCGTCATCAGCTTGGACATCGAAGCAGGTGGCAGCGGCACATCGGCTTGTTTCTCAAACAATACCGTGCTGGTAGTCACATCATAGACAATGGCCGCTGTCGCGCGCGTGTCAAAGGCCCGCACGGGCAAGGCAGCCAGCACCAGAAAAGTGGCTAGGACCAGAAACAGCCGGGCAGAAGGAAAAAACATTATTGGTCCTTCACACTTGGGTTAATTGGTAACATAGTAGGCGTCGCCAAAGCCCAAGCTCTTGATCTTTTTCAGTAAAGCAGTGCGCTCACTCGATGAGGTAGCGGGGCCGACAACGACCCGCCAAAAGCTTTTTCCGGAAGAAGTTCCAGGCTTGATTGTTGGAACCATCCCGGCACGGCGCAGGGATTCAGCAGTGTTGTTTGCGTTGGCCTCGACACTGAAAATGCCAATCTGGATAAAGGGTTTTGACAATCCCCCCACCACCGGAACGGTCGTTGCCGCCGTGACGGCTGCTGCTGTGGTAACCGGTGCGATGCCTTCGGCTTCGTCCAATGCCGCTGCCGCCGCTGCTAACGGGTCTAGGCTGGTTTCCTCAACTGCGCCGGGGCCGGGCAGGGTCTCGTCAACCACCGGCGCAACTTCTTCGCGGCGCAGGGCGGTGACGTTGAGCTCGATCGGAGCACCGGCCAGCATTCCAAGCGTCTCGGCCGCATCAGATGAGACCTGAAAACGCGGCCCGGGGGCTTCACGTTCACGTCGGAAAAGGGCGCCGATAACAAATTTGCCGTTGGCTTCATTGCGGATAATTACACGCTCGGGATCGGTTACGTCCGGATGTGCCACCCATACGCCACCCAAAGACGGGCGCCCGTCCCATAACCCGGTTTCGGTGCCCTGGAATACTTCCGGGGCTTCCACATCGCGCTCAACCAGCCGGGATGCGCCACTTTGCACCGTGGGTGCTTCATCTCCGTCATCGTTTTGCAGGAAAGAGGGCAGATTGGCCCCGTCACAGGCAGCCAGCAAAGCCGCGCCCCCCAGTAAAACCGCAATTTGCAAATACATTCTGACTGCCATGATTGCCCCTACGCTCGCGGGTTACCGCCCGTCTTTAGCCCCGAAGAAGCGCGTTCAGCCACGCTTTGAGCGACATGTTAGCTGTTGGGGAGCCCTGTGGAAAGGGTGTACCGCAATTTCGGCAAAATTCAGCCCGCTCAAGAATGCATCCGATCCATGCAATTAACCTCTTTTCAATTCCTGTCAGTCGGTCTATCCCACAGCGGTCGGAGGAGTGGCAGAGTGGTTGAATGCACCGGTCTTGAAAACCGACGTAGGTGAAAGTCTACCGTGGGTTCGAATCCCACCTCCTCCGCCAGCTTGCCATTATCAGTGCTTCCAGTGAATTGCTTTCGGTAGCTATTGGCCCTTATT
>JAAEUB010000030.1 GCA_024227755.1 Paracoccaceae bacterium | reverse complement strand
ATGATACGCCGTCAAGGGCCTTTAACGTGGCTGCATGTTGGAAAAATCCTTCACCTCTGACCTTGTAGTACCGGGTCAAACCCTCAGCTTTGATAATCTCGGCACCGTTGTAGCCTGTGGCGCTTGGCATATTTGTGACCTTCATTTATTGAGGGGAAAATAACAGCGCACAGCCCCGCTGCCCTCCGGCAGCAGACGCGGGGGGTTAGCCTTGCATTTGGCAGCCGCGTATGGGCATCGGGGGTTGAAAATACAACCCGCGATATGGTCGAAGCGCCCCGGAACAACGCCGCTGATGGTCGGCAAGCGGGGCTTACCGAGACTTCTTTCCGGCAGTGCGCCCAGCAAGGCCGCCGTGTAGGGGTGCCGCGGGGAGGAAAAAATCCCGTCCACCGACTGCTTTTCCACTACCTGGCCGGCGTACATGACCACCACGCTTTCCACAGTTTCCGCCACAACCGCCATGTCGTGGGTGATCAAAATCAAGGCCATCCGCTTTTTTTGCTGCAGATCCAAAAGCAGGTCCAGTATCTGGGCCTGAATCGTTACGTCCAGGGCGGTCGTAGGTTCATCGGCAATCAACAGACGCGGATTACAGGCGATGGCCATGGCGATCATCACCCGCTGGTTCATCCCGCCCGAGAGCTGGTGCGGGAAGTTGTGAACCCGTTCCTGGGCCGCGGGAATTCCCACTTGATCCAGCAGTTCGACGGTTCGCTTGCGGCGTGAAATACGATTGCCGCCTTCATGCACCTTCAAGGTCTCCATGATCTGAT
>JAAEUB010000029.1 GCA_024227755.1 Paracoccaceae bacterium | reverse complement strand
GAGCCGGAGTTTGCCCAGCGCTGCTTCAACCAGATCAAGGGCTTTGGCGAATACGGTTTTCCCGAAAGCCACGCGGCAAGTTTCGCCCTGCTGGTCTATGCTTCGTCCTGGATAAAATGCCACTACCCGGATGTCTTTTGCGCCGGGCTGCTCAATTCCCAGCCGATGGGTTTTTATGCCCCGGCACAAATTGTTCGCGATGCCCGTGAGCACGATGTTGAGGTGCTGCCTGTCGATATCAATTTCAGTGACTGGGACAACCGGCTGGAGGATGTTGATGGCGAAAGGTTTGCCGTACGGCTGGGGTTTCGCCAGGTGGATGGGTTGCGCAGGGAGGTGATGGAGGGGTTGGAAAGCTGCTCCACATCGATCTCCCCCCTTGAGGGTGAGATGCCCGACAGGGCAGAGGGGGGTGAGGCAGTAGATACCGAACCGGCGGCTCACCCCCCTCTGTCCGCTGCGCAGCCCCCTCAAAGGGGGAGATTGCAGCAAGATTCAAACTTTCAGTGCCCCAATTTACCCCGCAATTTCACCTCAATCGAACACATCCGTCATCAAACAGGCCTTTCCATCGCAGTCCTCGAACGTCTTGCCGCGGCTGATTGTTTTCGTTCGCTTGGCCTAGACCGCCGCCAGGCCCTGTGGAAGGTGCGGGGGCTGGTGAGCGATGCGCAGTTGCCACTGTTTGAGGCTGCCAATACTAATGCGCTGGGGCCGGATCACGATGTGCAATTGCCGCAAATGCCCTTGTCCGAGCATGTGGTGGCTGACTACCAGACCCACCGGCTGTCACTCAAGGCGCACCCGATGTCATTCCTGCGCGAAGATTATACGCACCGCCGCATCCTTTCGTGTCAGGATTTGAATTCCACCCGCAACGGTCAATACGTGCAGATTGCCGGTGTCGTGCTGGTACGGCAAAAGCCGGGCACCGCCAAGGGGGTGGTGTTCATGACCATTGAGGACGAAGGCGGCGTTGCCAATATCATCGTCTGGGGCAAGATCATGAAACGCTTTCGCAAGGTGGTGATGCGTTCGCGGCTGGTACTGGTGCGCGGAAAGGTCCAGCGCCAGGGGCTGATCATCCACGTCATTGCCAGTTCGCTGGCTGATCTTTCCGATGATCTGGCAAGACTGTCCGACGACAGCCTGCCCCCGGCGATGGCCCGGGCCGATGAAGTTTCAAACCAGGTGGTTGAACGGCCGTTTCTGGGCAAGGCACCACGGCAGGGCCACCCGAGAAATGTGCGGATCATTCCCAAAAGCCGGGATTTTCATTGATAATCCAAAAAACAAGCCATCAGGCCCCCGT
>JAAEUB010000028.1 GCA_024227755.1 Paracoccaceae bacterium | reverse complement strand
GTAACTACCCAAGAAAGGGGGATTACCAATAATCACATCGGCCGCAGGCCATTCGGGTTCAATGGGATTACCGTCGGCGTCATCGGCGAGGATGGCATCCATGCGTTTGATGTTGTGCAGGGGACGCAGGATGGGGTCGTCCATGTCGGCAAAGCCATTTTCGTTGCGCCATTGCAGGTAGCCGATCCAGGCGGTGATTTGGGCCAGCTCGTGGGCGTAGGCGTTGATCTCGATGCCGTACAACTGCTGCGGGTTAACGGTTAGGGGGATGGGGGGCAAGTCGCGCCGGGCGGCCCAGGTGATGACGGCTTTTTGCAGGGTGAGCAGTTCGCGCAAAGCAACGTAAAGGAAGTTGCCGGAGCCGCAGGCAGGGTCGAGGACGCGGATGGTGGCGATTTCGGTGGCGAAGTCGGTGAGCAGGGTATGTGCAGCTTCTAAACCTGACAGGTCTCCGAGACCTGTCAGGTTTGTGCCACGTACCATCCGATCCGCCTGCCTGCGCACCGTTTCCCATTTTTGTTTGAGCGGTGCCATGAGGACGGGTTCGACAATGAGCATGATGTCGGATTCGCTGGTGTAGTGTGCGCCGAGTTGGGCGCGTTTGCTTTCGTCGATGACGCGCTCGAAAAGGGTGCCAAAGATGGAAGGGTCGATTTGTGACCAATCTTGTAAGGCGGCTTTCATGAGGGCGCGGCCGAGATCGTGGGGGATGTCGGGGACGAAGTCATCATCAAAGAGGGTGC
This sequence comes from Paracoccaceae bacterium, assembly GCA_024227755.1. Taxonomy (GTDB): domain Bacteria; phylum Pseudomonadota; class Alphaproteobacteria; order Rhodobacterales; family Rhodobacteraceae; genus JAAEUB01. The sequence goes on along the minus strand of JAAEUB010000028.1, from coordinate 883 downwards.
CGTCAAAGTAGCGGATGGGCCACATGCCAAAGGTGCCGCCGGTACGCATGGTGTCGAACAGGCGGCGGAGGACGGATTGCAGGTCGGCGTAGTTATCGCCGCGCATCTTCACGATTTGGGTAAAGATGTTGTCGGGGAGCAGTCCCATATCTTCGGCAAAGAGGGCAAAGAGCAGCCTGACAAGGAAGTGGGCGAGCTGTTCGTTACTGTAGCTGCCTTCGCCTAAGAGGTCGCGGTGCTTTTTCATCTGTTCGGCAACGGCGAGGAGGGTGGCGGCGGTGGCTTTGGTGATTTGTTCTTGTGTTTCTGTGGGCTTGAACTTTTCGGGTTCGTAGAATGCCCAGGTGAGCTTTTCGACGCCGTCACCGGTGAGGATATCATCAAAGGTGATGATCTGTTTTTGGATGGGGTAGTTGTTGAAGTTGGTGTGGATTTCGATGGTGTGGATGTCGCTGGTGATGAGCAGGGGCGGGTTTTGCAGGTCTTCGCGGTAGAGCTGCAGCTGCTGGTATGCTTTTTTGAGATCGGCGTGGGGGCCTTTGTATTCCCAGATGAATTTACTGCGAAAGAAGACGTCGGCGAAGCCTTTGGCGCCATCTGGCTTGATGGTTTGGGTTTCGAAGGAGAAGTTTTTGCCGCCTGGGTCGTGTTCGATGGGTGGTTTGTGGCCGATGAGGTGGCAGATGTCGTTGAAGTGGGATTGGGAAACGGCCGTTTCTTTTTGCTGGATTTTGCTCCATTTGGCGACGAATTGTTGGGGTGTGATGCGATTCATAGCGACTGTCCTGATATTGAAAAAGCCACCCAGATTGTGTTACAGGATTGCGAGTTTGGTAACGGCCGTTTGGGTAGCTAATTCACATATGTGGTTAATAAAAAATAT
>JAAEUB010000027.1 GCA_024227755.1 Paracoccaceae bacterium | reverse complement strand
CCTCGGGCGGCCCGAGCAGACAACCGAGCACAACGGCGGTGCGTTTGCCGAGCACCGGCGCCATGGCCTGAATACTCGGTTGCTGTAGACCCGCATCGATCACGGCCTGTTCAGCAGTTTTCGCGCTCTGTTGAGCGCGGCGGGTCTCCGCGGCCAAGCGCTGCAGCGATGCGCACTCGACGGCCAGACAGGGCCTCCCCACCGTGGCGCTCGCGCTCTGAATGACCTGTTCGATCGTCTCATCGCTCAGCCACACACGTCCGACCCGTCTCATCAACGCCCGCGCTTGATCGGCCTGGGCCGCCACCTGCGCCGGGCTGCCAAAGGCGCTGAGCAGTTCTAACAACGTCACTGAGGTTAACGCCATCGGTACCGTCAGTTCCGGCCAATAGCGCCCCAGCTGTCCCTCTAGGCGGTTAAGATTGCGATAGAACGCATCGTCAAATAATTCCAGGGTGTTGATCTTGGCCCGTAATAACCGGTGGATCGGATCGGGCTCGGGCCAGCGCTCGCTGAGCCCATCGAGATGCAGCCGGGCGATGAGCGTCGCCGCTTTCGGATCATGCAAACTGGGGACGCCGTCATAGACTTCTGCGGCATCGTGGCAGCGTTTAGGGCTGACCCGGAACACCGCATAGCCGTGGCGGTTAAACCAACTGCGTAGCGGGTCGCCATAGGTACCGCTGGGCTCCATCGCCACCTCCAGCGATGACCACAATAACTTTTCGCTGACGAGCTGAAAAAATGATGGCGTTTCCTCTGGATGATGCCACTTCACCAGGGCCTGAACTTGGTGATCCTCGGTCATCAGTGCCGCTACAAAATCCGCTTTGGCCACGTCGATGCTCACCACCAGGCGTTGACCGCTGATCTGGGCCTGCAGCGTTTCAAGCTTCACCGACGCGATCGACTGGGTCCGATAACTGTGCTTTTTCATTTTCATGCCGAGAACTCCTCTGAGATAGCCAGCGTAACCATCAGGGATATTTTCAATCCCTTGCTGCGTTGGACCCGTTCCAGTCAAGCGATGCTCAATGCATCATCACTCCCGTCCTCCGCTACCCGCAATGAGACCTTTTTGGACTCAGGTGCAATCCGGCGGGATCGACGGCAAATTGACCGGATCCAAGCAGATTTCTCAGATAGACTTATAGCTGACTAAGAACGGCTCGGACAGGTTTCCCCATAAGCCGCTCAAGCCTTTCAAACGCCCGTTGCCGGACGCAGCTTGTCCACGGATATACCCAGGTGGTGAACTTTGCTATGGCATTCGGGATGTAGCAGAACCCGGTTATTCAACCCATCGCCACCGCCATCGACCCGCCGCACGATGTGATGGCTGTGCCATCCCGTCAGTTGGGTGATCTTCTGGTGGCAAATGGGGCAGAGTCCGTTTTGCTCCCGCCAAAGATAAAGCAATTGCTGTCGGCCTTTGAGATCGTGGGCCATTTTCAGACCTAACCGACGTTCAAAATACGGCTCCCATTCAGGATCGTAGGGATTGGCTTCACCTTTGATTTTGATATGACGCTTGATCTTGACATCGGCCGCGCTGAATAAGCGCACCCGCATGGGTTTGCCCTTGCGGCCAACACCTACGCCACAAAACACCCAATGCCGTTGATCGATAGGATGAAAGTACTTAGCTTTCACCCATCGTCGTGGCTTATTCGGATGTCGGCGTCGCGCCCATCGCCACAGCGTTTGAAAGATCGCATGGTCTACTTTGATAAAGGTTTGCTTACTGCAGACATGGCGGTGATAGTTTGCCCAGCCCCGAATGATCGGATTGAGCATTCTAATCAGATTACCGGCTTTTGCCTGCGCATGGCCTTTGATGACTTGTCGGGCTTTGCCCAAGAATGCTTTTTGGT
>JAAEUB010000026.1 GCA_024227755.1 Paracoccaceae bacterium | reverse complement strand
TTGGAAACAAACGATCGCGAGTTGCCAGCAATAGCTCGCTGGCAACTCGCCCCTCGAGCAAATCAGGCAGGAACGTTCTACTAATGCTCTAATCAGCTTATGCCATGTTACAACCTGTGGCCGGGTCTTCCAGGCCCTTGGCCGCCACCCCCAGCAACTTTTGCTTGCCGCTACGGACCTCACGCAGGTAAATGTCCTGTACCGGGTTGTGGGCGGCCGACATATGCCAGGGTCCTCGCGGGCTGTCGGGGAATCTTGCACCTGCCATGGCTTTAATCAACTCGCTGGTAGCACCGCTATCACCACCCACCAGGGTCATTGCATTGATAATCAGTGCCGCCGCATCGTAGCCCTGCACGGAAAAGACATTTGGCATTTTTCCATAAGCCTTCTCGTAGGCTCTGCGGAAAGCCTGGTTGGCTGCGTTTTCCAGATCACCCGAGTAATGCAAGGTGGTTTTAATCCCTTCGGCCGCCGCGCCCTGCGCCTTGGAAACGCCCTCGGTTAAAAAGCCCGGACCATATAAAGGTATGTTGTCCTTCAAACCAGCCGCGGCATAATCCTTGACGAATTTAACCGCGCCGCCGCCAGAGAAAAATGCAAATACGGCGTCGGGTTTCAAAGCGGCTATTTCAGATAGGTTCGCCTGGAATTCGACATCCGGGAAGGGCACCTGGATATCCTTGATCA
>JAAEUB010000025.1 GCA_024227755.1 Paracoccaceae bacterium | reverse complement strand
TGTAAAGATCTCCTAAAAGGAGGGGACGCCGGGCATCGGTGCAGACCTCCTGACCGCGGTAGGAGAGCAGGACTATGGCACAAAAGCAATGGCCTCAGTTTCCCGATGAGCTGACCCCGATTAATGCCGACTTAGCGGTACAGCGGGTTGATGATCGGGTGAGCTACTTTCATGGTCATCTGCCGATATTCAGCCATGCGGAGACGGATCTGAACACGTTCCGACTAATCACCAGCCAGTTTTGTGTGAACGGCAACGCCAAGCAGGTAGAGATTGCGCGGACCTTTAAAGTCAGCGGGATCAGTGTCAAGCGATACGTGAAGCGCTATCGTGAGGTGGGGCCTGGGGGTTTTTATGCGGCGCGGCGGCGGCGCGGGGCGGCGGTGCTAACGGCGCCGGTGTTGAGCGAAGCGCAAGCGCTGTTGGATGAAGGGCTGGCGGTGGTGGAAGTGGCCGAGCAGCTGAAGCTAAAAGCCAACACGCTGGCCAAGGCGGTGCGTGCGGGACGCTTGCATCAGGGTAAAAAAAAAGCCTAGCGAGCGCTGAGGCCCCT
>JAAEUB010000024.1 GCA_024227755.1 Paracoccaceae bacterium | reverse complement strand
TGCCGTCATGAATGCCGATGGGTTGCGCCGTGACAAAATTGCCCGAGGTGACCTGGATCCTGGCCCCGGCCATGGGCGAGTTAGCCAGCCCCATCGACAGCAGGGCCTCAATCTCGACCCGCACCGCTCCGGCAGCCTCCTTCACGCAGATCAATGCTGCCTCATCCGTGACTCTCAACCCTTTGATATATTTCATCTCCGCGCCACGCATGCGCAGACGCTCCTCGATCTGAGGACGGGCACCATGCACCAGTACCAGCCTGATCCCAAGGCCATGCAGCAAAGCGATGTCATGGATCAGATTGGTAAAAGCAGCATCAGCGACCGCCTCGCCGCCAAACACCACCACAAAGGTTTTGCCGCGATGGGCATGGATATAGGGTGATGAGCTGCGAAACCAGTCAACAAACGGATCCGGCGGTTTATTTTTAGATCTGGCCACTGCTGTGCTGCATTAGTAAGTATCCCCCGGCAAAGCCGGGGGCTTTAGTTTGGAGCCCCTCAAAGGGGCGACGCTTCTCTTGGCCGCTCAAAGCGGCAGGCTACACCCCCAACTTCATCTGGTCGTATCGCTT
>JAAEUB010000023.1 GCA_024227755.1 Paracoccaceae bacterium | reverse complement strand
GTCCAGAACGAATTGCCCCCATATGCTAAACTGTGCCCCGACATGGATCGGAACTGAACGGGACGCCGGTACACCCATCATGTTTGTGGCATGGTTCCAACTTCGGACTATGCTTTCGGCATGGGGCAATAACTGGCTACCAGCCTCGGTCAAGGTGGCACCAGAGCGGCCCCTTTTCAGCAAACGCAGGCCAAAATGATCTTCAAGCTTCTTGATCCGGGCGCTGACCGCTGCCTGGGTAATGCAAAGCCGCTCGGCGGCACTGTGAAATCCGCCGGTTTGCGAGACGGCAATAAATGTGCGCAGGTTGGTCAGATGCATCCTAAGCCATAAAAAATTTCTATCATATTCGATAATAACAAATTGATGTATTTGTCAAAGAAAACCAAATACCGGATTGGATCAGGAATACCATGATCGCAGGAAACTCAGCGGGGAATTGTCATGCAGATAAACTGGATTCGGATGGAGGACGGAACCAAGGAAGAATTTGCCTATCTGATGGAGCTTGAGGAAAAATTTAACGCCAATCTTGTTGACAGGGTAATGGCGCATCTGAAAATGCTGGACGTGGATTGGGGCGGCTACAAGATCAACCGCTATCAACACTGCCTGCAATCGGCGACACGCGCCTATAACGATGGCGCCGATGAGGAAATGGTTGTCGCGGCTTTGTTGCACGACATAGGCGATATGCTTGCGCCTTACAATCACGGTGAACTGGCAGCGGCGATCCTCAAACCCTTTGTCTCGGAGAGGGTGCACTGGATTGTGGCAAATCACTGCATATTCCAGGGTTATTACTACAACCACTATCTTGGCGGTGATCGGTATGCGCGGGATCGCTTCAAGGAAAGCCCCTGGTATGACGATTGCGTTTACTTTTGCCACACTTACGACCAGGTCGCCTTTGACCCCGAATACGACACCAAACCGCTTGAGTTTTTTGAACCCATGATGCGGCGGCTGTTTGAAGGCAAGTCAGAACATCTAGAGCTCAACCTTGACCCTGCCTGATCCTGGCGCGTCCATTAGATTGAATACTGAGAGAAGCTGGTGAGCAATCCGATGAATTCCCGAGAGCGGATTATCACGGCACTGGATCTGGGTATCCCGGATCGTGTGCCTACATGGGACTGGTTCGATGAAGCAGTGACCATCAGCGTGGCCGACGTTCTTGGCCTGAAGCGGCATGGCGGTGTGACAACTCTGCGCAAGGGTGATGAAACGAGGGAATCCAGCGACCTCTACTGTCGCGTGGTGGAAGCTCTGGACGTGGATGGGACTTCCAGTGTCTACAATACCGGTTTGCAGGCGATTGATAATCATCTTGGCCGCGACAAATATGGGCGCGGATATATCCTGAGCGAAAACGGCATGCCGGCGATTATCGAACCGGCGGTAAGCTCGATAATGGAATTGCGCAAATACGACATGGTGTCGCGCATTGAAAAATCCGATTTTGCCAGTTTGCAGGCGGTGGTTGATCGCTTTGGTAAAGACCGCGCCCATTGCCTGAACATCAACGGACCGTTTCAGGAGGCTTGGAATGTGATGGGCGGCATGGACAAGACCATGATCGCCTTCATCGAAGAGCCTGAGCTGGTGCATGGGATCATGCAGGAAGTCACGCGTTTCAACAAAGCGCTGATGGAGGAATCCGCAGCGATCGGTGCGGATTTCTTCATGATTGACGGGGACATTTGCGGCAACGATTTTCCCCTGATGTCGGTTGAGCTGTTTGGTGAATTTATCCTGCCCTATAAGAAACAGATGGTCGATCACGCCCACGCTATGGGCCGCAGAATAATTAAACATTCTGACGGTATGGTCTGGTCGATCATGGATGATCTGATCAAGGTCGGGTTTGACGGGTTTCACCCGGTTCAGCCGCAATGTATGGATATGAAAACAACCAAGGCTTATCTGCACAAACGGATGTGTGTTTTTGGCAATGTAGATTGCCTTGACCTGTTGGTGTTTGGCGAACCGGAGCAGGTGGCTGAAGCTACGAAAAAGTGCGTTGCCGAGGCCTCGCCCGGCGGCGGTCACATTCTCAGTTCGTCCAACTCGCTGCACCCGGGGTGCAAACCTGAAAACGTTGTCGCCATGTTCGAAGCGGCAAAGGAGTTTGGCGAATACGCTAACATTGCAGCGAAACCAATGTCGGCCCCGCCACCACCAGATGGACAACCTATCCGGCAAAGACGCCAGACACGGCGACGCAAAGCTGTTTTGACTTAGTACGTCCTTTTTTTGGGTGTTAATATGTCGGGTTCGGCAAGGTGCATCCGGTTGCTAAATCCCCGCAGGGCAGAATTCTGTCCGCTATCCTGCCAGGGCCAAGTTTCACGAACCACTGAACGCGGTCGCTGGAACGTCCCTGCTGAATGGCAGCAAGGTCCTGCATCTCCTCAGTTCATCGCCAGCGTGGCGAATGTCCGGACTGAATCTTGGGCAATTTCCTGGTCGGGAATGAACGCTCTGGTGAGTTTTTCTGCGACACCGAAAAGGTGGGCTTGAGCTCGATTCATAGCAATTGCATTCGTGGCGCAATTTTTCTGCGGGCGCAAATGACCGCATCGCGGGTGCGAATTCAACGGGTGGTCGCAATCTCCAAACTAGCCACTGCAATTCCGGAATACACATTTGAGTTGAGGCAGATCAATGTCCACAGAGAAAAAACTACCGACAAGGCATTCGAGGCATATTCCGTCTTTAGACCTAAGGAGTTTTGACGTGGGACCAAGTCCGTTGGAGCATCTCTTCAATCCAAAATCCATCGCCGTCTTCGGAGCGAGCGATTCAGGCCGAAATGTAGGTTCGAAACTATTTGCAAACCTAATAAACGGCGGGTTTCACGGAAAGATTGCGCCGGTCAATCCAAAATACAAGAATGTCGGGGGCATCAAATGTGTTCCTGCGGTTGATAAAGTCGGTTTTGACATTGACCTGGCCGTCATTGCCACACCTGCAAAGACAGTTGCCGATATTCTTATGCAGTGTGGCGAAGTCGGCATTCAGAACGCGATTATCCTCACTGCAGGATTTGGTGAGGCTGGGCTGGAGGGCGAAAGACTTACCGCCGAAATACTTGATGTGGCGCGGCGGAATGGAATTCGCTTCATGGGGCCCAATTGCGTTGGTTTAGTTCGGCCTTGGATTGGTATGAATGCAACGTTTCTGAACTCTGAATCGCCCAAGGGCCGCTTGGCGGTAATATCTCAATCCGGGGCGCTGTGTTCAGCAATCTCAGATTGGGCCGGGCCAAATCATCTTGGCTTCTCAGCGATTGTTTCGCTTGGGAATTCTGCGAATATTGATTTTGGCGATGTCGTACATTTCCTGTCGACCGACCCGAATACCAATGCAATCCTGCTTTACGTCGAGGGGATCCGCGACGCCCGTTCCTTTATCAGTTCATTGCGCGCTGCGGCCGCTTTGAAGCCGGTTATCGTTTTGAAGGCCGGACGGCATAACCTTAGCTCCAAAGCAGCACACACGCATACTGGCGCACTGATCGGGTCAGACGACGTATTTGACGCCGCCCTAGAACGGGCCGGAGCCGTCCGCGTCGAGACATTTGGGCGACTTTTTGCCGCCGCCGAAATTCTTTCGACCAATCAGAGATCAGCTGGAAATCGGCTCGGAATTATCACAAATGGCGGCGGTGCTGGTGTTCTTGCGGCTGATCGCGCAGGAGATCTCCACATTGATCTTCCATCTTTGTCGGAACAGACCATAAAGGCACTGGATTCCAAATTGTCCCCATATTGGTCAAAGAGCAATCCGGTCGATATTCTTGGTGATGCCCCGCCAGAAAGCTTTGGTGCGGCAATAGCGGCGGGTTTGAAGGAACCTAACTTCGATGGCATTCTGGTGATGCTGACACCGCAGGCGATGACGGATGCCACCGGGGCTGCAAAAGCGGTGATCAAAGCCATCCCCGCACGTACCAAGAAGCCCGTTCTAACCTGTTGGATGGGCGAAAATTCGGTGAGCGAAGCGCGCGAGCTCCTAAATAAGAACGGCTTGCCGGTGTTCTCGACACCCGAAAAAGCAATTGAAGCCTTTTCTTACCTCACGAAGCACCATCTGAACCAAACACTGTCCCTTGAGACACCATCGCCACTTTTTGATATCGAACCTCCCGATCTGGACGGCGCCAAAATGATCATCGCATCGGCGCTGTCTGAAGGTCGGACGATGCTGTCGGATATTGAATCCAAGGCCATCCTGAACGCTTTTCATATACCGGTTAATATGACCCTAGAGGCAGGCAGTTCAGCCAAAGCACTGATCGCAGCCGAAACCGTCGGGTTTCCAGTTGCGATGAAAATCAACTCGCCGGATATCTCACACAAATCTGACGTAAGTGGCGTGAAGGTTAACATCGTGAATGCTGCCGATGTGAAGGTCGCATATAACGAGATTATTGCGGCTGCAAAAGCTGCGCGACCGGATGCTTCAATATTGGGCGTTACGGTAGAGCCGATGGCGCATGTTGAGGACGCAAGAGAGCTTGTCATTGGGGCAAGTCGTGATCCCGTTTTCGGCCCAAGCATTCTTTTTGGTGCCGGCGGTGAAATGGTGGAAATCTTGCGCGACAATGCTGTTACTTTGCCGCCTCTAAATGCGATTTTGGCAGATCGTCTTATCAAACGGACCAAGGTGTCGCGATTGCTGGATGCTTTTCGAGACAGACCCGCAGTTGACCGTGGCGCCGTAATTAACGCTTTGCTCCGCATTTCCGACCTCGTTAGCGAACTGAGCGAGGTAACGGAGTTGGATATTAACCCGCTTTTCGCTGGTCCAAACGGTGTCATTGCGGTGGATGCACGTTTCGGCATTGCCCGACCACCAGCCAGGGCCGGGCGATATGATCATTTGGCGATAACTCCATATCCTCGGCATCTTGTTCAGGAAGGGCACCTGGCTGATGGAACCCCGCTGACAATTCGCCCAATACGTCCGGAAGATGCAGAAAGCGAGCAAGCCTTCGTGCGCGATTTGTCGGACCAAGCAAAACACTTTCGTTTCATGGGCACGCTCAATCAATTGCCTCCGAAAATGCTGGCCCGTTTTACCCAAATTGACTATGGCCGGGAAATGGCGCTTGTTGCCATAACCAAGGAAGATGGCGAATTCATCCAGCAGGGTGTTGCGCGCTACATTATTAACCCTGACAACAAAAGCTGCGAGTTTGCGATCGTGGTTTCCGACAATCACCAGCATCAGGGGATTGGCACACGCCTGATGAAGGCACTGATGGATTCCGCGCGCCATCACAATATCGATATTATCGAAGGAACCGTCCTTAGAAATAATACGGGTATGCTTCGATTGATGACGGAACTTGGTTTTTCGAAAAGAAGATCGGCCGAGGAACACGATATCTATTTGGTAGATCGCTGGCTGTAAATTACAGATAGGAAACCGCATGTTAGCAATGATTTCGCACCCGGATTGCCTTAAGCATGATACCGGTGCAATGCATCCCGACACAGCAGAAAGGCTTCATGCGATCAACAATCAATTGATCATGTCTGGCCTGGATTTCGTCATACGCCATTACGACGCACCCAAAGCCACCCGCGAGCAATTGGCGCTGTGTCATGATGGTGAATATATTGACCGTGTGTTTGCCTCTTCCCCCAAAGATGGCTTCACAAATATGGACGGCGATACGGTGATGAGCCCGGGCAGTCTTGATGCAGCACTCAGGGCTGTGGGAGCAGGGGTTATGGGTGTTGATCTTGTAATGGAAGGCAAAGCCGGTCCTGTTTTTGGTGCGATCCGGCCACCGGGCCACCACGCAGAGCACGACAAGGCGATGGGCTTTTGTCTGTTCGACAATATCGCAATTGCCGCAGCTTACGCTCTGGAAAAATACAAGCTGGAACGGGTCGCTATTGTGGACTTTGATGTCCACCATGGAAACGGCACTGAAGATATTTTCAAAAACGACGAACGTGTCTTATTTTGTTCGAGCTTTCAGCATCCGTTCTATCCCTTCACAGGGCACGCATCAGATACCAAGAACCTGGTCGATGTTCCCCTGCCCGCCGGGGCCGACAGCTCTGCTTTCAGATCTGCGATCACCGAGCATTGGTTTCCCGCACTGAATAATTTCCAACCACAGTTCCTTTTCATTTCAGCTGGATTTGACGCTCATATTTACGATGACATGTCTAGCTTGCAACTAACCGAAGCTGATTATGGATGGATCACAACCGAACTGCATTCAATCGCCAAGAGACATGCGGAAGGACGAGTGGTATCCCTTCTTGAAGGAGGCTACGACCCCGGATCCTTAGCGAGGAGCGTGGTCAGCCACCTCAAGGCGTTGCTCGACTAGATTGGAAACAATGTCGGCGACCGGGTAAGGGGGGATGGCGAAAATGGGGGCCACGACCCCGCTCGGGTAGCAGGCGACGTTCACCCCATCCGACCCCGGCCCTCTGGCGCTTGAGGCGCTGCGCGGTGGTACAAAGCGAAGCGAGACCAGTCCGGGCCACTTGTATTTGCTCCCAATGTCGAACAATGCCAACGAGTTTTTGACTAGTACCTGCCGGATCATGACGCATTCGGATACGGGTTCAGCCCTGTGTGACAGGAATGCGAATTCGCCCCTGCTCGCTCAGCAACCAGACTTGCCCATCCTCAATCACCACGGCGCTCAGATCCCGTCCAAAACCCGCCCCGGTATCGGTATTCAACCGGTTGCCGTAATGGGTAACAACGTCCACCGGCGTGTGGCCATGTATGATCAGGGCACCGTGATCTGCGTCTGAAGCATAGAACTCTTCGCGGATCCAACACAGGTCGTCTTCAACCTGATCTTCAAGCGCCACGCCGGGGCGGATGCCTGCATGGCAAAAAAACAGATCTTCCATCCGGTAAGATGACGCCAGTCCAGCCATAAATATCTTATGTGTTTCCGGCACTTTCTCACAGGCCTCGGCATGTATCGCCTCGGGGCTTTGGTCCGCCGTGATGTTAACGCCGTATGAGGCCAAAGTTTCCAAACCGCCAATTCGCGGATTTAACCATTCATATTCAACCCGCATGCGGTGGTCGCGCCTTGGCGTATCCTCGAGGAACCATGCCATCATCCGGTCGTGATTGCCCTTGAGCACCACCCATGGCTTGCCCGCCTTTTGTCCCCGGATCAAGAAGTCCAGCACACCGCGGGCGTCAGGCCCCCGGTCGACAAGATCGCCGATATGCACCACCGGTGCTTCGTCATCAGCAACCAATTCCCGGTCCATCTGGATCAGCATATGGGCGTGTTCCAGCTTGCCAAGCTGGCCGTGAATATCTCCGATCGCATAGGCTCGCATGGGGCTTCCTTTGGGTTTTTGGGCACAGTAACGGGCCGGATGAAAAAGAAAAGCCCCAGCGCTGGTGCCGGGGCTGATCCATGTTCTGACATTGGTTTTTGGCTTGGCTTAAACCTCAAACTCCAGTGGGTTCACCATATGGAAAAGCCCTGAGTTTCGCAGCTCTTCAAGTACATGCACGGGCACCGGATTATCGACATATAAAAGCGCGATTGCATCACCGCCAACATCATGTCGACCAAGGGTAAAGTTGGCGATGTTGACACCATTTGCCCCCATCGTCGCCCCCAATGCACCGATAATCCCCGGCACGTCCTTGTTGGTGGTGTAAAGCATGTGGCTGCCGATCTCGGCGTCGATATTGATGCCTTTGATCTGGATAAACCGCGGTTTACCGTCAGAAAACACCGTCCCGGCGATAGAGCGTTCGCGTTTGTCTGTTACAACGGTCAGCTTGATATAGCCGTCAAAAACACCCGACTTGCCTTGCGTCGTGGTCGAGGTTTTGATGCCGCGATCCCTGGCAATAACCGGCGCACTGACCATGTTAACATCCGGGTTAGAGGGCTTCAGCAGGCCTGCAATCACGGCGCAATCAAGGGCTGCAAGGTTCATTTCCGCCGCCACCCCGTCATAAAGAATGTTCACCGCTTTGATCGGCTCATCTGTCAACTGGCCGACGAAAGCCCCGATATGGCCTGCCAGCTGGATCCATGGGCCCATCACCTTGGCCTCTTCAGCGGTGACCGAGGGCATGTTAAGCGCGTTGGTCACAGCACCTGTCAGCAGGTAATCCGACATCTGCTCGGCCACCTGCAAGGCGACATTTTCCTGCGCTTCGGTGGTGGCGGCACCCAGATGTGGGGTGCAGACCACGTTCGGCAGGCCGAAAAGTGGGCTATCGGTGGCGGGTTCAACCTCAAAGACGTCAAAGCCGGCACCCGCCACGTGACCTGATTTGATCGCTTCGGCCAAGGCGGCTTCGTCGACCAGACCGCCGCGCGCGCAATTGATAATGCGCACGCCTTTTTTGGTCTTGGCGATGTTTTCTTTAGACAGGATATAGCGGGTCTTGTCGGTCAGCGGCACGTGCAGGGTGATAAAATCCGAACGCGCCAGCAACTCGTCCAGTTCAACCTTTTCGATGCCCAGCTTGTCGGCGCGTTCTTGGCTGAGGAAGGGGTCATACCCAACTACTTTCATCTTCAGCCCCTTGGCCCGGTCGGCAGCAATTGACCCGATATTGCCGCACCCAATGACGCCCAGCACCTTGGCGGTCAACTCGACCCCCATAAAACGGGACTTTTCCCACTTGCCCGACTGGGTGCTGTCATTGGCGGCAGGCAGTTGGCGCGCCACGGCAAGCATCATGCCCATGGCGTGTTCAGCAGTGGTGATCGAGTTGCCGAAAGGCGTGTTCATCACGATCACACCTTTCTTCGAGGAGGTGGGGATGTCGACATTATCCACCCCGATGCCTGCGCGCGCCACCACCTTAAGGTTTTCGGCGGCGTTCAGGATCTTTTCGGTGACTTTTGTGGCCGAACGGATTGCCAGGCCATCATAGGTCGCGATTGCCGCCAGCAAGGCGTCCTTGTCCTTGCCAAGGTCGGGTTGAAAATCCACCTCAATTCCGCGGTCACGGAAAATCTGTACGGCGGTTTCGGAAAGCTTGTCGGATACGAGTCCTCTGGGGGCCATCTTGGCGCTCCTCTTGATAAATTGGGGAAGTGGGTGCTGACGGGCAGCTATTGTTCGGAGATTTCAGCCTGAAACGCCCAGTCGAGCCACGGCATCAATGCTGTGATGTTCGCGGTCTCAACCGTGCCGCCACACCAGATGCGCAGGCCCGGTGGGGCATCGCGGTAAGCACCGATGTCATAGGCCACGCCTTCTGCTTCCAGCCGTTTTGCGATGGCCTTGGCAAATGAAGCCCCGTCTTTGATGCGGTCATCGGTAAACTTCAGACAGACCGAGGTGTTCGACAATGTTGTCGGGTCATGGGCCAGAAAGTCGATCCAATCGCGCATCTCGACGAAATCGGCGATGGCCTTGGTGTTAGCGTCCGCGCGCGCCATCATACCTTTCAGACCACCCACTGAACGCGCCCAGTCAAGCGCGAAAAGGTAATCCTCAACCGCCAGCATGGACGGCGTGTTGATGGTGGCTCCGGTAAATACACCCTCGATCAGTTTGCCAGCCTTGGTCAGGCGAAAAATCTTTGGTAGGGGCCATTGCGGCGTATAGCTTTCCAGCCGCCGGGCGGCGCGCGGGCTGAGGATAAGTATGCCATGCGCCGCCTCGCCACCCAGCACTTTTTGCCAGCTGAACGTGGTAACATCCAGCTTGTCCCAAGGCAGATCCATCGCGAAGGCCGCTGATGTGGCGTCGCATATCGTCAGCCCCTCGCGGTCGGCGGCAATCCAATTGCCATCCGGCACCCGAACGCCGGAAGTTGTCCCGTTCCAGGTGAAAACCACGTCGTTAGTGAAATCAACTGAAGCAAGGTCGGGAAGTTCGCCATAATCGGCGGTTTTTACCACTGGGTTCAGCCCCAGTTGTTTGGTTACGTCCGTGACCCAACCCGCGCCGAAGCTTTCCCAGGCCAGCATTTCAACGCCGCGTGCGCCCAAAAGGGACCACAGCGCCATTTCCACAGCCCCAGTATCCGAGGCTGGTACAATGCCGATACGGTAATCTGCCGGAATGCCCAGCGCTTCGCGCGTGCCTTCAATCGCTGCCTTCAGCTTGTCCTTGCCAATAGCGGCCCGGTGTGAACGCCCAAGGGCTGCATCAGCCAAAGAGCCAGGTTTCCATGTGGGGGGTTTGGCGCAAGGGCCGGACGAAAAACGCGGGTTATCCGGCCGCGCAGCCGGTTTGGTCTTATCCATAATGGATATCCTTCCAGATATATGCCCCTCGTTGGGGAGGGGTGTCCCACGGACGCGCATAATGGGCTTTCTTCTCTGGTACAAGGGTCAAAATCACGCTATGCGCCGCTTCAGGCCCCAAACACGACCCATCCGAGGGACAATATGTTCACTGTTACTCTGCTTACCGCCCCTGCCCGAAAGACTCTGACCCCTGAGATGGCAGAAAACCTGCGCAATGCATGGGGAGGTAGTACGGCAATCTGGCTTTCTCCCCATGAAGCGGCAGAGTTTGCCATGCCCGAAATGCCAGACAACCGCTGGCAGGTATGGGAGGAATTGCAAAAGATGGGTGTCGATCTTGTTGTGCAGTCATCTGACGGTCGGCGAAAGAAAGTGTTGCTGGCGGATATGGACAGCACCATGATCCGCGAGGAATGCATCGACGAACTGGCTGAAGCCGCGGGTATCGGCGACCGGGTGAAAGAGATTACGGCACGGGCGATGAACGGTGAACTTAACTTTGATGATGCTTTACGCGAGCGGGTTGGGCTTCTTAAGGGGCAGACAAACGGGATTATCGACGAGGTGTTGGAGACCCGCATCAACCTGATGCCGGGCGGTCAGGCGCTGGTGGCAACCATGCGTGCACACAGTGCCTATGCGGCGCTGGTTTCAGGCGGATTTACCGCTTTTGCAGTGCCTGTGGCGGCAAAACTGGGCTTTGACGAAGCCCGCGCCAATACGCTGATCAGCAAAGATGGCAAACTTTCCGGAAAGGTTGGCACGCCGATACTTGGCCGCGACGCCAAGGTGGCTGCGTTAAACGAGATTATCGGCGCGCGCGGGCTGGAAGCCAGTGACGTTCTGGCGGTTGGCGATGGGGCCAATGATCTGGGTATGCTGGGCTTGGCGGGCACTGGTGTCGCCCTGCACGCCAAACCCTTGGTTGCGGCTGAGTGTGATATCCGTATCAACCACGGTGATCTGACCGCTCTCTTGTATATTCAGGGCTATTCCAGTGGCGAATTTGTCGTTTGCTAGAGGAGGGGTGCTCCCGCCCGTCATCGGCCCCTGCCGGGGCGCTCTGACCTTTGGGCCAGGCCTCGCTTCGCTCGGAAGATATTATGCCTCCGGCGGGAGTATTTGTGCCAAGATGAATATTAGTGTTCTATTAAGCCTGCTGACGCGCGAATTTCTCCGCAATGGATGCCGCGCCAGTTAGTGATGGGTGTGCCCAGAAATTTCCTCGTTGCGGGGTGGTTTGCATCAAGCACCCCAAGACGCACAAGGATCGCTGCAATGGTAGCTTCGGACCCGCGGTGAGAGCCATCGTCAATCTTGACCGCCACCCCAAGCCCCAGCCCCGGCAGCATTGCGACAAAGACCGCTTCGGCCCCGGTTTTGATCATCACCCGCCCCTCCATCGCGCGCATAAGTTCGGTGCAGGCACGGCCTTCTCCGGCGACCAGTTCAGGGTAGGTTGCCATCGCCTCGCGCAGTCTGACAGCCGCTTTTTCGCGCGCATTACCACCGGTACCCGCGTTTGCGACGAATGCCATCGCCCGCGCCAGACCTTGCAGCGAGGTGGCGAAATTGGGAGCCGAGCAACCGTCGATGACAAAGCCGGGACTGTCCATTCCAGTCATATCCTCAAATGCTGCCCGAACTATCTTTTGCACCGGATGATCCGGGTCGATGTATTCGGCCCCGCCGCCCAAATGGGCATTGAGCGTCAGAAAACCCGCATGTTTACCCGAGCAATTGTTGTGCCGCTGACCCGGTGAAGTATCCGAACAGGTCAGCGCCTTCTTCGCTTCTGGGTCATTTGGCATTTGCGGTCCGCAGCGCAGAGCGTCTTCACTCAGCCCCAGATCCGCCAGCCAGCTTTCCACCCTTTCGGTATGAATTGCCGCGCCATTGTGGCTGGCACAGGCCAGCGCCAGTTGGTCATCACGCAGCCCGGCCTTGTCGGCAGCACCGCTTTCCAACAGAGGCATGGCCTGAATAATTTTGCATGAAGACCGCGGCAGGATGATTTTTTCCGGGTTCCCCCAACTTTCAACCACCTGGCCTGCACCGTCCACCACGACAGCATGACCTAAATGTTGTGATTCAAGAAAATCACCACGCCATATCTCGGCCAGAACCTCTGCTTGCGCCATTTTTTTCGTCCCCACATTCCCCGCGCGCAATTTTCCGCCAACGGGGCTTTCATAAATCATTGTTTTTACGTTAAACTGGAAGGGCAGATATTGAAACTGTCCGTGAACCGATAAATGTCGTAAAAAAAGGCGCTGGTCACGGGGTAAAGAGGCAAGGCAGCTGGAGGCCCAAGTTAGACATGAAACCGATATATACTCTTGGCATTTTCGCTCTGGCATCCGCGCTGGGTGCCTCGGGCGCATTTGGGCAAACTGAATCGTCAAACCGCGTTGCCGCCAATACAGCCTGGAGCGTTTTTGTTGAAACCGACCCGAAAGAATGCTGGGCCGTTTCAACACCCAAAGAAAGTGTGAACACCAAAAATGACCGCCCCGTGGCGGTTAATCGTGGTACCATTTTGATGATGGTCAGCTACCGGCCTGACCAGAATGTCATGGGCGAGGTTTATTTCACCGGCGGCTATCCCTTTGCAGATGGCTCCTCGGTTGAGTTAACGATTTCAGGCACCAGCTTTCAGCTTTTTACGCAGGGTGAAGACAGCTGGCCTGCCACCCCTGAAGATGACGCACGCATTATTACGGCGATGAAACGTGGTGCTGACGCAGTGATGGTGGCGCATTCGTCGCGCGGCACCAAAACCGAAGATACGTTCTCTCTGCTCGGTTTTACGGCAGCGGTTGAGGACGCCGCCAAGCGTTGCGATAACTAGCACCATACGTCTTACACTCAAAAAATGCTGCAAATTGTTTCCCTCCGACAAAAAATCGGCGTAATTCGCGACTATTGTTCGTAAACCATCACAAATTGGGGTGAGAAGTAACCACTGAGGCAACGCCATGGCAGAGTTTGAGCCTTACATATCGGAAATAAGGTTCCTCGGCGGACCCTCTGTTGATTTTATCGAGGTGGCTTTGGATAGTGGGACTGATCCGGCAAGCATTCAGGTTGTCGTCTACCATGCCGATGGCACCGTTCGTTCGATCACTTCTCTGGACGCGACCCCGGATAATACAATTGCAGGAACTGATGTTTATTCGGTTGAGACGGGGATACACAAGATGGGCGCGGTCGCACTTGTTGTTGACGGCACAGTCGTTTCCTTTTTGTCTTTTCATAACGATGTCACGGCCACGGAAGGGCCCGCTGACGGCATGACCGCGGACGAGCTTGGCCACAACTCGGCTGGTGAAAGTTTTGTTTCAACCGACATGGGCGCAACCTACAGCGTCAGCGACACCCCCGATCCCGGCACAATCCCCTGCTTTCTGGCCGGGACGTTGATTGACACACCTCTTGGCGCGCGCCCGATCGAGGCACTTGGCCCCGGAGACAAGGTTAATACATATGACGGTGGAGTTCAGGTTTTGAAATGGGTCGGTTCGCGCTGTCCTGATACGGATGAGGTTCTGGATAACAATCTTTATCCAATATGTATTCCGGCCGGGGCTCTGGGTACTGGAACACCGTCACGCGATGTCTACGTTTCACCAGCACATCGGGTGCTGGTTACGGCAGCGACTTTCGAAATGCTGTTTGAAGATAATGAGGTTTTGATCGCGGCCCACCATCTTGTGGGCAGGAACGGCATCCATGTTGCTCGAACCATTACATCACCCAATTATTTTCACCTGCTGTTTGAAGACCACCAGCTATTGCTAACCAGCGCAATGGTATCTGAAAGCTTCTATCCCATGCAGCAGGGTGTCAGCAGTCTGGAGCGCGATGTGCGCGATGAGCTCTATATGCTTTTCCCCGTGCTGAAATACCGAGCCAGTCTTTATGGCCCGACGTCGCGAAGGTGTCTGCGTGCGTTTGAGGCTCAGGTTGCAGTTGAGAGCCTTGCGCGCGCGGCATAAAGGGATTGGGTTCAGGCGTGGGCTGGTCTATAGACGGCGACGCCATATTGCCGGAGCCGCCAGATGTCGCCTGAAACCCCGATCCGCCCTGATACAAAAGTGATGCCACGTGCCGAAGTGGTGGAGGGCAAGCTTAACCTTGTAGGCCTGACGCGCGACAGGTTGCGCGCGGCATTGCTTTCGGCAGGCACTCCCGAAAAGCAGGCCAAGATGCGCACCAGGCAGGTTTGGAGCTGGATTTACCAAAAGGGCGTGCGCGATTTTGAAGACATGACCAATCTGGCCAAGCCTTACCGTGCCCTGCTGGCCGAGCACTTTGAAGTCCGGGTTCCCGAGGTCATGACCCGGCAGATCAGCACTGACGGCACCCGCAAATATCTGGTACGCGTCGCAGGCGGGCATGAGGTCGAGATTGTCTATATCCCCGAAACCGACCGCGGAACTTTGTGTATCTCCAGTCAGGTTGGTTGTACCCTTAACTGCTCATTTTGCCATACCGGGACCCAAAAACTGGTGCGTAATCTGACGGCAGCTGAGATTATCGGCCAGGTCATGGTCGCGCGCGATGATCTGGGTGAATGGCCCGAGCCGGGGCATAACCCCAATGTCGAAGGGCGGCTTTTGTCAAACATCGTGCTGATGGGCATGGGCGAACCGCTTTATAATTTTGACGCTGTGCGCGACGCCATGAAGATCGCCATGGACCCCGAAGGCATCAGCCTTTCACGCCGCCGCATCACCCTTTCCACATCCGGTGTTGTACCTGAGATTGCCCGTGCCGGGGAAGAAATTGGCTGCATGATCGCCATCAGCTTTCATGCCACCACGGACGAGGTTCGCGACAAGCTGGTCCCGATCAACAAGAAGTGGAATATCAAGGCGTTGCTGGATGGTTTGCGTGCCTACCCGCGGCTGTCAAACTCGGAACGCATCACCTTTGAATATGTGATGCTCAAGGGGGTGAATGACAGCGACGAAGATGCGCGCAGGCTGGTGCGTTTGATTAAAGGTATCCCCGCCAAAATCAACCTGATCCCTTTTAATCCGTGGCCCGGCGCACCCTATGAACGCTCGTCAGGTAACCGCATCCATGCCTTTGCCGAAATAATTCACAAGGCGGGCTATTCCAGCCCGATCCGCCGCCCGCGCGGCGAAGATATCATGGCCGCCTGTGGTCAGTTGAAATCTGCTACCGAACGTGTAAGAAATATTAGTAGGAGTATTTAGGCAACAATTCTTGAGTAGAGATATATATGGCAGAGCAGAGCCTGGGAGAGACTGAATCTGATCCGGAACCTGAAGAACGTAAGCGGGTCAGAGAACTGCGTCAAAGGCGTCGTGTAGTACGAAAGGAAAGGCTTGCCGCCAATTATACAGACGGAACTTACTGGTCCGACCGCATGGATCTGATGTACTACCATTACGTTGACTACATCCTGCGGACTTTGGGCCGGGATGCGAAATCTATGATAGATATCGGCACCGCGAACTGCCCCTATCAGGAATGGTTTGACTGGATACCGGAACGCGTGTCCTTTGATCAGGCCCCACCTTATTCATCTGAGAATGTTACCGGTATTCAGGACGATTTTCTGACCTACGATTTTGGGAGGAGATTTGATGTGGCAACTTGTCTGCAGGTTTTGGAACACATCCCGCGTGCCGGTGAATTCATGCGAAGGCTTTTGGAAATATCCAACCTTGTGATTGTTTCGGTGCCTTTTATGTGGCCTGCGCGCATGATGGATGAACATATCCACGATCCGGTCAGTTACGAAAAACTGACAAAGTGGGCCGGGCGCGAGGCAAATTTCAAAGTAGTCGTCGAAGAGCCTTTTCGTGCCCGAAAACGCTTGATAGCAGTTTTTGATGCTGATGAGAAAGCCAGCTATGGCAAAAAAGACTTCAAGCAGCGAGTGATCCGCGACAGGATGTTGGGCAGTTGAAAAGCAGGGCGCAGGGCGAGAAACCCTGAGACCGGTCAACCCGGATCATCTGACAAACCAGTAACCGAGTACCTTTTCCCGGATCCGGGGCCGCCTGTGCATGTGTAAGTCAATTTCGGTTCATTGTTTTCCATATGCCCTGTAATGACCATATTTTGGCACAATTGTTGCCGCGCTTTCCAGATTATCTGTTTTCAGCAGAAAATCAGGAGGCAGCAATGTCCTATATGCAGGCAGATACCGAATTTGACGCCATCAAGGCGCTTGAATTGATCACCCGTGAACGCGAAATGTCGCTTTCCACCCGTGAATGGAAGCACCGTTTAGCAGGCTATGGTTACTCGATACGCGATACCGATCATGGTCCTGTGGTTGCGATGCTACTTGGGGGCCACGAATTGTGTGATTTGCCCGAACGGTTGCACTAAACCGCTTTCGGAACGTACCAGATTTTCGGATCTATCCGGAAACGCCTATCGGTTCCTCATCCAAGTCAACTCCTGTTTGTCCCGACCCCCTCAGGTCGCGCAGGCCGAGGGTCTGAAGGTAGCTTAGAAAGCACCGGCATCCCGCGCGATCTGGACCGAACCATCCCAGTCACCATCTGCCGGATCGGTGATGGAAATGTCCAAATCCGCCGACATCAGGGGTGTCGCCAGCATCAGTCACAGATAGACAATCAGACGCATAACTTTATCTTCCCGGAATCTCTCCGCGCTTTTCGCCCTTACCTTTCCAGCCATCAATTGCCTCGACGGCCTCGGCTGCGGTTTCGACAAACCGGAAAAGCTCAAGATCCTCGGCGGCAATAGTGCCGGCATCTGCAAGTGCCTGCCAGTTGATGACGCCTTCCCAGAAGGCGCGGCCAAACAACAGCACCGGAATGCGCTTCATGCGCCCGGTCTGGATCAGGGTCAGGGTCTCAAACATCTCGTCCATGGTGCCAAAACCACCGGGGAACACCGCCAAAGCCTCGGCCCGCATCAGAAAATGCATCTTGCGAATGGCGAAATAGTGAAAGTTGAAACAAAGATCCGGCGTGACAAACTCGTTTGGCGCCTGTTCATGGGGCAACACGATGTTCAGGCCAATTGACACCCCGCCAGCATCGGCAGCACCGCGATTGCCTGCCTCCATCACGCCCGGACCACCACCGGTGACAATGACATTTTCACGCTGGCCACCGTTAAGGGATTTCAACGTCATAAGCCGGGCAAATTCGCGTGCCTCGCCGTAGTACTTGGCCAGCTTGGCCAGTGTTTCGGTGCGCGCCGAGCCCTTGTTAACAGGGTCCGGAATGCGCGCGCCGCCAAACAGTACAATGGTCGAGTTGACGCCGTATTCCTGCATCAACAGCTCGGGCTTGAGCAGTTCCAATTGCAAGCGAACCGGGCGCAGCTCATCGCGGCACATAAACTCGTTGTCATCATAGGCCAGTTGATAGGCCGGGGCGCGGGTTTGCGGTGTGTCCGGAGTATGGTGTGCCGCCTCACGGTCTTCATGGCTGTCACGAAACGGATGGCTGCGAAGTTGATCGTTCATTACTGCTGCTTTCCTCTGTACATTCACCCCGACATCTAAAAGGTTACCACCGACATGACCAGACGGGGGCACGGGCATTTGAACTGGAAAGCGGAAATCAAAGCGGCAGCTTCGCGTATCACACCTTATGTGCAGCGCACTCCGGTCATGCAGGCACGGGGTTTTGGGCTGGAATTCCCGGTCGGAATGAAACTTGAACAGATGCAGCATACCGGTTCGTTCAAACCGCGCGGCGCGTTTAATACACTTCTTACCCAGGATATCCCCAAGGCGGGGCTGGTCGCAGCTTCGGGCGGCAATCACGGTGCTGCGGTGGCCTATGCGGCGCGCGTGCTGGGACACCGTGCCCGCATCTATGTGCCGGAACTTGCCGGGCCGTCGAAGATTGCCCTGATCAAACGGCTGGGGGCGGATCTGGTCGTGGTCGAAGGCGCCTATGCAAATGCGTTTACCGAGGCTCAGGCGTGGGAGGCTGCATCCGGTGCGATGCAGGTCCACGCCTATGACGCGCCCGCCACAGTGGCCGGGCAGGGGACGTGCCTGCGCGAATGGGAAGAGCAAGGGCTTGAGGCCGACACCGTTCTGATCGCTGTCGGTGGTGGAGGGCTTATCGCCGGGGCGCTGGCATGGCTGGCGGGTCGGCGCAAGGTGGTGGCGGTCGAGCCTGAGAACGCCCCGACCCTGGCGCGAGCATTGCAAGATGGCCCGGAGACAGAGGTTGAAGTTTCGGGTATTGCCGCCAATGCGCTGGGCGCGCGCCGGATTGGGCGCATTTGTTATGATCTTGCACAAGCACAAGGCGTCCAGCCAGTGCTGGTTAGTGACGCGGCCATTGCCTCGGCGCAAAAACTGTTGTGGCAGGAACGCCGCCAACTTGTTGAACCTGCAGGTGCCGCTGCCCTTGCCGCCCTGACCAGCGGCGCTTACCAGCCTGCACCGGGCGAAAAAGTTGCGGTGCTGATCTGTGGTGCAAACACCGCCCCGGACCCGTTTGAATAGGTCCCTGCCCCGACAGACATTGCCTGAAAATATGCCGGAACACTGAAACCGCCGGGACATTACCGGAATACCGGTATTCCGGTAAACTGGAAAGGTCTATATATGAATGCTTCTATATTCCGCAAAGCCCATAATATTCCGGTTTTGCTGACTCCGGGGCGATCTGAACTGAAAAAAAGCCACCTCGACAGGGCGAAAATTTGCTTAAAAATGAGAGTTAGCAAAACCTAATGCTAAACGTTGCATTGCGCGAGAGGCCAGACCAGATTATAGCCGCCACAACCAGTCTCAGCGAACAAGGAAGCCAGATGTCAAACGCACAACTTGAGCAGGCCATCGAAGCCGCATGGGAAATCCGCGACCAGATCACTCCGGCCACAACCGGCGAAACCCGTGAAGCCATCGAGGATACGCTAAACGCGCTCGATGGTGGCGCTTTGCGGGTGGCGAAGCGGCAGGAGGACGGAACATGGCATGTTAATCAATGGGCCAAAAAGGCCGTGCTGCTTGGCTTTCGTATCAAGGACATGCAGCAACACGATGGCGGCCCGCAAGGTGGTGGCTGGTGGGACAAGGTTGACAGTAAGTTCAAGGGCTGGGGCGACAATCAGTGGCGTGCCGCGGGCTTTCGTGCTGTTCCCAACGCTGTGGTGCGCAAATCCGCCTTCATCGCCCCGGGCGTTGTGTTGATGCCGTCTTTCGTCAATCTGGGCGCTTACGTCGATGAAGGCACGATGGTCGATACCTGGGCCACGGTCGGGTCCTGCGCACAGATCGGTAAAAACGTCCACCTTTCCGGCGGTGTCGGCATTGGCGGCGTGTTGGAGCCAATGCAGGCCGGACCAACCATCATCGAAGACAATTGCTTTATCGGCGCACGTTCAGAAGTGGTCGAAGGGTGTATAATCCGCGAGGGTTCAGTTTTGGGTATGGGCGTTTTCATCGGCCAGTCCACCAAGATCGTTGACCGCGAAACCGGTGCGTTCAGCTACGGCGAGGTTCCCGCCGGATCGGTGGTGGTTGCAGGGTCAATGCCGTCGAAAAACGGGGTTAATCTTTACTGTGCGGTGATAGTCAAAAAGGTCGACGCAAGGACACGATCGAAGACCTCAATCAATGATCTGCTCAGGGATTAGTGCCAGAGCCAGTGTCTGAAATTGAGCGAAACTGCCTGATGAGTGGTAAGCGCCCATTCTGTCGAATGCCGCACTGCACGGAAACAGGCGCATAATGCCGGAACCGGACATTTTCCTCTCACAAAGATCCAAAGGGCGGGCGCTCGGAGGTCATTAGAGGATGGAACAGGTGCATCGGCTGATGGGGAGGGACCGGCCATTTGCAATAGTGTTTTGAGGGGGTTTCAGATTTAATCCGAGCATTATCACCAGTAAATGCAGTTTAGGTCGGTGGTCATCCAGGTTCAGAAAATCTGGATGAAGTCTGAACCAAGGCAATTTGCATGGGTTGTCACGCCATTTTCTGCCTAACGCAAAAGCGCCTAAAAAATTCTAAATCAGAGGCGGAGCGCGGGATGGTATTGGTTTCCTCCCCTATGCGAACTTCGTGCGATTGGCCCTGAAGTGCAATAACACAAGTATATATCCCAAAGAGGACTATAATAAGCCCCGTGGTTTGGCGGATCAGGGGGCGACGAACCCATTGGTTTAGAGCGCCGGCAAAGGCACCGGCGAGCATTAGCGCGGGCAGGGTTCCGAGGCCAAAACCGGCCATAATCCAGGCACCCTGAAGCGGCGAAGCTGACGCCATTGCCAACGTGAGGGCGGAATAGACAAGCCCACACGGTAACCAGCCCCATACCAGCCCGAGGCCAAATGCCTGAGGTGCGGTGTTGACCGGAAAGAACTGGCGACCGAACGGCTCGATCCTTTTCCAGACATGCTGGCCCAGACCTTCCAGCACAGTAATTGCCCGCCACAAGCCCGCAAGGTAAAGACCAAGGGCGATCATCATAAGCCCTGCGATAAGGTGCCCGACGGGAATTGCATTGCCGAAACTCGACGTGGCCGCAAGCGAGCCCAGAAACCCCGCCAGCAGCCCGGCGATCATGTAGCTAAGTCCGCGCCCCCCGTTATAGGTCAGGTGATACGCGATCCGCCTGCCTGAACTTGTGGCATCAGGACCCAACCCCGCATCCAGGGTGCCGACAATGCCACCGCACATGCTAACGCAGTGGGTCAGGCCAAAAAGGCCGATTATGAACGCCGTGAGAAAACTAAATTCCATGGTTCTCCGGCTTTTGCCTCCTGCTTATTCCTGGGCGAGTTTCATCATTGTGCGAATACGGTCGCGTGTCCAGCCTGGTGGATCCGCAGATTGGTTGGCTTCTGTCAGTGGGATCGGGCGGGAAGAATTCCAGACCACAAGAAGGCTGCTGGTGGACATGGCCAAAGCTGCAAATAGCGGGTTCAGAAACCCGGTAAGCGCCAGCGGTATGGCCGTAGCGTTATACAGGATTGCCCAACCAAGGTTTTGGCGAATGCGGCTTCTTGTGGCACCCACAATGGCGAAAGCATCAAAGACCTTGGTCAGGTCATCGCCGGGAATAACAATATCGGCAGCCTCAGCTGCCAGGGCCGTGGGTGCGCCGAAGGCCACGCCAATGTCAGCCTCGGCAAGGGCCGGGGCGTCATTTGAACCATCGCCGATCATTGCAACCGTGCCCGAGCGCCGGTAATGACGGACAATCGCGGCTTTCGCCTCGGGCGGCACGCCCAAGTGGATCTGGTCAAAATCCGCCTCGTAGACACCGGGGTGTTGCGCCCCTGACAATAAGACAACCTTGCTGTGCTGTTTAAACTGCGCCACGACCTCGCGCCACTCGGCCCGGCCCTGGTCGCGGGTGAGTATGGCGCCGTGGACGATGCCGTCCCAGCCCACAAAGGAGATGACCCCGTTTCCGTGGCGCAGTATCCCGGCCTCACGCTTTAATGATTTTTTCATCTCCCAGCCAAGCGTTTCGAAAAGTTGTGCGCTGCCTGCCGCCACAAGCTTGCCGCTGACCGTGGCAACGACTCCACGCCCTGGGTGGATTTTAACATCTTCGGCGGTATGGGTCTGGTCCAACCGTGCGATCGCCTCGGCAATCGGGTGCGAGGATGTGCGCTCCGCCGCCGCCGCATAGGCGGCAGTTTCGGGTGCGCCGATCACCCTGTCTACTTCCATGTCACCGGTCGACAATGTCCCGGTCTTGTCGAAAATCACTGTGTCGAACTTTCGGGGTTTTTCAAAAATATCGGCGCTGGTGGTTATGATCCCGCGTTTGAGTGCGGTTGAGACCCCTGCGGCAATGGCCAGCGGCATCGCCAGACCGAAGGTACACGGGCAAGAGACAATAAGCGTTGCCAGCCCGACAAGCATTGCCTCACGTGCCGGGCTTCCGGACGTGTATAACCAGATCGACACCGCCGCAGCCAGCACAAGCACAACCGGCACAAAACCGCGCGCTAGCCGGTCGGCCATGCCACGTGCGCCCGCGCTTGAGCTTTGCACGTTCCAAAGAATTCGGGTCAGGGTTTCAAGCTGGTTTTCTGCATTTTCGTCGCTGGCCAGCGTGATCTCACCCTCGACCACAATCGTGCCGCCCTGCGCCGGGTCCCCTGGGCCAAGGCGCACCGGGAAAGGCTCGCCAGTCATTAATGAGACATCCACTGCCGCGCCTCCTGATTGTATGATGCCATCGACAGGGATAGCTTCGCCTGACCCGACAACCAGAACCTCGCCTGGGCGCAGCTCACCCACTGCCACGGTCATCGGTCGGCCATTGCGCGTCACCCGCGCCATCGGAGTCCAGGCATCCATCAGTTTTTCAAGCTCGTGCGAAGCCGAGCTGCGCGCGTTTGCCTCGAAATAGCGTCCCACAGTAATCACAGTCAGGATCGCGGCGGCCACGTCGAAATAGAGCTCGTCTACATCGCCGCGAAAGAACTGAACAGTGGAGTAGGCATAGGTGGCCAGGATCGCTATGGACAAAAGGTTGTCCATATTCAGCATCCCCGCCCGTAGCCCAACCAGAGCACCACGAAAAACCGGCAAGCCCACATAGGCCACCATGATCGACGTCAGTACAAAAATTGATAGGGGAACAGTTTTAAACGCCAGCCAGCGAACCGGCTCCAGATCAGAATAATCCACAAGTCCCAGATGGGTAGGATAGTAAAAGGCCAGATAGAGCATCATCACGACCGCCGCCAGCGAGGTGGAGGTCACCACCCGAAAGAGTGCGCGGTCGGTGTCCCGGACCTCTCGCGGGTCCGATCGAAGCGTCACCTTGTAGCCTGAAGTACTGAGCAGAGCGGGCAGGTCGCACTCATCCAAAAGCTCAGGATCATAGACTATCCGCGCTGTCGAGGTTGCGTAGCTCGAGGTGGCTGCGCGCACGCCGTCGATGCGCTCGGCTAAATGGCTGATCAGGGCCTCGCACGAGGAGCAATGCATGCCTTCGATACGCAAGAATGCCTCGGCACCCTCAGCTCCGGTGACTTTCTTTCCCGGATTGGCAGGCTGGCGAGCGGTAAGGATATCATCGCCGAAGTTCTTAAAAACCTCACGGCACCCCACGCAGCAAAAGCTGTTCCCACTCGCCCTAATTGGTGGGGTTGGGGCTGGCAATCCGCAAAGCTCGCAGTTCATCAAAGTAGGCCATTTTTTAAAAGCTTGTCTTTGCTTGCATACTAGACCTATTATCAAAAATTAAGAAGAATTATTATGAGATGATAAATGCCCATACATCGTGTTCTTGATATTGTCAGACTAGTGGCTCAGTCGGAGGCTCCACTGAATGCGACAGACATTGCCGGTTTGATCAACGTGCCGCGGGCCACGGTATACCGGCTGATCGCCACCCTTGAGAAAGAAGAAGTATTACAGCGCAGTTCCGACCAGAGCGGCGTTGAGATCAGTAACAACTTTCTTCGCACCATGATTTCTGGCGCCAGCAACCACCAAATAGTAGCCGGCTTTGAGGAAACTCTGTCCTGCGCCGCCAATAATTGGGGGGCAACCGCATTTCTGGGGCGACTGAATGGACCGTCAATTGAAATTGCCCATGCTGTCTTGCCATGTAACAGCAAGCTGGGTTTTGTGCATCCGGGCAACAACATTCGGGCGGGCCATGCCTGCTCGGCTTCCAAGGCAATACTTGCTTCCCTTCCCAAAGGGAAAGTAGCTCGCGTTCTTGGAAATGACTTAACTGCTTTCACCGACAAGACAATCACGGATTTTGATGCACTCAATCAGGAACTGGAGCGGACCAAAGCGCGTGGATACGCGATCTGCGACGAGGAAATCGCCAACGGAATAACCAGTGTTTCTGCACCGGTTGTTGTCGGTCGCGCAGGTGTCGTTTGTTCCATCGGCATTGTCTCGTTCTCGCACCGCATGCACAGCATGGGGTTGGAGGATATTGGCGAATACATTCGCGCAAAGGCAAAAAGCGCTGTGCTGAATGCCAGTCAGAACCTGTTTGAATTCGGAGCCGCGTGACGCATGCCCGGCAAACGGAAACGCAGTGTAAACAACGGAGTGAACAGCAAGGTTACAAGAAGCTGATCCGCGAGGCTAAAGAGCCGGTAACCGGCCAGAACGGCGGATCTTCGGAACTTTTTTCACCAAGGAGGGACAAACGTGCTGGAATTTATCTATCAATCGGGATGGGGCGCATTCACCATGCTGCTTCTGTTCCAGATACCATTTTTACTGGTCTTTCTGACCGTCATCTACCGCAAGGCCTATGTTGATACGAGCGCGAGCACAATCACCGATGCCAAGATAAGCAAGCTGCGCGGCGGATGGCTGACCCTGGTGATCGCGCTGTTTCTGGTCATCAATATTGTCGGTATCCAGTACATCCCGGCAATCTATACTGCCAAGGCGGCGAATTCGTCCGTTGCGGCAGTCGACGTTGCAATTGAAGCCCAATCCTGGAGCTATGATATGTCGGTGCGGGAGTTCGAAGTCGGCAAACCGGTGCGTTTCAATGCCGTAAGCCTGGATACAGTACATGGTTTTGCCGTCTACCATCCCGGTGGGAGGGTTTTATTCACCATGATGCTGGTACCGGGCGTTGGCGAAAGCTCGCTAATCTACACCTTTAATGAGCCGGGCACATATAAGGTCCGCTGTCTCGAATATTGCGGTGCGGCCCATCATGAAATGA
The DNA here is from genome assembly GCA_024227755.1 of Paracoccaceae bacterium. Taxonomy (GTDB): domain Bacteria; phylum Pseudomonadota; class Alphaproteobacteria; order Rhodobacterales; family Rhodobacteraceae; genus JAAEUB01. The sequence goes on along the minus strand of JAAEUB010000023.1, from coordinate 5,653 downwards.
GTGACGAGATCATCGTCACCGAAGCCAGCAGTTGAGCCGTCAGGGAGGAAACAACATGTCTTACGCAACTTCAATGGTCGCGGCTGTTCCGGTGTTTGGCCGGATGTTCAAAGTAGAATCCGAAGCCGAGCTCGAAGATATAAACGCCTGGCCCGCAGCCATGATCATGGCTTCGTTCATCTGGTTCTTTGCCGCGGTATTGCTGGGTATCTCGCTGCCGCTGACACAGATGCTGGGTCTTGATGCAAGTCTGTTTTATACTGCCATCACCGGGCATGGGGCAGCGATGGCCTTTCCCTTTGTATTCCAGCTGATGATGGGCGTTGGCCTGCATCGCGCCGCCGGCTGCGTTGGTAAACCGGTATCAGGCTGGATACCTGCCACAGCCTTCTGGATGATGAATATCGGTGCTCTTTTGTTTACCATCGCCATCCTTATGGGGCTGAAAATCAGCTATGCGGTGATGTATCCATTGCCGGTGGTTGGTGTTGAAACAGGTCAGTGGAGCATGACGTCCCTGATTATTGGGTTTACTGGCATTGCGGGCATCCTTGTGACCGTGATCGTATTGTTCCCGGTTCAGGTTATCAAGATGTTCTTCTTCGACAAAGAACGCGAGGAACTTGTCCTGCACCGGCGCAAGCTCAGTGACCCGGGCATGCTGGGCATGGCTATGGCCGCCTTTGTATTGCTGATCATGGGTTCACCGCTCCTGATCGTGGCCAGCGCAGTTCTGCTGGGGCTATACGGAATCCTGCCGTTTGCCTGGATCCCGTGGGCCACGGACCCGATGGTATTCCAGTTCGTATTCTATATCTTTGCGCACAACCTGATGGAGGCCATGGCGATCATGATCGTCAGCGCTGTCTATGCCACGCTGCCGCTCTATTTGGCGGACGGTACCCGGCAGCTATATTCTAACAAGTTGGCTAACCTGGCACTCTGGATTTTGTTGGTAACATCGGTGACATCTTTCTTCCATCACTTCTATACGATGTTCCCTGCCTTGCCATCTGCATTGTCTTATCATGGAAATATCATGAGCTGGGGCACCGGCGTGGGCGCTGCGATAACTATCTTCACGATAACAATGACCATCGTGAAACATGGACTGCGCGCCGAAGCGGGCGTGATGGCGGTTTTGATGGGCTTCACGCTTTACATCCTCGACGGTGTCAGCGCGATTATCACATCGACCGTTGCCTGGTCATACCAGTTGCATGGCACCATGTGGCAGGCGGGTCATACAATGGCGGTGCTGATCGCTGTGGCGATGATGTGGATGGGTGTACTTTTACACCATTATCCGGTCATCACCGGACGGGTTCTCGATAAGACTCGCGGCATGTGGTTCGTGATCCTCTATACGGTGGGTGCAATGGGTTTGGCCTATTCGTTCCTGGCTGCTGGAGCCGCCGGTATGCCTCGCCGTTTTGCCTCGTGGGACCAAGAGGGCTGGATGATCTACGGCTATCTGATCCTGTTCTTTGGGCTTTGTATGACTTTGTCGATGCTGATTTTCTTCATCGACGTGTCAAAGGCACGCCGGATCAACACTGGCGCTGAAGCCGCGCCGGCTGAATAGGTGTCACATTGAAAAGAACCGCGAAGGCGCCACCAACGCCTTCGCACCTGCCAGAACCTTAAGAGCGAGATCGGAGTGAATCCTTGTCCTTCAACGACGAAGCTCGGCCAGCCAACCCCCTATCTGCAGCGGCCAACTGGAAACAATACCTAGTTCTGTGCAAACCCAAAGTGGTTTTGCTCATCGCTTTTACGGCTCTGGTGGGCATGTTGCTAGCGGTGCCCGGTCTGCCGGATCTTCGCCTCTTTTTTGCAGCCTTGGTTGGTATCAGCCTTGCGTCAGCATCGGGGGCGGCGATCAATCACTGGGTGGACCGCCGGATCGACGCAAAAATGGCGCGTACCTTCAACCGGCCCCTCCCACAAGGTGAGATATCTCCAATCCGCGCCCTGGGATTTGCGCTCGCGCTGGGTGTTGCCGGGCTTGGTCTTCTAGCCATCGAGGTAAACCTTTTAACCACGCTCCTCACCGCGTTATCGCTGATCGGCTATGCGGTAATCTATACTGTCTACCTGAAACATGCGACGCCATATAACATCGTCTGGGGTGGGGCCGCCGGGGCCACTCCACCACTTCTGGGCTGGGTCGCCGTAACCGGGACCGTTGGTGCCGAGGCGTTCCTGCTCTTTGCAATCATTTTTCTGTGGACACCACCGCATTTCTGGTCACTGGCGATCAAGCGGCGCAAGGATTATGCTCGTGCCGGGGTGCCAATGTTGCCGGTGACGCATGGGGTGGCGTTCACCAAACGCCAGATTGTCGCATACACGGTTTTTCTGAACATCGCCGCACTCATTCCGTTTGCAATCGGCATGTCCGGATTGCTCTATTTGGGCGCTGCGTTTTGGTTAGGAACAGGGTTTCTGCGCCAGGCGTTCTTGCTAATGAGGTCCGATGATGACCGTCAAGCATTGCACACATTCAAGTTTTCCGTGCACTACCTGATGTGGCTGTTCGCGGCTTTTCTGGGCGATCACCTGATAGCAGCGTTTTTGTAGGTGGGCGCTGATTAGTTCCTGGTGGCGGCACGATTGGTATGGTTGGATTGAAACGGTTGATATTCGTTCAAAAAAAGCCTTGCGCGAGTTGACTGCGCGAAAGTTGCGCCTGAAATGAGTCCCCTCAGCAGATCGCCGGTTGGCTGATGCGCAGGCATTCTGACGAAGAGCAAGACCGCGTAGCCCGCGCGCGATCCGACCGTCTCGGTACGCGACCTAAAAGGGGCTGAAGCTGCGCAATAATTAGGGATGCGATCCCGATCAGTGAACGCCCGCCTGAGATCGGGGATCGCGCTGTGCGGGGTCATTTGCCTCTCGGTGATGCAAGCATCACCTGTCAGCTATCAGGAAGGTGACCTGATTGTCAGTGCCAATAACAGCAATATCGCCATTTTGGTACAGCGGCATTCCCGCGTTGTGATGCTGGCCAAGTTTGTGAACAAGGATGCGTAAAGCGTCATCACCGCCCTGATCAAACATGTACGAGAATTACCGAAGGGAACCGATATCGCGGCTGCTAAATGAGCGGCCCAGAATGACCCAGCAATTCCAAACGCCAGCCGAGAAATTTGACCAGTGTGTTGCGGCAATCCGTTGAATCCACAGGGACAAAGCAACGTTGGGTCAAACAGGTTTTTCCATAGCCGCCAACCGCACCCTATATTGACAATGAGATTGATCATATTGCGCCGGTTATGGCTTGCCGTGGAGCAGGTTGAACCGACTAAATCCGGATTTTTGCGACGGAAACAGCAAAAATGCACGTTCTATTGGAACACATACAAGGAGGTTCCAATGATACGCGCAATTCTTCTGATGGCTCTCATATTGACCGCTTTGGCGGTGCGTCCAGGCGTCGCCCATGAAAACGAGGTCACAATCTCGGTGGCGGGGGATCAACGCTGCATCACCTCAAACGGAACCCCCAATCACGACATCGGCCAGTTTCCCACACGCGGCAACCCAAACTCTTTCAGCGAACAGAATATCCGGGTTTGTGTTGACGCCACACCGACAATTACCGGGCGGATCGTCGAAAAAACTAATGCTTCAGGAATATCCCTGACGGGTATCTATTTTCGCCCGGCGACTGCTGAATATTATGACCCGACCGGGCGCGGTGGCTTTTCACGCAATCCCGCCAGCGGCTGGAAAGTCGAAGGCATGGGGGCAGCTCATCTTCTGGGGATGGATGCGGCCAACGCCCATGTGGATCACCGCGGTCTCTATCATTATCACGCACCCTCTGATCCCTATACCGGCACGCTTGAGGGCACTTTGGTTGGCTACGCCGCTGACGGGTTTGATATCCACTATGCCGGTTCGTCGGTCTCTTCTTCGTGGCAGCTAAAAAGTGGTACCCGCCCTTCCGGGCCGGGGGGTGCGTATGACGGTACTTATGTCGAAGACTGGACCTATATGGCGGGCAGCGGCAATCTGGATGCGTGCAACGGAGCGACAGTGGATGGGCAATACGTCTATTTCGCAACAGACACCTACCCGTTCTTCCCACGCTGCTTCAAAGGCAATGTAAGTTCGGACTTCACAGGCCGGCCGTCATGATGCGGTCTTAAAGACCACCCGCCGGGCCCTAATTGAACCAAATGAAGTAGGCAAAAAAACCACCGTCAAACAGGTCCAGCATGGTCATGGCGGTGTCCCCGGTCACCAGGTCACCTTCCTCAAGATAGGGCAGCACTGCGCTGCCCTGTCCGATCAGCCAAGGGTCGAAAGTGCGGGGCTCTTCAAACATTCGCCGGACATTGATGCCCTTACCTATGAACCGCCAATGCTTGATCAGGCGCTCACCTTGTAAAACTGCCTCAAAGTCATCAAGAAACAGATGCCAGGCGACAACCGTATCCTGATCCACACGCATTCGCTGGAATATTCCGCTTTGCCCGGGGGCAGGAACCCATTCTCGTTGGTTATCTGTTTCCGCCTGAATGCGCATCCAGTTTTCCCGGCTGGTTGCAATCATGCCAAGCAGGTGTTCACGAGCGCTGGCCATACGCTCTGGTTCAACCACTGGCCAGTTGAACAGATGGAAAAATGCAACCAGATCGGCAATAGCGCCAAATTCGGCAATGTCACGCATGGCTTTGTACTGTCGATAGGTTTTATTTGGATCGCTTTCGGCCCATTCTTCCCAAGACATAGAATAAGGCTTGCGAGTGTATCTCGGAATCGATCCATTCTTTTCAATTATTGCCTGCATGGCATCCCGAACCGTTGCAAATTCCAGATTGATCTGACTGCTGGGCAGGTCGGATTTCGGAAACAGACCGTGGAATGTGGTGTTAAACGCAAACTCCCATTCATGCGCCAGCGGAAATTCTGCCATTGCGCTCAGCAAATGGCAATAACCGCTCAACCAGGGCGCATCGCTTTGATCGAAATCGACAAGATAACCGTTGTCGGAATTCACCCTGCCCGCTACGGCAATCAAAGAATAGAGCAGTGCTTCGCGCTCGCTACCATGACCATCGCCATCAAAATCCAGCCGTATCCGTGCCAAATCAAGTGGAAAATCGAAGTCCTGGTCAGTTACCCCCGAAAGCGTGTTATTTGCCACCGCAAGGTCGGTGACAAATTGGTCAAGCAAGCCGCGTAGAGCCTCATAGCTCACTTGCTCCGGTGCTTCATTCTGTGGAACCGGTAGACGCAGGAATGGCAAGTCCAACACGTTGCCAGACAATTCCGAGTGGTACTCTGACTTTAGCCCGTAAGAATAAAGTCCATGCCCAAGATTTTCGACAGCCAGCAGAAACTGCGACACTCCCAGCGCAAAACGCGCTTCCTGATCTTCCCCTGCCTGGCCTAAAGCCTGAGCGGCCAGCTTGGTCGCGGCCACGGTCTGACCCTGATACAGAAAGGCTCTATAATCATCCTGAAACACCTCTGAAGAGGCAGCGCTTGCACTGGAAACTGAAAAAACCACCCCGCCAATGAAATACAATATCCTAGATATCATAGACATAACATATCCTCCTGCGAGCATTTTAGCAGGATTTCCAAAACCCGTCGTTGATATGAAACATTCGCCTTTACGAGCTGGCTCACTTGATCC
>JAAEUB010000022.1 GCA_024227755.1 Paracoccaceae bacterium | reverse complement strand
CAGGAGTACCCGTAGATGAAAGCACTAATCTGTGATGCAATCCGAACTCCAATCGGACGTTATGGCGGCGCATTGTCCTCGGTTCGGACTGATGACCTTGCTGCCATACCAATTGCGGCGTTGATAGCCCGCAATCCAGGTTTGGATTGGTCCCTGATTGATGACGTGATCTTTGGCGCTACCAATCAAGCAGGTGAAGATAATCGCAACGTGGCGCGGATGGCGGCGCTGCTTGCCGGGTTGCCCGCCGAGGTTCCCGGCACCACCATCAACCGCCTTTGTGCTTCAGGCATGGATGCTGTTGGCATGGCTGCGCGCGCGATCAAAGCCGGGGAATACGATCTGGCGATCGCCGGCGGTGTCGAAAGCATGAGCCGCGCACCTTTCGTAATGCCAAAACCCGAGGCAGCATTCAGCAGGTCGAATGCGGTTTTTGATACCACCATTGGTTGGCGCTTTGTGAACCCGAAAATGCAGGCGGCGCATGGTATCGATAGCATGCCGCAAACCGCCGACAATGTAGCGGCGGAATTTAATATTAGCCGTGGCGATCAGGACGCCTTTGCGACCCGTTCACAAGAACGCTGGGCGGCGGCCAACACCGCCGGAGTCTTTGGCGACGAAATAACCAAGGTTGTCGTACCACAGCGTCGGGGTGATCCCTTGATCGTCGATACCGATGAGCACCCGCGCCCCGGCACCGTCGTAGAAAAACTGGCCAAGCTACGCGCCATCAACGGCCCGGACCTCAGCGTTACTGCTGGCAATTCGTCAGGTGTGAATGACGGTGCAGCGGCGATACTCATGGCCTCAGAACAGGTTGCTAAAAAGCACGGCCTGACGCCGATCGCGCGGGTTGTTACCATGGCCGCGGCGGGCGTTGAGCCGCGTATCATGGGCATTGGCCCGGTTCCTGCGACCCGCAAGGCCCTTGCCAAAGCTGGTCTGACCATAGGCGACATGGATGTAATAGAACTGAACGAAGCCTTTGCCGCGCAGGGATTAGCGACTTTGCGTGAACTTGGGATTGCCGATGACGCGAAACACGTCAACCCGAATGGTGGTGCGATTGCCATGGGTCACCCCCTGGGCATGTCAGGCGCACGTCTGGTTTTGACGGCAGCCTATCAGCTGAAACGTACAGGCGGGCGATACGCGCTTTGCACAATGTGTGTTGGTGTGGGCCAGGGCGTTGCCCTTATTCTAGAAGCCGCATAGTGGGGTTAGCCCCCACAATCACAGCTACAATCAGCCAAAGTTGCGTTCAACCGCACAACACCTGCCCCGCGCGACAAAACCCGGACCAGAACCCTTTTTGTGATGATAATCAGCACCAGCACTTGTGTCGCGGCACTTGAGTGCTGTGCCATGTCCTGTTCCTGATAGTCAAAATCACACCAGTCAGCGCCATACTGCCAGGTGATAGCAGCAAAATGATCAACGGTAGCCATTGTATAACACCGCATTACCAGCCAAATGACCCAGTGAACGGTTGAACAAGGCCGCAGCAAAACCAATCTTGTTCGAATTGCCAAGGACCCCGAGAATGCTGTTGTTGTGCATGACGCCCGCCTCGCCAAAGGCCAATTCGACATTGCCCTGACCTATCCAGAAATACGCCGAGAATTTGGAAAAGCTTTTAGCCCCCGGTTCAGGGTTAGTGATTCCCAGAGCAAAAGCGTCAGCTGCATGATAACAGTCAGAATTAGCGCTAAGTCTGTGAAGGACCAGAGATGTGCATCACCGAAAGCATTTCGACAAATCGACATATTCAATAGTGGTTAACAAGGAAAATTGACTGGCCAAGACCCGAGAAAGTGGTCAATAATGAACTCTATTCTAAAGTCGGATTATCTGGGGGGTTTTCCTAATATGAGATTCAATTTTCGCGGCGGGCTATTTGTTGCATTGTTTTGCCCGGCGTTACCTGTTCTG
>JAAEUB010000021.1 GCA_024227755.1 Paracoccaceae bacterium | reverse complement strand
TCCTGATTTTGCGATGCTGACGTCTGGCGTGCAATTCTGAAACTTGCGTGGTTCGGATAGATCAAAGCTCAATCGCTTTTCCAAAGTTTGTATACCGCAAAAAGTGAAGGTCCCCATGGAAATCAAAGAAATTACCAGCCAAAATTTCAAGTATTTGATCCAGACACCCTCCGAGCGTAACCTTCCTGCGACCCTTTCACCCGCCACAGCGTTGGGAGTCAGGGCCTTCCACCGTCAACTGCCGGGTTATAAACCCACCCCACTGGTCCGGTTGGAGCGCCTTGTCCGGGCCTGGGGCTTTACCGATATCTTCGTCAAGGACGAAGCGCCCCGCTTCGGGCTCAAAGCCTTCAAGGTGCTGGGAGGCAGCTACGCGGTGGCCCGGCTGGTATGCCAAAAGCTGGGCCGGCCCTTAAGCGAAGTGCCTTACGCCCAGCTGGTGAGCAATGATGTACGGAAACGCATCGGTCAGATCACGCTCACGACGGCCACCGACGGGAACCACGGTCGGGGCGTC
>JAAEUB010000020.1 GCA_024227755.1 Paracoccaceae bacterium | reverse complement strand
GGTGCCATTCACGCCTGATCCGTAATTCTTCTGGCTGGAAATATCTCGGGGGTTTGGGGGCTGGCCCCCAATGGGATTATCATAAAGTGCGCCGCGGGCGCTTAGTTTAGCGGCGTTACACGGTTCACATGGCCCATTTTGCGGCCTGGTTTCACGTCTGCCTTGCCATATAGATGCAGCGCTGCACCGGGTTCGTTTGCAATCTCAACCACCCGCGCCACATCGTCCCCGATCAGGTTTTCCATTACCACATTCGCGTGCCGTACACCGTCGCTAATAGGCCAACCGGTGATGGCGCGGATATGCTGCTCAAACTGATCCACGGCGCAGCCATTCTGTGTCCAGTGCCCGGAATTATGCACTCGTGGTGCGATCTCATTGACCACAAGTCCGGCTTGCGTCACGAATAACTCAACCCCTAAAACTCCAACATAATTCAACGCATTCAAGATGTTACTGGCAATTAGAACGGCATCGGTCCGTGCTGCTGCACTCAGACGAGCGGGGATAGACGTGGTTGCCAGAATGCCGTCCACATGCACGTTTTCACCGGGGTCAAAACACGCAACGTTGCCCGAAAGACTACGTGCGGCGATGACGCTAACCTCGCCGGTAAAATCAACAAACCCCTCCAAAACCGAAGGGGCGTTTTCCATCGCAACCCAGGCTTCACCGGCCCGTGACGCGTCAGGGACGCGAACCTGTCCCTTCCCGTCATAGCCAAAGCGGCGGGTTTTAAGGATTGAAGGCGTGCCGACCTGTGTAATTGCCGCCTGCATTTCGTCGCTGTTCTCGACGTTGGCAAAAGGTGCAACACGAAGGCCTAGCCCAGACAGAAATTCTTTCTCAACCAGCCGGTCCTGGCTGATCCGCAGCGCTTCGCGGTTCGGATGAATGGGGCGAAGATCCTCAAGGATGTCGAGTGCCTCGGTGGGAATGTTCTCAAACTCGTAGGTGATCACGTCGACCGAGGCGGCGAAGGCTTTCAGAGCTTTCGCGTCGTCATATCCGGCGGTGGTAACTCTGGCCGCCATCTGCCCTGCAGGTGGGTTAGGGCCGGGCTCAAAAATGTGACATGAAAAGCCTAAACGGGCCGCCGCCATTGACAGCATACGGCCCAATTGTCCGCCGCCAAGAATGCCGATGCAGGCACCTGGTGGAAGTGGTTTACTCATCGGCCGGCGCGTCCTTGACCGAGGCCGAAAGTGACGCCCTCCAGGCTTCCAACCTTTCGGCTAACCCACTGTCAGACAAGGCCAAAATAGCTGCGGCCATCAGTGCTCCATTACTGGCACCGGCGGCACCGATCGCCATTGTGGCCACCGGAAATCCGCGCGGCATCTGGACGATGGAATAAAGGCTGTCGACACCTGACAACGCCTTGGTTTGGATTGGCACCCCAATCACCGGCAAAGGGGTTTTCGATGCCATCATGCCGGGCAGATGCGCAGCACCTCCGGCCCCGGCAATGATCACCTGAAGGCCCCGCCCGGCGGCTGACTTGCCGTATTCCCACAACCTGTCCGGGGTGCGGTGGGCCGAAACGATGCGCACCTCATGCGCCACGCCCAGCTCATCAAGCAGGTCTGCCGCTTCGCGCATGGTTGGCCAGTCAGACTGGCTGCCCATGATGATGCCTACTTTTGGTTTTGACATGGTTAAAATCCGTCATTGCATCCCTGATGGCGCGCTTATAGCCCGCTGGGGTTTTTATGCAATAATATCCGGCGTCAGCTTGTCTTCTATGCGGGCAATCTTGTCTTTCAGAGCCAATTTCTGCTTTTTCAATCGCCTCAGGCGTAATTGGTCAGTACGGCCCGCAACTTCCAAAGCTGCAATCGCTTCATCCAAATCACCATGTTCGCGCCGGAACACTTCCAGCTCGACCTTGAGCACATCCTTGCTTTTCATTTCTTCGGCTTTGCTCATCGAACCTTCATGAGTCGTTTCGACCTTGCGCCAAGTTTATCGCCAAAGCGCCGCTGCGCCAAGTAAAAGCCACCCTTGCATAGAAGCATGCAAGCCCCCATGTTTTATTCAAGGGTCGCCAAAACGGGGCTCTGAAACACAGGTCGCTTGTGAATAAGGACGTGTCGATGACGAAACTGACATTAGCAACGCATCCCTTCCTGCTGGGGTTCGAACAGCTTGAGCGCATGGTTGAACAGGCCAAGAAATCAGGCAATGACGGATACCCGCCGTTCAATATCGAACAGGTCAGCGAAAGCATGTACCGCATCACCCTTGCCGTCGCAGGCTTCGGGGATGATGAATTGTCGATTACCATAGAAAACAACAAGCTTTTGGTGCGCGGGCGTCAAGCACCAGTGGATGAGGCGCGGGTTTTTCTGCACCGTGGCATTGCCGGGCGGCAGTTTCAGAAAAGCTTTGTGCTGGCTGATGGTGTCGAGGTAACCGGCGCGATCACGCAAAACGGCCTTTTGCATATCGACCTGAAACGGGCCGAACCTGATGCTGTTGTGCAAACGGTCAAGATTAACGGAAAGTGAGGATTCCAATGGACGTAAAAGTTGACATGTTCCCGGATAATGACGAGCGCATTGTCTATGTGCGTCCGGTGAAGGTCGAGGAACTGCCGGAAGATCTGCGTGAGCAGGTGGGTGAGCAAACCGATCTCTATGCTTTGCACGACACGGATGGGGCGCGGCTGGCATTGGTTGCCGGACGCCAAATGGCCTTCGCGCTGGCCCGCCAAAACGATTATGCGCCGGTGAATGTGCATTGAAAACCTATGCCTTTGACTGGGTAGACGCCTTTACCACCGTGCCATTCGGAGGCAACCCATGCGTCGTTGTTCATGGGGCGCACGGGCTTTCCATTGACGACCGGCAGGCGCTGGTGCGTGAAACCTCGCTTTCGGAATGTGCCTATCTGATGGCATCGGACAAGGCCGATTTCGGCGCGCGCTACTACCTTGCAGACAAAGAGATTTTGATGGCCGGTCACCCGACCGTTGCAACCGTGGTGTCGCTGGTAGATCGCGGGTTAGTGACTTTGGAAAACGGCTGTGCTGCGTTCACGTTAGAGGTTGGTGCCGGGGTGATGCCGATCGAGGTTGAGCTGAGCAAGGATGGCATGCTTGTGACCATGACCCAGATGACGCCGGTTTTTGGGGATACGTTCCTTGCGGCGGATATCGCACGGATTTACGGGCTCGGGCCGGATGACATAATCGGAATTCCGCAGATCGTCTCGACGGGTACGCCGTTTTGCATTGCGGTTCTTAAAGACAAGGCGGCCTTGCGCCGGGTGAAGCTGAGCGCTGACCTTTGGCACGAAATGAACCCGCCAGGCACCAACCGTTCTGGCATGATCGAACCGTTTTTGGTCACATTGGGCGGCGAAACGGATGTGGGCGACACATATTCGCGTCTGTTACTACCTGCGCCAATGCCCCCTGAGGACCCGTTCACCGGCTCGGCCACGGGCTGCATGGCGGCTTATCTGTGGTTTCACGGGCTGATCGACAGCCCGGTGTTTATCGCCGAGCAGGGCCACTGGATGGGTCGGCCGGGTGTGGCCAAGGTCGAGGTTTTGGGTCCCCGCAAAGCCCCGACCGGCGTGCGCGTCAGCGGCTCGGGGCGGATATTGATGCGCGGCGAGTTGCAATTATAGGCAGGCCGAATTCAGCAAGTATCAGAGGCCTGACCTGTGCGCCCCCAAATCCCGAAACGATCTGCGCAAAGCTGCGCCGCCTGACGATTGGCGAGGTTGCGATCCAACCCTCCAATTTTGGCGTCCTGCAGGTTGCCCGGGTCTTCAACCCCGGTGGCCAAAGCGCGTAATCCTGCCGCTTTCCATATTTTCAGCCCCAGTCGCTCAAAATTTGCTGAAAGCCAGATGTCGTCCACCGGCCAGGCCTCGCGAGGTGGCTCAAAAATAGTTTCGTCCAGCCAATCGGGTCGTAGCAGAACACCCGCAAAACCCTGGGCAATATCCACACAGCCGGATGCCGTACCCTCACCACGGGGTTTTTTGGTACCAGAAGTAAGGCCAAGCCGGTGAATATCATAACCGGACGCGCAAATCACATCTCGATCAGGGCGGGATCTGGCGGCGGCCAGAAATCCGGCGCTCCAATCCGGGTCGTAAATCCAGTCGTCGTCGCAGTAAAGCAGATTACAATTCTGTCCTCTTACCTTACTTGCCGGGTTCAGCACCTTACCCGCCGGGCCCGGGTCGCTGTCCGGGCGCAGAACCTCAACTCCCGGCAGATCTGGCGGCAAATGGGTACCGGGAAAGCGGCGATAGTGGCGGGGCAGGGTCAAAATGATCCGGTTGGGCCGGGCTTTTTGCGCCCACAAGGTGTTGATAACCCGTGGCAGCGCGGCAAAACGCGGCGGGATCGAGGTGAGGCAGATGACCAGCAAAACGCTGTCTAGACCCAGATGCCGTATGTGTTCTGAAAATACCTAATACACGCGGCATTCGCGTCATCGCGCACCAAGCCTTCAATCGTAGCCCCGTGCAGAGGTGTTTGATTGTGAGCCCGGGTTTCCGCTGTCGAGTAAGTTTCAGCGGTTGCCCAAATAGGTACGCCCATACGCGTCACATGGCCTGACAACCAGACATCATCGACCGCCCATAATTTCGCCGGAATATCAAAAACCGCGTCATCGAAAAACTCCGGGCGAACCAAAACGCCGTTCACCCCTTCAAAAATGTCGGCATAGCCAGAACTTTTCAAAACTTTACGTGCCGGTTTATTGGGCGAAGTATAGAGGTTGAAGATATCAAGCTGACTCCAGATGCGCTTGAGACGGTATTCGACATCAGTCTTTTTCCTGTTAAAAACCGCGCGCGGCTTCAAGTCGGGAACGAAGTTGTCGGCACCTTGTTCTGACGCGATCAGAATTGAAATTGTGGTGGCGCAACCAGGGTGTTCGTCGGCGGCCTTTAGCAGGGTATCGGCCCAATGGGATTGGAAAATCCTGTCATCGTCGCAAAACAGGATATTTACATCCTTTCCTTGAAACTCGCGTATAGCGGGCAATACCTTGGTCGCGGGGCCAAGGTCATTGTCCACCCGCACAATTTCAACGCCTTCAGGAACCGGCGGCAGGTGGCCGTCATAATCTGGGAAACGTCGGTATATACGGGGGATGTAGAGGATAATTTTGTCAATTTCAGCGGTTTGCGCCACCAGGCTTTCAAGCGTTTCGCCTATCATCTCAAAACGCGGTGGGATGGTTGACAAAGTTATAATATTCACATGCTACTCCGCTGCAACAAGCCCCATTTGTTCGAGTTTGAGGATCACCTGATGGGCGCAGTTATCCACCTCTACGTTCTCGGTTTCAACACTAAGCTCGGGTTTTTCGGGCACGTCGTAAGGGTCGGAAATACCGGTGAACTCTTTGATTTTGCCAGCGCGCGCCAGTTTATAGAGCCCTTTGCGGTCGCGCCGTTCGCATTCCTCGATCGAGGTCGCCACATGCACTTCGACAAAGGCACCGTAAGTTTCGACGTCTTCGCGAACCGCGGCGCGCGTGGTGGCATAAGGCGCAATTGGCGCGCAAATGGCGATGCCGCCGTTTTTGGTGATTTCGCTGGCAACATAGCCAATGCGGCGGATGTTCAGGTCGCGGTGTTCCTTGGAGAAACCCAGTTCAGAACTGAGGTTTTTGCGCACGATATCACCATCAAGTAACGTGACCGGGCGTCCGCCCATTTCCATCAGCTTGACCATCAATGCGTTGGCGATGGTGGATTTGCCCGAACCGGAAAAACCGGTGAAAAACACGGTAAAACCCTGTTTGGCGCGCGGTGGGCGGGTTTTGCGCAACTCTCGTACCACTTCGGGGAACGAGAACCATTCGGGGATGTCCAGCCCTTCGGACAGGCGGCGCCGAAGTTCGGTACCTGAGATATTGAGAACCGTCGCGCCCTTTTCAACTTCATCGGCAGGTTCATATTGCGCGCGCTCCTGCACAAAAACCATATGCTTAAAGTCGACCATTTCGATGCCCATCTGGTCTTGATGTTCACGAAACAGATCCTGCGCATCGTAAGGCCCGTAAAAAGGTTCACCGGCCGAGTTGTTGCCGGGTCCAGCATGGTCGCGACCAACGATGAAATGGGTGCAGCCGTGGTTGGCGCGGATAAGGCCGTGCCAGACGGCCTCGCGGGGTCCGGCCATGCGCATTGCCAGATTTAGAAGGCTCATGGAGGTTGTGGAGCCGGGGTATTGGTCCAGAACGGCCTCATAGCAGCGAACCCGTGTGAAATGGTCAATGTCTCCGGGTTTGGTCATTCCAACAACCGGATGAATTAAAAGGTTCGCCTGGGCCTCACGCGCGGCGCGGAAGGTCAGTTCCTGATGCGCGCGGTGCAGCGGGTTGCGGGTCTGAAAGGCAACGATACGCCGCCAGCCCAGTTTGCGAAAGTAGGCGCGCAGCTCATTCGGGGTGTCGCGTCGGGCGCGAAAATCGTAGTGCACAGGCTGTTGAATGCCAACAATCGGCCCGCCCAGATAGACCTTGCCAGCCTTGTTATGCAGGTAATTCACCGCTGGATGAGCGATGTCATCCGAGCCAAAAACCTGGATTGCTTCATGCGATTTGTCCGGCGTCCAGCGATCGGTCACGGTCATGGTGGCAAGGATCACACCTTCCTGGTCGCGAAGTGCAATGTCCTGACCCAGTTCAAGCCCGGCGGCAAAATCTTCGGCCACATCCAGAGTGATCGGCATCGGCCAGAGGCTGCCATCCTCCAGCCGCATGTTGTCTACAACCCCATTGTAATCTGCTTCGCTCAGAAATCCTTTAAGCGGGTTAAAGCCGCCGTTCAAAAGCAGTTCCAAATCGCAAATCTGACGCGGGGTCAGATCATGGCTGGTCAACTCGGCTGCTTCAAGCTTTAGCTTCTGGGCGCTTTCGTAAGAGACATAAAGCTCTGGGATCGGGGCGAGGTTGGGAAGCATGAAACGGGCCTTTTTTTTAATTGCTCTTCGCGGTTTATACCGCAATTGCGTGTGCGTCTAACCTTGATTGCGCAAGAAAACCTACAAGGAGCGCGGATATCCGGTCTTTTTTTACAAAACGCAAGGAAAAATCGACTTTCGGATTGGTGAAAGCACCCTTAGGGGCTGTGAGCGGGGGCAAGAACCTCGCTTGCCCGCGCCGTTTCCTTAAGGCGGTAGAAAATCCCCGAAAGTGACTTCACTCCTGTTCGGCCAGAAATCTTTCAGCCTCGAGTGCGGCCATGCAGCCCATGCCGGCCGAGGTCACGGCCTGGCGGTATTTGTGGTCGATCAGGTCACCCGCAGCAAAAACACCGGGGACCGAGGTGGCGGTCGAATCGGCTTCTGTCACTACATAGCCGCCCATATGGGTCTCAAGCGTGTCCTTAACCAACTCGTTGGCGGGGGCGTGGCCGATGGCGATGAACACGCCTTTGACCGCAATTTCCGTCATCTCGCCGGATTTAACGTTTTTGGTGCGTATGCCGGTGACACCCATCGGCATGTCATCACCCAGAACTTCGTCCAGCACATTATCCCAAAGTGGTACGATCTTTTCGTTTTTCATCAGCCGGTCGATCAGAATTTTTTCGGCGCGCAGCTCATCCCGGCGATGCACCAGCGTTACTTTTGACGCAAAGTTGGTCAGGAAAAGCGCTTCTTCGACCGCGGTATTGCCGCCGCCGATGACCGCGATCTCTTGCCCACGGTAGAAGAATCCGTCGCATGTGGCACAGGCAGAAACGCCAAACCCCTTGAACTTATCTTCACCTTCCAGACCCAGCCAGCGCGCTCGCGCACCCGTGGCCAGAATAACCGCGTCTGCGGTATAGATTGTGCCGCTGTCGCCTTTGGCGGTAAAAGGCCGCTTGGACATGTCCAGATCGGTAATGATGTCGGAAATAATCTCGGTCCCAGCCGCCTTGGCATGCGCTTCCATGTTCATCATTAGTTCAGGCCCCTGAATTTCACTGAAGCC
>JAAEUB010000019.1 GCA_024227755.1 Paracoccaceae bacterium | reverse complement strand
CAACCTCGTCATTTTTGACCGCTCCGTGGAGCCCCTCGTAAAACAGAATGTCCGAACCCTCTTCAAAGTCCTGCCACTCGGTAAAATTTCCGGGTGCCACGCCGGTTTTTGCTGCCTCGGCATCGTCATGCACGTATGTGCGCGTTTTTCCGTTACCGGTTTCGCCGTATTCGCGGAAAACCCGTTCCAATTCGGCCAGTTCATTGGCTTCATAGCTGAAATGTGAAAACCCGTGGTCGCCGGACTTATAACGGTTCTCAAGCTCGACCTTCATGTCGGCGCGGTTGAACCGGTGGAATGCGTCCCCTTCGATCGAGACAGCGCTCACGCCCTCGCGGCGAAAGATCTGGTCAAAGGTGTTTTTGACGGTTGAGGTGCCAGCCCCGGAAGAGCCGGTAACGGAAATGATCGGGTGCTTTTTGCTCATTTTGTATTCCTTGAGGCATGATTAGGCGCGGAACAGGCCGCGTTTACCGAAAAGGGCGGAGACTTCTTCGTCTGGCAAGTCCTGATAGGCCGACACGCGATCAACCTTCTCAGAGGTGCCAAACACAAACGGGGTGCGCGCGTGTAACTCATCAGCTTGTTGGCTCATGATCCGGTCATGACCATCGGTGGCCTTGCCGCCCGCCTGTTCGATCAGAAAGGCGATAGGCGCGCATTCATAAACCATACGCAACCGGCCACGTTCGTAGGTCGGTCGGTCATCGCCGGGATAAAGGAAGATACCGCCGCGGGTAATGATCCGGTGGGTTTCTGCCACCAGAGAGGCGACCCAGCGCATGTTGTAATTTTGCTCACGCGGGCCTTCATCGCCGGAAAGGCAATCGTCGATGTAAGCGCGGATGGCTTGTGGCCAGTGGCGGTAATTGGAGGCGTTGATGGCAAATTCAATGCTGGTCTTGGGCACCTTCAGGTTGTCTTGGATCAGAATGAACGAGGCGCTGTCAGGGTCCAGAACATAGGACTGCACCCCGTCGCCAAATGTCACGACCATGTTGGTCTGCGGACCAAAGATGATGTAGCCACCCGAGATTTGCTCGCCAACCGGGCGCAGGAATGAGCTGTGGGGGTCATCCGTGGCCTCGAAGATCGAAAATATGGTCCCGATCGAGACGTTGACATCAATGTTGCTTGATCCATCCAGCGGATCAATCGCCAGAGCGTATTTGCCATCCTCGTCAATTACCACCACGTCTTCTTGCTCTTCCGAGGCATAATACTTAACACCTGTGCCCTTTAATGCGGCAGCAAAGGCGTCGTCGGCCATAAGGTCCAGCGCCTTTTGCTGGTCACCGCCGGTATTCTCACCGACCGCGGCACCAAGTGATCCACCAAGGGCGCCGCGTTTAATGGTGCGGCATAACTCGGTGCCTACAACAGCCAGCGCCTCCATGATCTCATGCAGCTCTTCGGGCATGCGGGACTTGTCAGCAATTGCATCAGTTTTCACGATCTAGATCCTCCCCATTTCCCTGCCCGATTCCTTCCCGGTGGGTCGGCAGAAGCAAGAAACACCCTTGTGTTCCCACATATGCGTGCTGTAGAAAATTTAAAAATGCACCGACCCGGAGTTAAAAAAATTTAATATGAAACGACCTGAAGCAATAACTTTCAAGCAATTACGGGCACTTAGCGCGGTGGCTCAATTTGGGTCCATTACACGCGCGGCTGAGGCAATTCACCTCACCCCCCCAGCGGTCCACACCCAACTGCGTCAGCTCTCAAGCCATATGCAGGCCGATATATTGCGGCGTGGTGACGCAGGGCGCATGGAGCTGACCGATGAGGGCTTAATTGTGCTTGAGGCCGCCGGGCGGATCGACGCAGAGCTGGATATTTGCCTGAAATCTGTCTCGGCGCTGCGTGATGGCCATACCGGGCTGGTGCGTCTTGGGGTGATCTCAACCGGCAAATACTTTGCCCCGGCGCTGGTGGCGCACCTCAAGGACGTCTTTCCCGGCATCAAAGTTGAACTGACCATAGGGAACCGCGACCAAACCATAACCGCGCTGGACAATCGCCAGATCCAACTGGCGATAATGGGTCGCCCTCCGCGCAGCCCGGCCAATGACGCCGAAGCGATTGGCCCCCACCCACATGTCTTTATCGCCCCACCCGATCACCCCTTGGTCAAGTCGAAGACAGTGACGGCCGAGGATCTGTTGGCACAGACCATCATTGAACGCGAGGTCGGTTCGGGCACCCGCATCCTCTTGTCACGCTTCATGGATCGCATCGGTCAGGGCGCGTCTTATGACACCATGGTGATGGGCTCGAACGAAACCATCAAACAAGCGGTGATCGCCGGGCTGGGTATTGCCCTGATTTCACAGCACACGGTGGTCGAAGAGCTGCATTCAGGTCGCCTTGCCACGATCAACATGCCCGGCCTGCCAATCGAGCGCGCTTGGTACATGCTTCACCGTACAGATACCGAGCTAAGTGCCGCAGCCGCCAGGATTCAGGCGCATGTTTCAGGCATGAAGGGATCATTTCTGCCGCAACTTTAGGGTTGGGGCTGGCAAAGAGACCGCTCACCTCAATCTTGCACAAAGGAACGCACCAATTTCCGTTTGTGCCTTTTTCTCCCATTCCGCGCAGGTTAGGTTACAGGTGAATTGTTTCTTGTGCGATGGGCGAGTTTAGGAGGGGCGATGAGATTTCTTGTGACTGGCGGCTCCGGGTTTCTTGGCATCAATCTGATCCGGTATCTTCTGGCGGGTGGCCATAAGGTGCGCAGCTATGACATCGCGCCGTTTGACTATCCTGAAATTGACCAGATCAGCACGGTGCTGGGCGACATTCGTGACAAAAGCCTGCATGAGCGGGCCTTTGACGGTGTCGACATGGTCGTGCATTGCGCTGCCGCCCTGCCGCTATGCTCAAACGAAGAGATTTTTTCGACCGATGTCGGTGGCACCAGGCTCTTGCTTGAAACGGCCGAGGCGAAGGGCATCAAGCGCTTTGTCCACATCTCTTCAACCGCCGTTTATGGTGTGCCGGACCATCACCCGTTGTTTGAGCACGACCCGATGGTGGGCGTCGGCCCTTATGGTGAGGCCAAGATCGACGCCGAGCGTATTTGCACGATCATGCGCGAACGCGGCATGTGCGTCCCGGTCCTCAGACCCAAAAGCTTTGTTGGCCCCGAGCGGTTGGGGGCATTTGAGCTCTTGTACGATTTTGCCCATGATGGCCACGGCTTTCCGGTGCTGGGTGCAGGCAACAACCTGTATCAATTGCTTGATGTCGAAGACCTGTGCCAGGCGATCGGGCTGTGTGTGACTGGCGACGCGGATCAGGTAAATGACGTATTCAATGTCGGTGCTGAACGTTTCGGCACATTGCGTCAGAGCTTTCAGGTTGTGCTGGATCAGGCAGGTTTCGGCAAACGCGTGCTCGGCATCCCCGCTGCCCCGGCAATCTGGACCCTGCGCGCGCTTGAGGCGCTGCATCTGTCGCCGCTCTACAAGTGGATCTATGAAACTGCGGGCAAGGACAGCTTTGTCTCAATCGACAAGATCACACAAAAACTGGGCTTCACACCGCAGTATTCAAACGAAGATGCACTACTGCGCAATTACGACTGGTACGTGACCAATCTTGACCGGATCTCGAAACAGTCAGGGGTCAGCCACCGGGTGCCATGGAAAAAAGGGGCGTTGAAACTTGTTCGCCTGATTGTCTGAACAAGCGCTGGTGTCAGAATTCAGAGGTATGTT
>JAAEUB010000018.1 GCA_024227755.1 Paracoccaceae bacterium | reverse complement strand
TACTCATCCCCAGCCGTCGCACAACCCTATCAACCTTGATTTTTTGCTTGATTCGCTCTCAAAAAGCGAATTCTTATCATTCGGGCCATCAGCCTGGTTCGCGCCCTTTGGCGCAGCCATACCAGGCGGTCCAATGCAGCGCTGCAAGGCGAACGCGATCAGGGAACTTGCGCCGCTGGCCGACCGATGATTCAAAAGCGCTTATGAAGACACAATCCACCAAAAAAACCGGGGGTGCGCAACTCCTGATGCAGCGGCGCTTTGGACCGCTGTTTTGGACCCAGTTCTGCGGGGCTTTCAACGACAACCTATATAAGAATGCCCTGGTGATCCTTATCACCTTCAAAGCCTACCAGATTGCCGAGCTTTCCTCCGAGCAGCTGGTGGCGCTGTGCGGAGGCATTTTCATCCTGCCCTTTTTCCTGTTTTCAGCCCTGGCCGGACAAATTTCCGATCAGGTCTCCAAATCGCGGCTGATGGTCTGGATCAAGGTGTGGGAAATCGGGGTGATGACTCTGGGCAGCATCGGCTTTGTGACCGGAAACTTTCCGCTGCTGATCGGGGTGCTCTTTATGATGGGTCTGCAGTCGACCTTCTTTGGGCCCGCCAAATACAGTGCCCTGCCCGAGTTGCTCCCCAACCGTGAGTTGGTGACCGGCAATGCCTACGTGGAAATGGGGACCTTTCTGGCGATACTGCTGGGCACCATCCTGGGAGGGCTCCTGGTCAGCATGCCGCGCGGGGGTGGCTATCTGATCAGTGCGACCGTGATGGGATTTGCGGCCATGGGCTGGCTGAGCAGCCTGCGAATTCCCAGCTTGCCGCCCATCGCTAAGGCGCAGCCGCTTCAGCTCAATATTTTCAAGAGTACCGCTGACATCCTGCGTATCTGCCGCCGGACCCGTTCGGTTTTTCTCTCCATCCTGGGCATCTCCTGGTTCTGGTTGGTGGGCG
>JAAEUB010000017.1 GCA_024227755.1 Paracoccaceae bacterium | reverse complement strand
CTGGGATTTGGTTTTGAGACCAGCATTCCCTTTTCCGTCAACTCGCTAATCAGGCGGGTTACCTGTGCGCGGTCCCGCTTCAGAACGCTGGCAATTTCGGCCGGAGAGGCTTGACCTGCTGTCTTCACAGCTCGCATGGCGCGCAGTTCCATCGTTGGCAGGGTAATGTTGTCGAGCTCGCCACTCTTATAGAGGCACGCGCCAATATCATAAAACAGCTGGAAGATTGCTTCGTGAATCGCTGGATGTTTCATTGCCACCAAAAAGTAGTTGACTTTATCAATGACTAATTATAGTTGATAAAGTCAATTAAGTCACTACCGGTATTCGTTGTCCGGTTTTTAAAATTCCAACAATCTCGGAGAACGAATATGGAAAAGTCTCAAGTTGCGAAATTGTCTTTGGTTTCAGCGCTCGGATATACGTTAATCAGCGTCATCGCCACTTTGCTGTGGCGCAGGGTATTATTTGGTGAGGCCTATCTTGCAGGCGGGTTCTATGACTTCACCGAACCAACAGTATCCCTTTTCATCGAAGGCGTTGCGTCGTATTTTCTGACCGGCCTGCTGTTCAGCTTTTTGTTTGGTCATATGTTTGCGGTTTCCAAGGGCTCGGCGTCGGTTGCTCGTTATTCTTTCATCACGGGTGCGATCTATTGGGTCGTTCATGATTTTTCCTACATCGGTCGTCAGGAAATGGCGGAACCCATGACCTATCTCGCCTTCGAGGCTGGTTTGGTCGCGATCATTTACGTGCTGTTCGGATTCGTATTGCGCTCGATGTTTCGCAAAAGCGCCCTGAATGGTTAGTCGACTCAAAAGCTGCACCCAATGTCTGCTTCGGTGACCTGAGCTGCATCGCAGAACAAATCTGCCGCGAGTGCGAGCTAATGCTGCATGAGCAATAGCTGCACCAGCAAAGGGCGGCTTCGTCCGCTCAGCCGACATTTGCCCCTCCGGAACGGCTTGCTTTTAGTCTCTATGCGGGTGACGTAATAAACGGGTGCCCCTGTACGCCAGTGTCGCATTCAGACTGGAAGCTCTCACCGCACCCTGATAGCGCGGGGTTCAGGAGGCAGATATGGCCCTGACAGAAAACACGCGCGGTGCCGGGCTGATGATGGTCTCGATGGCGGCGTTTACCTTTAATGACGTCTGCATGAAGGCGCTGGCGGGCGAAATCCCGCTTTTCCAGGCGATTTTCATGCGCGGCGTTCTGACAACGCTGTTCATGTTCATTGTCGGGCGCAGGATGGGGCTGATCCGGTTCAAGTTGCCGCGTAAGGATTGGGGTTTGATCGCGCTCAGAACCACGGGTGAGATATTTGCCACCGGCTTCTTCCTGACTGCACTTTATAACATGCCAATCGCCAACGTGACCGCGATCTTGCAGGCACTTCCTTTGACCATCGCCCTTGCAGCGGCATTGTTTCTGCGTGAGCATTTGGGCTGGCGACGGATCATCGCAATTCTGGTCGGGCTGGCAGGTGTCATGCTGATCGTGCGCCCGGGTGCTGCCGGGTTCAACACCTATTCCATTTATGCCCTTGCGGCGGTCGGTTTTGTCACCGTTCGCGACCTCAGTTCACGGCGGCTTTCAACCAATGTTCCTTCCTTTACTGTGGCCTTGATCGGGGCGATTTCGGTTACAACAGTCTTTGGCCTGGCCGCAACCACGGGCGAATGGGTGCCGGTTTCAGCGCAAATTGGCGGGCTAATCGCGCTGGCCTCTTTGTTCATCATTGGTGGGTATCTGGCCTCGGTCGCGGTGATGCGGGTGGGCGAGATCGGCTTTACCGCGCCGTTCCGTTATACCGGTCTGATCTGGGCGCTAATCCTGGGATGGCTGGTCTTTGCCGAATGGCCCGACAATTGGACCCTGATTGGTGCTGCTATCGTTGTCGCCACCGGGGTTTTCACCCTCTATCGCGAGCGTCAGGCAAGGCGGCGGGCGGCGCGCAATGCGGCAAAGGCTGCAGGCATTCGCCAAACCCCCTAGCGGGCTGTTGACACGAGGACCGACTCCCCATATAGGGCGTTCGTCGGGTGTAAGGCTTGCTTTGCCCCGGTACTGAAAGACTTAAGTGGTCACGATCCGGGCCGGTAAAGCCCTGATCCTCTGAAGCTCCACCGCAGTGTTCCCGCCGGAATTGGGGACGTGCGGTTTTTGTGTGTTGCGATGGGCGCAGCGCATTACTGAAACGAAAATGTGTTGCAACACGGGGAAAAACCCATATGCCAACGATACAACAGCTGATCCGCAAGCCGCGCCAGCCGAAAGTAAAACGCTCCAAGTCTATGCACTTAGAGAGCTGCCCGCAGAAACGCGGTGTATGTACGCGCGTCTATACAACGACGCCGAAAAAGCCGAACTCGGCCATGCGTAAGGTTGCCAAAGTGCGCCTGACCAATGGTTTTGAGGTCATCAGCTACATCCCGGGTGAAAGCCACAACCTTCAGGAACACTCGGTGGTTCTGATCCGTGGCGGCCGGGTAAAAGACCTTCCGGGTGTCCGTTATCACATCCTGCGCGGTGTGCTGGATACCCAGGGCGTCAAAGACCGTAAACAACGTCGTTCGAAATACGGCGCCAAGCGTCCTAAGTAAGGAATATCAGATATGTCGCGCCGTCACGCCGCAGAAAAACGCGAAGTCTTGCCCGACGCCAAATATGGCGACCGGATCCTGACTAAATTTATGAACAACCTGATGATCGACGGTAAAAAGTCGGTCGCCGAGCGTATCGTCTATAATGCGCTTGAGCGGGTTGAGGATAAGATCAAACGTGCCCCCGTGGAAGTGTTCCACGAAGCGCTGGAAAACATCAAACCGTCGGTCGAGGTGCGTTCGCGCCGCGTTGGTGGTGCGACTTATCAGGTCCCGGTCGAGGTTCGCCCCGAGCGCCGCGAGGCATTGGCCATCCGCTGGCTGATCATCGCCACCCGCAACCGCAATGAGAACACGATGGAAGAACGTCTTGCTGGCGAACTTCTGGACGCTGTTAACTCGCGCGGCACCGCAGTTAAGAAACGTGAAGACACCCACAAAATGGCCGACGCGAACAAAGCGTTCAGCCATTATCGTTGGTAATCCCCTAGAGGTTTAAGAAAATGGCACGCGAATACCCGCTCGACCGTTACCGCAACTTCGGTATCATGGCCCATATTGATGCTGGCAAGACCACAGTGTCTGAACGCATCCTGTACTACACAGGCAAGTCGCACAACATTGGCGAGGTGCATGATGGCGCCGCGACTATGGACTGGATGGAGCAAGAGCAGGAGCGTGGCATCACCATCACTTCGGCCGCGACCACCACGTTTTGGGAGCGCACCGAGGACGGTGAAACCCCCGAAACCGAAAAGCACCGGATGAACATCATCGACACCCCCGGCCACGTTGACTTCACCATTGAAGTTGAACGCTCGCTGGCGGTGCTTGATGGTGCGGTTGCTGTGCTGGACGCCAATGCCGGTGTCGAGCCTCAGACCGAAACCGTCTGGCGTCAGGCTGACCGCTACAAAGTTCCGCGCATTGTTTTCGTCAATAAGATGGACAAGATCGGCGCCGACTTCTTCAACTGTGTGCACATGATCGGTGATCGTACCGGTGCCATCGCCGCGCCCGTTCAAATCCCGATTGGTGCCGAGACCGAGCTTGAAGGCATGGTTGACCTCATCACTATGGAAGAATGGGTTTGGGCCGGTGAAGACCTGGGTGCAACTTGGGAAAAACGCCCCATTCGTGATGATCTGAAAGAGCTTGCCGAAAAATGGCGTGCCAACCTGATCGAGATTGCCGTCGACATGGACGACGACGCGATGGAGGCTTATCTGGAGGGTGAAGAACCCGACGTGGCCACCCTGCGCAGCCTTATCCGCAAAGGCACTACATCGCTCAGCTTTGTACCGGTCCTGTGTGGCTCGGCCTTCAAGAACAAAGGTGTGCAGCCGCTCCTGAACGCTGTCATCGACTTCCTGCCAACCCCGCTTGATGTTGTCGATTACATGGGCTTCAAACCTGGTGACGAAACGGAAACCCGTGACATCGCGCGCCGCGCAGACGACGACATGCCGTTTTCCGGTCTGGCGTTTAAAATCATGAACGACCCGTTCGTAGGCACGTTGACCTTTACCCGCGTCTACTCGGGCGTCCTGAACAAGGGCGACAACATCATCAACTCGACCAAAGGCAAAAAAGAGCGCATTGGCCGGATGATGATGATGCACTCAAACGACCGTGAAGAAATCACCGAAGCGTTCGCTGGTGACATCATCGCGCTGGCAGGTCTGAAAGATACCACAACCGGTGACACGCTTTGTGCGGTCAACGATCCGGTGGTGCTGGAAACCATGACCTTCCCCGATCCTGTGATCGAGATCGCGGTCGAGCCGAAAACCAAGGCTGACCAGGAAAAAATGTCAACGGGTCTTGCCCGTCTGGCCGCCGAAGACCCCTCGTTCCGGGTGGAAACTGACCAGGAAAGTGGCCAGACCATCATGAAAGGCATGGGCGAACTTCACCTCGATATTCTGGTGGACCGTCTGAAGCGTGAGTTTAAGGTCGAAGCCAATATCGGCGCGCCTCAGGTTGCCTATCGCGAGACCATTGGTCACGAGATTGAACACACCTACACCCACAAGAAGCAATCGGGTGGCTCTGGTCAGTACGCCGAGGTGAAAATGATCATCTCGCCGACCGAACCGGGCGAAGGTTATTCGTTCGAAAGCCGCATTGTTGGTGGTTCTATTCCCAAGGAATTCATCCCTGGCGTTGAAAAAGGCATCAAATCGGTTATGGATAGCGGCCCGCTGGCAGGCTTCCCTGTGATCGACTTCAAAGTGGCGTTGATCGACGGTAAATTCCACGACGTTGACTCCAGCGTTCTGGCTTTCGAAATTGCAGGCCGCATGTGTATGCGCGAAGGTCTGCGCCGCGCTGGCGCCAAGATGCTTGAGCCGGTGATGAAAGTCGAAGTGGTGACACCCGAAGATTACACCGGTGGTATCATCGGTGATCTGACCTCGCGTCGTGGTCAGGTAACCGGGCAAGAGCCGCGCGGTAATGCCGTTGCTATCGACAGCATGGTGCCGCTGGCCAACATGTTCGGCTATATCAATACCCTGCGTTCCATGTCTTCGGGCCGGGCGCAGTTCTCAATGCAATTCGACCACTACGATCCGGTTCCAAACAACATCTCGGAAGAGATTCAGGCAAAATTCGCGTAAGTCGCGCACAGAATAAAAGAGGAGGCCACCATGGCTAAGGAAAAGTTTGAACGCAATAAACCGCATTGCAACATCGGCACGATTGGTCACGTTGACCATGGTAAGACGACGCTGACGGCTGCGATTACCAAGCAGTTTGGCGATTTTCAGGATTACGACACGATTGACTCGGCTCCTGAAGAAAAAGCCCGCGGCATCACCATCTCGACGGCTCACGTTGAGTATGAAACTGACGCGCGCCACTATGCCCACGTTGATTGCCCCGGCCACGCTGACTATGTGAAAAACATGATCACCGGTGCGGCGCAAATGGACGGTGCCATTTTGGTTGTGAGCGCGGCTGACGGCCCGATGCCGCAAACACGCGAACACATCCTTCTGGGTCGCCAGGTTGGTATTCCTGCGCTGGTTGTTTACCTCAACAAAGTTGATCAGGTTGACGACGAAGAGCTGCTTGAGTTGGTTGAAATGGAAGTTCGTGAACTTCTGAACGAATACGAATACCCAGGCGACGATATCCCGATCGTTTCTGGTTCGGCTTTGGCCGCTCTGGAAGATCGCGACCCAGCGATTGGTGCCGAAAGCATCGTCAAGCTGATGGCTGCTGTTGATGAGTATATTCCGCAGCCCGAGCGTGCGGTTGACCAGCCCTTCCTGATGCCGATCGAGGACGTGTTCTCGATCTCGGGTCGTGGTACGGTTGTGACCGGTCGGATTGAACGCGGCGTGATCAATGTTGGTGACGAAGTTGAAATCATCGGCATCAAAGACACCCAGAAATCGACCTGTACCGGTGTTGAAATGTTCCGCAAATTGCTGGACCGCGGCGAAGCTGGCGACAATGTTGGCGTTCTTCTGCGCGGCATCGACCGTGAAGCGGTTGAGCGTGGTCAGGTTGTCTGCAAACCGAAATCGGTTAACCCGCACACCAAGTTCGAAGCCGAGGTCTATATCCTGACCAAGGAAGAGGGTGGCCGTCACACGCCGTTCTTCAAGAACTACCGTCCGCAGTTTTACTTCCGTACTACTGACGTGACCGGCACAGTTGAATTGCCCGCTGGCACCGAAATGGTGATGCCGGGCGACAACCTGAAGTTCGAAGTCGAACTGATTGCGCCGATCGCCATGGAAGACGGCCTGCGTTTCGCTATCCGTGAAGGCGGCCGGACCGTTGGTTCGGGCGTTGTGTCGAAAATCATCGAATAAGCCCTTCCCGGGTTCGACGAGGGGGCCGGGCACACCGGCCTCCTCCTATCAACTCTTACACCCGTGAAAGGTGACAATAATGGCCATTCAAAGCCAAAACATACGCATTCGGCTGAAGGCATTTGACTACCGGGTACTGGACGCCAGTACTGCGGAGATCGTCAGCACTGCCAAACGGACCGGCGCACAGGTTCGCGGGCCGATCCCGCTGCCGAACAAGATTGAAAAGTTTACCGTTCTGCGTGGCCCCCACGTAGACAAGAAATCCCGTGATCAGTTTGAGATCCGCACCCACAAGCGGCTCTTGGATATCGTGGACCCGACACCGCAAACCGTGGACGCGCTGATGAAGCTCGACCTGGCTGCCGGTGTTGATGTCCAGATCTCGGTATAAGGAGGGCACCTGATATGCGCTCTGGTATTATCGCAAAGAAAGTCGGCATGACCCGGCTCTTTATGGAGGACGGAAAGCAGATCCCTGTAACCGTACTTCAACTGGAAAACCTGCAGGTTGTCGCCAACCGCACGGCTGAAAAAGATGGCTACTCAGCTGTTCAGCTGGGCACCGGTGCGGCCAAGGTCAAACGTGTTTCAAAGGCTATGCGTGGCCACTTTGCCACCGCAAATGTTGAACCCAAGCGCAAAGTCGCTGAGTTCCGCGTTGCCCCTGAGAACATGATTAATGTCGGCGAAGAAATCACCGCCAACCATTACTTCGAAGGCCAGTACGTTGACGTATCCGGCACCTCAATCGGTAAAGGTTTCGCGGGTGCCATGAAGCGGCACAACTTCAAAGGCTTGCGCGCCACACACGGCGTGTCGATCAGCCACCGTTCGCATGGT
Organism: Paracoccaceae bacterium; assembly: GCA_024227755.1. GTDB lineage: Bacteria > Pseudomonadota > Alphaproteobacteria > Rhodobacterales > Rhodobacteraceae > JAAEUB01. Next base: position 1,748 of record JAAEUB010000017.1, on the reverse strand, counting down.
TCAACTGGTCAGTGTCAGGATCCCGGCAAGGTTTTCAAAGGCAAGAAAATGGCCGGTCACATGGGGGCCGCCAAGGTCACCACGCAGAACCTGCAAGTTGTGCGCACCGATGCCGACCGTGGCCTGGTGTTCATCAAAGGCGCAGTGCCTGGCTCCAAAGGTGGCTGGGTAACGGTCAAGGATGCGGTCAAAAAGCCGACACCTGAAAACGTGATCCTGCCTGCCGCCCTGCGTTCTGCCGCTAAAGAAGCCGAACGTCTGGCTGAAGAAGCCGCCGCCGCCGCTGCTGCCGAAGCCGAAGAAGTTGCGAAAGCCGCTGCCGAGGCCGAAGAAGCTGCTATCAAGGCTGCTGAAGCCGCCACGCCTGCTGGTGAAGGAGATGACGCATGAAACATGACGTGATCAAACTGGACGGCAAGAAAGCCGGCTCTGTCGATCTGGACGAGGCATTGTTTGGCCTTGAGCCGCGCGCCGACATACTGCACCGTATGGTGCGCTGGCAGCGTAACAATGCGCAAGCTGGTACTCACAAGGTGAAAACCCGGTCCGAAGTTAACTACTCGACCAAGAAGATCTATCGCCAGAAAGGCACCGGTGGCGCACGCCACGGTGCACGCTCGGCGCCGATCTTTCGCGGTGGTGGTGTCTATAAAGGTCCGGTAGTGCGTTCGCATGGCCATGACCTGACCAAAAAGTTCCGTAAACTCGGCCTGCGCCACGCGCTTTCGGCCAAGGCAAATGCGGGCGAATTGGTGGTGATTGACAGCGCTGATCTGAAGGATGCCAAAACCGGCATTCTGGCCAAGGCCGTCAAGGATCTGGGCTGGAAACGCGCGCTGGTGATTGATGGGGCCGAGGTTAGCGAAAGCTTCGCCAAAGCTGCCCGCAACATCGAAGGTCTGGATATCCTGCCGACAATGGGTGCCAACGTTTATGACATCCTGAAACGCGACACTCTGGTCATTACCAAGGCCGGCGTCGAAGCTCTGGAGGCTCGCTTGAAATGACTTCAAAAGCAGAAATGTACGACGTGATCCGCAAGCCGATCATCACTGAAAAAACAACAATGGCGTCTGAGCATGGCGCGGTTGTCTTTGAAGTGGCGATGGCAGCCAACAAGCCGCAGATCAAAGAAGCGGTTGAGGCACTCTTCGGCGTCAAGGTGAAAGCGGTCAATACCTCGATCACCAAAGGCAAGGTCAAACGCTTCCGCGGCCAGCCCGGCAAACGTCGTGACGTCAAAAAAGCCTATGTCACCCTCGAAGAGGGCAACACGATCGACGTGACCACTGGGCTTTAAGTAGGTTCAAGAAGAATTAGAAAGGCCCTCGCGATAGCGGGGGCCTTTTCGTATTACAGTCTGAGTCATTTCGTCAATCTTGAGACTGGTTTCATCGCCGTTTGCCCAAAGTCGGAAGACCACCAGAAACAGTTGAAACGCTTTTCCCTTTCGGCGGCGAACTATGCGGATTGAGGCGTTTCCTTTCGCGTTCGATGTGCGCCTCTTCTGCCTTGCGCTTTCTTTCTATTCGCTTTGCCTCCATTTCTTCGAATTGAGCGATCAAAGATAGATATGTGCCGTTTTCAATATTTGTTCGAAGTTTTTTGTATGTGGCAATTTTTCCCTTTGGAGGCAATTTCGGTGGGTCGAACCTCTGGATCAGTTTCTTTTTTGTGAAAAAGCGAAAGCGATCGCCCACCATTTCGGTCGGCGCAAAAAAACAGGAAAATCTCCCTGATATTGTCTT
>JAAEUB010000016.1 GCA_024227755.1 Paracoccaceae bacterium | reverse complement strand
CAGCCGTCAGGTTTTTCCCGATGACTTTGCGCGCGTAATGGGCATGGTGATTTATCCGGACGGATTTTATGCCACCCTACCTTTTCATAGTTCTCTCACCATGCACGATCTGGAAGATAGCGAATTGACGATCACAGATATGGATCTGGCGGTGTCATCGAATTTTGGCTGGATCTGGACGGCGGGCACTGCGCTCAGGTTCTGCGCGATGGAAGGGAGCAGCGCGATGCTAGCTATGGACGTATCCTCGCCAGGTGGAAATGCTTCGGCCTCGTTCGATCCCAGCGCTGCACCAAACAATTACATGCCGGATATTACCTATTCCTGTGCTGGTGACACCTTTTCAATGACGATCGCTCTGCCCGCCCCGATTGGTCCGGTCGATCATTTTTTCACCCGTATACCAGACGCCAGATTCGATGAGGAGATGTTTGAGCTTTATGAAAGCCGTTTTGCCCCGGCGGAGGGCGAAGATTAGCCCGCAGATGGCGCAAAGGCTGCAATACGCGTTCAGCATTTGCCCTTGCCTGCCTCATGCGATTTAACGCGTGTGAAGAGGAACGCAAAATGTCGCATGATCGTGGGCCGCTTGGTCCCGATCATCACATTGACCCCAAAGCAATGGTCGCCCGCGTGGCACTCGCGGCTGGCTTGCCGAGGTAAGGGTGCCCGCCAACGGCATTATGTCAGGAGCTTTCAGTCTTTCGCCGCATCCACCCCAGACCGTCCTTGGTATCACTTTTGGGGTGGTATTCGCCGCTGACCCAGCCTGTGAAACCTGCCCGGTCAAGGGCCCCAAAAAAGCCTGGATAATCGATGTCGCCGCCATGTGGCTCGTGTCGCCCGGGCGTACCGGCCACCTGAATATGGCGCGTCAAAGGGCCGTGTTTGCGCCAAATTGCGGCCATGTCACCGGAAATCATTTGCGCATGATAGGTATCAAACTGAAGCCCCAGATTGGGGGCATCCACAGCACCAATGATTTCGGCGGCAAGGTCAAAGTCGTTAAGGTAATAGCCGGGCATGTCGATCGCGTTAATCGGCTCGATGGTGAGGCTTTGAGCGGGGGCGTGACCCGCAGCCCATTTGAGGTTGTCGATAAAGGTCTTCTTTGCCACCAGCCCTTTGGCTTTTCCGGCCATTACATGGACATGCCCCGCCCCCAGCGCCGTGGCAAAGCGCAGCGCCCGGGTGAAATCATGGCGAAACCGCTTTTCACCACCGGGAATGGCGGCAAATCCGCGATCGCCCCCGGCCCAGTTTGGCGGCGGCGTGTTGATCAGCGCCATTTTCAGGCTGCAGGTTGCCAGCCGCGCGGTAATTTCCTGCACCGCATGATCGTAAGGGAACAATACTTCAACCGCTTCAAACCCGGCATCCGCGGCTGCGCCAAATCGGTCAAGAAAGGGAAGCTCCTTGAAAAGGAAATTCAGATTTGCGGCAAACTTTGGCATCGGACTTCCTTTTGCCTGATGAAGTTGAATTTCACATCCCGCGTTTTCGCTTTGTGTTGGTCCAGCATAAACTCGAAACACATTGGGCTAAAGCAGTTTCAAAAAGTGTTCGCTTCTTGCGACCGGTCCAAGGCGTTTGGAAACGCCTTGAGAAAGCGGTTTCCAAACCGCTTTTAACCGGCTGCGAAGATCAGCGCATCAACTGACGAAAAACCGCTCTAGTCGTCAAGTTCGACAGAGGGGATCACCGGAAAAAAAGTACCACCAGACCACAATCCGAACCACGAAGTCCCTGCATGTGGCGCATTGCTGCCAAGCTCTATCAACCGGTAAAAGCTTTTGCGATCAATCAGCGCCTCCAGACCCGCCCGGATCAGTACATATGGCGACGGTTCACCGGTTTTTGGGTCGCGCTCAACCCGGATCGGATGATCCGGTCCGGCTTTTGCAAAATCACCCACCCTGGTCTCAAAGGTCAGGACCTGATCCTGCCCCACCCCCTCGACCTCAAAATCCACAGCCACAAAGGGTGCGTCATCGACCGTGATGCCAACCTTTTCAACCGGTGTGACAAGGAAATAATCTTCGCCATCTTTGCGTAGAATCGTTGAGAACAGCCGCACCAGTTCGGGCCGCCCAATCGGCGTGCCAAGATAAAACCAGGTGCCGTCGCGGGCAATACGGATATCAAGCTCGCCGCAATAGTCCGGATCCCACAAATGCACCGGCGCAGGGCCGTTCCCGGCGGCTTTACGCGCCGCAGATGCGAGGTTTTCTGCCGAAACTTCCGATTTCGGAGGTTTTGTCACTTTTGTCATTTGTCCCCCGGCGCGAAACCGCCTTTAATGGCACCATAAGGCGTTTCGAGATAATATTGAATCACAATGTTGTCTCGAAACGCTCGGGACACTTAATTCTGGTGGGCGTTTCGCCATTTTGTTGCGGTCCAACAATATAGCGAGACGTTTTAGTATCATGGTCGGAGGGTTACCATATGGAAAAGACAGAAGATCTGGTGGCTGAAATTGAAAAGCTGGGTGAAAAACTGGCAGCGGCGCGCGCCTCGATTGCGCGGCGCATCATAGGTCAGGAAGAAGTTGTCGATCTGGTCCTGTCTGCGTTGCTTTCGGGCGGTCACGCCCTGCTGATTGGCCTGCCGGGGCTTGGCAAGACACGGCTGGTGGATACGCTTTCAACAGTGATGGGGCTGGATGGTGGAAGGGTCCAGTTTACCCCGGACCTCATGCCCGCAGACATCCTCGGGGCCGAGGTGCTTGAGGAAGGAAAGGATGGCAGCCGCTCGTTTCGCTTTCTGCCGGGGCCGATATTTTGTCAGCTTTTACTGGCGGACGAGATTAATCGCGCCAGTCCGCGCACCCAGTCGGCGCTGCTTCAGGCGATGCAGGAACACGAGGTGACCATCGCTGGCCACGCCCACAAGATGTCCGAACCCTTCCATGTGCTGGCAACACAAAACCCGCTGGAGCAGGAAGGCACCTATCCTTTGCCCGAGGCACAGCTTGACCGTTTTCTTTTGCAGATCGACGTCGATTACCCTTCCCGCGAGGCCGAGCGTGACATCCTGCTGGCCACCACCGGCGACGACGACGCCGTGGCAAGCGCGGTTTTCGCACCCGATGAGCTTTTGGCGGCCCAGCACCTTTTGCGTCGGATGCCGGTTGGGGAAAGCGTGGTATCTCTGATCCTTGACCTTGTGCGTGCCTGTCGCCCCGACGATCCCAGTGCCAGTGATGCGGTGCGCGAGGCTGTCAGTTGGGGGCCGGGGCCGCGAGCGGCGCAGGCGCTGATGCTACTGGTGCGCGCGCGTGCCCTTCTTGATGGCCGTCTAGCGCCCGGCGTGGCGGATGTACTGGCGCTGGCACGTCCGGTTCTGGTGCACCGTATGGCGCTGAGCTACGGCGCACGCGCACAAGGGGCCAGCCTGACCGCGTTGATTGACGACGTTGCCCGTGGTTTTGACGTCAGTGCGCAGGCTGCCGAGTGAGCGCAGCGGTCCAAAATGAAACTCCGCTAAGGGGCCGCGCTGAGACATTGGCGTCAAACCTTCCGCCGCTTCTGGCGCGTGCTTTCAGGTTGGCAGACGGGGTAATTCTGGGCGAACACGGTCGCAGGCAACCGGGCTCGGGTGATGCGTTCTGGCAATACCGCCCGGCAGTGGCCGGGGATGCGGCGCGCGCTATCGACTGGCGTCGCTCGGCGCGTTCGGATCAGCATTTTGTCAGCCAAAAGGAATGGCAGGCGGCGCAGGTTGTGATGCTCTGGGCCGATAATGCCGCTTCGATGCGCTATGCGTCGGACAAATCCCTGCCCACCAAGGCAGATCGCGCAGCGTTGATTGCACTGGCGCTTTCGGCGCTTCTGATCCGTGGCGGTGAACGGGTGGGGCTTTTAAACCTGCCTGCCGGACGCGGTCGCCTTCAGCTTGAACGCCTTACCGCTCAATTAGAACAGGAGCAATCTGCCGAGGAATACGGGCAGCCACAGGTTGGCAACATTCCGCGCCATGCAAGTGCGGTGTTTCTTTCGGATTTTCTGGGTGACATAAAAGCGCTTGAAACCGCTCTTAGTCAGGTAGCAGATCACGGCGTCAAAGGCGTGCTTTTGCAAGTACTTGACCCGGCGGAGGAAGCTTTCCCCTTCCACGGCCGCACTGTGTTTGAAAGCATGGGGCGCGGCCTTAGCCATGAGACCCGCAAAGCGCGTGATCTGCGCGAACGCTACCTTGATCGGCTGGAGGAGCGAAAGGCTGCACTGGCGGCCATAGCCGCGCGGATCGGCTGGCAATATTACTGCCACCATACTGACAGTACCGCCTCAACCGCGCTTTTATGGCTTTATCACGCGCTTGAGGAACGGCGCTGATGCTGGTGCTTGGGCCTATAGGTTTTGCTACGCCGTGGCTTCTGATCGCCCTGGCGGTGTTG
>JAAEUB010000015.1 GCA_024227755.1 Paracoccaceae bacterium | reverse complement strand
CTGTCACATTATCTCGCGCCATGTCGCAAGAAAACCCATAAAAACAACGGAATTATTTTCACCTGCCGGATTATAGTTCATCTTGTCATATGGAAATGGTGCCCCCACACGGACTCGAACCGCGGACCTACTGATTACAAATCAGTTGCTCTACCAGCTGAGCTATAGGGGCATTGGGGGCCATTTAAGGCCTAGTGCGTGCAGGTGCAAGGGGTTAGCGGCTGGTAAGTGCCATAAAGGCGACAGCGGTGAGGCCAACCGTGATTACCAGAAGGGCGGCGGGGTGGCCGCGCCGACTTGTTCCAATGACGCATGCTCATAAACACGCTTTGAGAGTGTGTTGTAGTTGAAAGGTCTTAGCAGCAAGGTTACTGGCAATTCTTTGACACTATCGACGAATGCCAACAGCAATGCGGTCCCCAACGAACAGGAAGCTGGTGAACGGACAGCCGATGTTTGTCGGCGTCACGGCATAAGCCAAGCGACATTTTACAAATACAAAAGCCGGTATGGTGGCATGCGCTGCACGGCAGGTTATGCGTAAGCATGACCGAGAGTGGAACCATCGGATGCAAAGAAGCTCAGGGCGCTTGAGACTGAGAATGCCAGGCTGAAGAAGTTGCTGGCGGAACAGATGCTCGACAATGCCATGCTTCGGGATGTGAACTCAAAAAAATGGTAACGCCTGCCGCGAAGCGGAAAGCAGTGGCCCATCTGTGTGATGAACATGGGGTAAGCCATGCCACTGCCCGGTAGGTGTTTGTGAACAAACATCGTAAGGGGGCGGGCGTGCAATGTCTTGCAGGTGGATCGGTATCGTGGCAAAATACTGGACCACAGGTGCGGCCTGATGTTTTCTGCCGGATTTAGCGCCAGCCAAAATATGGCTGCGATTGGCAAAACATGGCGAAAGCGATGCCAAATGCTGCCAGGGACCAGAAGCCAGGCGGCTTTGGCAACCACCTTCGCGCGGTTGGGGTGCGGATAACTTGAATGCTTTGCTTGGCGTAGTCACCCTAACCGCGAAACAGGTTTATCTGTTCAGAATACGACCCTATAATTGGCCAAGCGTCCTGTAGAGGCGTGGATCAAGATTTGGAGACGCGTCACAGGCATGCATATCTCGTTTCATATCGGCGCCCATTGTACGGATGACGGCCAACTGGTTAAGTCTCTTCTTAAAAATAAGGGGGTTCTTTCAGAAAATGGTGTGATTGTGCCAGGCCCTGGACGCTACCGCCCAATCCTGAACGAGGTAATAAAAAAGCTTTCTGGTGGTAAAGCCAGCGCTGAAACGCAGGACGTTATGCTTGAGGCGATTATGGATGTTGATCAGGCCGAGCGACTGATTTTGTGTCAGGATAATTTTCTGGGTTCCAGCACGCGTGCGTTGGAACATGGGCAACTTTATCACAAAGTGGCAGATAAGGCCCGCCAGCTAAGAAACCTGTTTCCGGACAACCCGGTCGAGTTCTTTATTGGCATCCGTGACCCCGCCACGTTTGTGCCCGCCCTTTTTGAACATAACGGCGGTCAGGATTTTGTTGGCTTTACTAAAAGCTTTAATCCCTTGGAGTTGTATTGGTCCGATATGATTGCTTCCCTGCAAGAGGCCGCGCCGGATTGCCCGGTGACAGTATGGTGCAATGAAGACACTCCGATGATTTGGCCCGAAGTGATGCACGAGATTGCCGGGGTAGAGCCGCAAGTCAAGTTGATGGGTGGCTTCGACATTCTTTCCGGGATCATGGCCAAGGAGGGTGTCAAACGGCTGCGCGATTATCTTGGATCGAACCCGCCGCAAAATGAGATCCAACGTCGACGCATTCTGGCAGCGTTTCTTGATAAATATGCGTTGGAAGATGAGATCGAGGAAGTGCTGGATCTGCCTGGCTGGACGGCCGACCTAACCGCAGAGCTGACCGCTGCCTATGATGACGATGTACTGGAAATATCACGCTTGCAGGGTGTGACCATGCTGACAGCATAGGGTGCAAAGCGAAATGGAATTTCCGTTTTGCCCGCCAAAAGGAGAGCCAGGTGCGGACCCAACATGAACCTAAGATTTTTGGTTTTCCCAGATGGGTCACCTGAATATGAAAGCGTTCACGACCCGTGCATTGCGGACCATATCAGTATTGTCGGCCATCCTCCGGACCGGAACACTTTCTTTTGCCACGGTGATTTGCGTTGCTGCACCTTTTGGTGCAGTTGGGCAGCAAGGTGATTTAGAGCGCGATATGAGTGAAAAGGCATTTGAGGGCGCGCAATGGGTGCTTGCCACCAAAGCCGCCCGTGCCGTGGCTCAGGTGGGTGCAAGGGCTGCTGCGGGAAATGGTGCGCTGGCGGCGCTTATCCGTGACCGGCAAGAGCTGGAAGACAAGCTTACGCATACCCAGGATGCCCTTGTCGCTGCAATTGCCGACACTCCTTCTGAGGTCGCCGAACTTAACGCTGAAATCGCCCTTCTGGCGAAAGCGCTTGAGCGAATTGACGGGGTGTTGCGAGTGGATTTCCCGGACTATGCGGATATCTCGAACCCTCAGCCGTTGGACTTTGCATCGCTGCAATCACTATTGGGACCCGGCGAGGGGTTGTTGCTCTTTCTGTCTGATCGGTCGGCGACTTACGTCTGGGCTGTGTCCTCTGTTGGCGCGCTGTGGCACCGGGCCGCGATTGGTGCGGATGAGCTGACATTGCAGGTCCGGCATTTACGTTCCGGTCTGGATCCCAACGCGCCTACACGTGCCGCCGCGTCGCTGTCCCAGCCCTCAGATCCAACGCGTCCTTCCTTTGACAGGCTTGCGGCATTTGCTCTGTACAGCTCTATAATAAAGCCGGTGGAAGCCGTTCTGTCTGATGTGGAACATGTATTTGTGGTCAAGGACGGGGCATTGACTAGCCTGCCGCTTTCGGTTCTTGTCACTCGTCCCCCTAAAGGGCGTGATGATGACCCCAAGGCGCTTAGATCAACCGCTTGGCTTGCTGACCGATTTGCCATGACCACGCTTCCTGGTGTGTCCAGCCTTGCCGCAATTCGCCAAAACGGGGCTGGTGAGGCTCAGCCGAAAGTATCCGGTTTCATAGGTTTTGGTGACCCGGTTTTTCAGGGTGGTGAAATCCGGGCCGAGGGCGCAAATTCCCTTGCACACGGAACTTTCCAGGAGGATGCCGAAGCCCGGGCGGTGATCGAGGACGCTGACTACACGCGCCTCCCCGCGGTTCAGAAGTCGGGGGGAGAAGGTCCCAGGGTCGTGGGATACGTGAATCAGCTGGAGGTCCTGGCGGGAACTCGGCCCGCGG
>JAAEUB010000014.1 GCA_024227755.1 Paracoccaceae bacterium | reverse complement strand
TGAAGATGGTTGCGTGCAGTTGCCCCGTCGCAACAGTGGCAGGCTACAGTATTGGCAATAAATACAGTCCGGCGATAACGATCAAAAATGCGATCACAAAAGTATTAAATCCGCGGCTCCAGAACGGTGCTGCACCCAGCCCCAGATAACCGTTCAGCACCAGCCGTGCCTTCCATCCGGCAAGCGCCAGAAAGGCAAGACTGGCCCAGATCATCCCCCCTGGTGCAAAGCGCGCCAACAGGGTGGTGCTCAGACTTAGTCCCACTAGCCAAAGCAACGTATGCGTAGGGCCCCGCATCGTTCAGCGCACCAGATAAATGATCGGGAAAAGCAGCACCCAGACCAGATCGACCATGTGCCAAAAGGAAGCCCCAGCCTCGAGGGTATTTCGCGCCGGTTTCCAGATTAGCAGCGCAAATATCACCAGCCCGGCCAGTACGTGCATGGCGTGAAAGCCGGTTAAAAGGTAATAGAAGGTGAAAAAGTCATTGGTTTCGATACCGATGCCATGGCGGGCTTTTTCGGCATATTCAGCCCACTTGATCACCAAGAAAACAATGCCCAGCGCCATTGACAGCCCCAGCCAGGCCCGCGTTTTTCGCAAGTTTTCATCCACCACACGCACAGCCATTGCCGCCGCCCAGCCGCTGGTCACAAGTACAATTGTATTTACCGCGCCCGCGACCCGGTTCAGGCTGTCTTGAGACAGGGCAAATCCCTCTGGGTCGCCCACGCGCAGCGCCATGAAGGTCGCCAGCCCGGCACCAAATACCAAAAGCTCGCTGACGATCAACACCCAGATCATCAGCTCTCCGGGCAGTTCATCCAAGACGCTTGCAGGTTCGCTCATGCGCCGCCTGTCACTTGTCGGTATATCTCGGGCAAAGCTGCGGTCAGCTTTTCAGGGTCTGATACGACCGAGAAACCCCCTTGCCCGAATATGCGTGAAAACCAGGCCTGTCCTTTGGCGTCTATGATCACACCATGCACCGCCTGCCCCTGACGCC
>JAAEUB010000013.1 GCA_024227755.1 Paracoccaceae bacterium | reverse complement strand
GCATGCCATTGGCGCGCAAGACCGCCATCAGTGCGGCGTCACCGGGTGAAACTTCTGGCCCCGGTGCAAGGTTGGGAGTGGCAATGTCCGAAAGCGGGTCAGGCTGACCGCCAACATGGTAAAGCGCCTCGGCCTGATCAAGAAAGGGCTGCATTTCGCTGTAACTGACGGGCCAGCCACCGGTTGGATGCGCGCGCGCCTCACTATGGTCAAGATCGTGCGGCTCGGGCCGTTCAAGTGTGGCGGCATAAAAGGCCGACGAACCACCCAGACCTGCCCCAAGCGGGGCAAAAAAGGACAGATCACGCCCGCCAATGCGCGCCGATACCGGGTCAGGCCAGAAACCACGCAATGCCCGCGCCACCGGGTCGCCCATATCCAGATCCAGCGGTGTTTCCTCAGAACGGTATCCGGCGGGGCCTTGTTCGACAAAAAGCACCTTCAGGCCTCTTTCGGCTAGCGCACGCCCAATCGTGCCACCGCCAATACCGGTGCCAATTACGATCACGTCCCAGTTTTGGGTTTTAACTTCGCTGATCATGGCGTTACCCCGCTGAGGACTGGCATGAACAGGGAACGGATGATCAGGCCACCGGTATTGGTCAGATGGTTGTTGTCAAAATAGAGCGCCTGCCCCTCAGGCATGGCCGAGCATATTTCTGTGTTGCAGAAATACGGCCAGCTATCGAGGATGGTGATCAGCCCGTCTGCAGCTGCACGCCTGAGCGGTGCTTCCCCCTGCGCGACACGGATCAGCACATCTTCAAGGGTCACGCTTGCGCGCGCCATCACCCCTGCCGCATCCAGCCGCCCATGCGCCACTTCACGGGCGATGATGCGGCTGTCATAAGCGGGGATCTCAGGTGGCTGACGCAGAACGTGGACCTGATCGAAGGCTTTTGCCAGCATCGTAAGGGTTTCACCAAAAGCTGCGTCATATATCCCTTGCTGAGAAGCCGCCATAAGCGCCTTTCCTTCAGTTGCCGTGAACGAGATGACATAAGGTGCGTCCAGCCCGACGCCATGACCAGTGGCATAATAGCTCCACCTTCCAACCAGCAGCAGGCGCGGCGGAACATTCTGGTTTTTAATCGCTTCACGGATCCGCATATTTGTCGTGGTACAGGCCGCATCTTCGGCAGCATTAGTGCTGTTTTCAACCTTGGAAATTCCAAAGAACGGCGGGCAGCCAGCAGTCCAAATGATCAGTGCCGGGGTTGCGGTTTCCTCGGCCATTAGGGTCAGTCCTGCATGTAGCATACGCAAATGGCTGTCACCCCAGATCAGTACCTCTGGTGTGCCCTCTGGACCAATAGGGCAGGTCTCTACTCCGGCAAATGGTCCATCCTGCGCCACGCTACAGCGCGACCAGTCTTGCAGGAAATCCGCCGAGGCATCGACATGGGTGCGAATCTCTGGCGCGAACCTGCCCGGTGCACCGTCTTTCAAATAAATCAGCCCACCAGCGGCCACAAAAAACGCCGAGGCAAGCGCCCAGCCCACCAGGAGTTTCGGCGACGTTATACGCGGTGAAAGCCGCACTGGTTGTTCAACAAAGCGCCATGAAAGCACCGACAGGAACAGCGCCAGCGCCAGCCACGCCGCGCCCTCAAAGGGTGAGGCATATTCACCGCGCCAGTAAAGTGACAGGGTCAGAACCGGCCAGTGCCAGAGATAGAGCGAATACGATATCCGGCCGAAAAACACCGGGATAGGCGATGATAGCACCCAGTTCACCAGGTTGGAATGCTGTCCCCCTGCCAGCGCCAGCACCGCGCCCAACACCGGTACCGCGACCTGCCAGCCCGGGAAGGTCGAACCCGGCTCTACCCAGATAATCCCCGCCAGCATCAGCGCCATGCCTGCCCAGCTTAACCATTGTGTGTCTGGCGCGCGGCGGCCTTCGGCCCAGATCGCCAGCAAAACACCCGCCAGTAATTCCCACGCGCGAAACGGAAACAGGTAAAACGTCGCGGACTGGTTTGATGGTGTCAGCCAGATACAGGCGATGAGCGAGAGCACGAAAAGCCCCGCCAGCCCCCAGCGCAGAAACTGCTGCGAGGCCCGCAGCGCCAGTATCAGGAACGGCAAGAAAAGATAGAATTGCTCTTCTACCGCCAATGACCAGTTATGCAGCAGGATCTTGTTCTCGACCCCGATGTCGAAATACCCGGTCTCGCGAAAGAAATGCACATTCGCAAGGTAAGTCGTCGAGGCGATCAGCGCCTTGGCGAACTCGCGAAATTCAAACGGCATAAGCACCGCATATGCCACCACCAATGACACGCCAGCCATGGCAAAATAGGCAGGTGCAAGGCGGCGGATACGGCGCAAATAAAACCGGCCCAAAGCAATCCGCCCGGTACGCGCTTGTTCGCGCATCAGGATACCGCCGATCAGAAAGCCCGAGATGACAAAGAAAATGTCGACCCCAACCATGCCACCACCAAGGTCGGCCCCCCCGGAAATCGGAGCTGAATAGTGGAAAAGCACAACCGCCAGAACCGCAATCGCACGCAGCCCATCAATCTCGGGCCGGTAGGCCGGGTGGGGGTCATAATTTGCCTGCGTCACCAATTGTCTGCCCTGCACTGGTTTAAGGCGTTTCGCCCTGCATCTGTTGCAGGGTATGCAGCGAAACGCCTGAAATAACGAGTAGGGGTGCAGCGACATTCCGTCAAGCATCGCGGGGTCAGTTCAGACCACACAAGCACCCCCATTCATCCAAAAGCAACGCCGGAGTTTCACGGACCCGGCGAGCCCAAACCGGGCCAAGCGGTTTGGAAACCGCTTGTAAGGCGTTTCCAAACGCCTTGTTGCGCTGCGGCTTACTTGAAGCACATTCTAGTAGCGGGTGCTCATACGGTATCCGGGATGATGGCTGAAACGCACCAGAGTGACGGGTTGCCCCTGAAACCAGGTTGTACGCTCCATCTGAAAAACCGGCGACCCAACCGGCGTGCCCAGAAACTCCGACAATGTCTTGTCGGCAGCGACTGCGGAAAAGACAATCTCGGCGTCAGTAAAGGGAACCTCGCGCAGCAGCCATTCACCGGGGCCGAGAGTTTCCAAATCAGCCTCAACCACTTTGGGAACGGCAGCAATGTTGATCCAGCGTTCTTCAAACTGAAATGGCTGGTTGTCGCCGTAATGCATGCATTGAAGGTACATCACCGGGCTTCTTGCGGGCAGAGCAAGCTTGGAGGCCAGCCAGTCAGGACAAGGCAGGATTTCCCGGCGCACAAGATTGTAACGGTATTCGCCATTTTGCTCTTCCACCGACTGGCGAACCGGCGTGATCTCAAGTTTTGCCTGCTTTACCGGCATAACGACGACGCGGGTGCCACTTTTGCGCTTGCGGTCTACGATGCCCTGCTCGGCCAGTTCGCGCATCGCCCGGTTCACAGTTGCCCGCGCACAACCAAACTCTTTGGCCAGTTCAACCTCGGTTGGTAAAATGGCACCCGGTGGCCAGTCACGGTTTTGAATGCGGTTCACAACCTCATCGCGAACGTGCTGATAGGTGGCTTTTTTCGTGGCTTGCATCGGTGCCTGTTTCCGGGTTTTGACTGCTTTTATCGAGTTATGTCTGTTTTTTCCTGTGGTGCAAGACAAGCTCCTTGCTGCATTCAGATAAGTGCCAGTAATTCGGTAATTGCCTTGTGGTATCCGTCCAATATGGCCTGTCGCCTAACATGTTGTCCATTTTGCACCTGTCGGCGGCCCGCCGACCAGACATCTGTGACGACGCGATCCGGTGCCGCAAAACACAGGCCATCCAGTATCTGATGATCTTTCAGGGCCATGAGTGTATGGTGCGAGCTGTCGATAGCGACCAGATCGGCCAAAGCGCCACATTCAATGCGTCCAGCGTCACGCCCTAGCGCCTTGGCTCCCCCGGCTGCTGCGCCCAGATAAAGTGCCGCGCCAACCGAACCCTCGCCGGGGATGATCACGTTTCGGGCCTTGTCCCTCAGGCGTTGAGAATATTCCAGCATTCGCAACTCCTCGCCCAGAGCAACGCGCACATTCGAATCCGAACCGATTCCGAACGCACCGCCCGAGGCCAGATACTGGGGCCCGTTGAAAGGTCCGTCGCCCAAATTGGCCTCGGTTATCGGGCACAATCCTGCCACCGCGCCAGAACGCGCCATATCCCGGGTTTCGGTGCAGGTCATATGGGTGGCGTGGACAAGGCACCAGCTTTCGTCAACCGGGGCGTTATCCAAAAGCCACTCAACCGGTCGCGCGCCCAGCCATTCCATGATGTCAGCAACCTCGCGGGGTTGCTCGGCAATGTGGAGGTGCAGGGGATTTCCCTGCTGAAGCGGCAATATCCGCGCCAGATCCTCAGGGCAGGTCGCCCGGAGTGAATGCGGTGCCATGCCCACGCGCGCATCGTCGGGCAGGGTCGCTTCTGCGCGCGCCCTTGCCTGCGTCACCAGCGCAGCAAAATCATCCACATTATTGGCAAACCGGCTCTGCCCCTCGCCCAGCGTGGCCTTCCCCGCCCCACCGTAGCTGTACAGAACCGGCAGATGAGTCAGCCCGATCCCGGTCTCGCCAGCGGCGGCAAAAACCCGTTCGCTCAGCTCAGTCACATTGTCATAAGTCGTGCCACCGGGCTGGTGATGGACATAGTGAAATTCGCCTACCGCGGCGTAGCCTGCCTCTAGCATTTCCATGAATACCAGCGCCGCGATAGCCTCATACTGCTCTGGTGTCAGATGCGCCACAAACCGGTACATCAGGCTGCGCCATGTCCAGAAATTATCCTGCCCGGCGCGGCGAAACTCGGTCATTCCCGCCATGGCGCGTTGAAATGAATGGGAATGCAGATTGCCAAGCGCGGGCAGCAAGGTGTCGACCATAATGTCATTGCCTTGTGGGGTTTGGTTTGCGTCAATCGACCTGATCCGGCCAGCTTCGATAACCAGACGGACATTATGCAACCAAGCCGAGGGCGTGCGCGCGCGAGAGGCGAAAATGGTCTGCATTTCATTTCCTTATGTCTAGACATAATAAGAATAACAGCATATCAAACGACTCATCAAGTGGGACAGGTGTGGAAAATGCCGAAAGCTGATCGTTTTGTTTTAAAAAATGCCGCAATTGCCACCATGCAAACCGGCGGCCAGCCATACGGTCTGATAGAAAACGGTGCAATTGCGGTGAACGGGGATCGCTTGGATTGGGTGGGCGTTGGGGCAGATCTGCCTGATGAATACCACGCATGGGACAGCCAGGATCAGGGCGGCAGGCTTGTGACCCCCGGCCTTATTGATTGTCACACCCATCTGGTATTTGGCGGCAACCGCGCAACCGAGTTTGAAATGCGCCTGAACGGCGCCGGTTACGAAGAAATAGCAAAGGCTGGCGGCGGCATTATCTCGACGGTCAAAGCGACACGCGAGGCGTCGCTGGATCAATTGGTGCATGCGGCACTTCCCCGCCTTGACGCGTTTATCGCCGAAGGTGCAACAATTATTGAGGTCAAGTCAGGTTATGGCCTCAACCAGGAAACTGAACTCAATATGCTGCGCGCGGCGCGCAAACTGGCAATCCTGCGCCCGGTTCAGATTATAACCAGCTTTCTTGGTGCTCATGCGACGCCTGCCGAATATCACGGCCGCGACGATGCCTATATTGACGAGGTTTGCATCCCCACCCTGCGCGCAGCCCATGCGCAAGGGCTGGTCGACGCTGTTGACGGGTTTTGCGAAGGCATCGCCTTCAGCCCTGCCCAGATCGATCGGGTCTTCAAGGTGGCCCGTGATCTGGATCTTCCGGTCAAACTGCACGCCGAGCAGCTTTCGCATCTTGGCGGCACTGAACTTGCCACGAAGTACAGCGCGCTTTCCGCCGACCACCTGGAATACGCAAACGAAAGGGACGCAAGCGCAATGGCCAAGGCAGGCACGGTCGCCGTCATCCTGCCCGGCGCGTTTTATACTTTGCGGGAAACCCAAATGCCCCCTATAGAAGCCTTTCGAAAGCTGAACGTGCCGATGGCCGTGGCGACAGATGCCAACCCCGGATCATCGCCGCTGTTTTCACCTCTCATGGCCATGAATATGGCCTGCACTCTCTTGCGCATGACACCAGAGGAGGCTTTGGCAGGTTTCACCCGCAACGCCGCTTTGGCACTTGGCCTTAGGGATGCGGGCATGATTGCGTCGGGGATGCGTGCGGATCTGGCGATCTGGAATGTGCGCCAACCTGCCGAGCTTGCCTACCGCATCGGTTTTAACCCGCTTCAGAAGCGAATATTCGGCGGTGCAACATGATCACGCTGATCCCCGGCGAAACGCCGCTTGCCACGCTGCACAAAATTTACCGCAACAATGCCCCTGCCCGCCTTACTCCCAAGGCACGCCCAGCGGTTAAGAAAGCCGCCGGGATCGTGGCAACAACAGCCGCGGGTGAGGACGCGGTTTATGGCATCAACACCGGCTTTGGCAAACTCGCCAGCAAAAAAATCGCGCCCGAGGATACGACGCGGCTGCAACGCAATCTGATCCTTAGCCATTGCTGCGGCGTAGGGGAACCGTTGCCCGACGACAAAGTCCGGCTGATGATGACGCTCAAGCTTTTGTCGCTGGGGCGCGGTGCGTCAGGCGTGCGCTGGCGGGTCATCAGTCAGATCGAGGATATGCTGGCGCGCGACGTGATCCCGGTGATCCCCTCGCAGGGATCGGTTGGCGCGTCGGGCGACCTTGCCCCGCTTGCGCATATGGCCGCAACGATGATCGGCGAAGGCGAAGCCTGCTTTCAAGGCGCGCGCATGTCCAGCGCCGAAGCGTTGGAAAAGGCGGAAATAACCCCGATCGTGCTTGGCCCGAAAGAGGGGCTGGGCCTGATCAACGGCACCCAGTTTTCCACCGCCTGCGCGTTGGCGGGCCTGTTTGACGCCTTGCGCATGGCCGAGGCTTCGCTGGTCACCGCGTCACTTTCCACCGACGCGATCATGGGCTCGACCGCGCCGCTTGTTGGCGACATTCATCAGTTACGCGGCCATCCGGGGCAGATTGACGTGGCGCGGATGATGCGCGATGTCATGCAGGGCAGTGAAATCCGCGAAAGCCACCGCGACGGTGACGACCGGGTGCAGGACCCCTATTGCATCCGTTGCCAGCCGCAGGTCGTGGGGGCCGCACTTGACGTGCTACGAACCGCTTCCCGCACCCTTGAGATCGAGGCCAACGCCGTTACAGATAATCCGCTGGTCGTGGCCGGGGGGCGTATCGTTTCAGGCGGTAATTTCCATGCTGAATATGTTGGTTTTGCCGCCGATCAAATCGCTTTGGCCGTGGCCGAGATTGGCGCAATTGCCCAGCGCCGGGTGGCGTTGATGGTAGACCCGGCCCTCAGCCATGATCTTCCGCCTTTCCTGACCCCGAACCCCGGCGTCAATTCAGGGCTTATGATTGCCGAAGTTACCACCGCCGCCTTGATGAGTGAGAACAAGCACCTTGCCAATCCATGTGTTACCGACAGCACCCCGACCTCGGCCAATCAGGAAGATCACGTATCGATGGCCGCCCACGGTGCCATGCGGCTGGGGCGGATGAATGACAATCTGTCGGTGATCCTTGGGGTCGAGCTTTTGTGCGCCGCACAGGGGATCGAGGCGCGCGCACCTTTGAAAACTTCGCACGCCTTGCAAGACACCATTGATATGCTGCGCGCTGAAGTCCCGTCGCTCAACGAGGACCGCTACCTCGCACCGGATATCGAAGCCGCGGGTGCGCTGGTGCGGGCGGGCGAGGTTGCCCGGATTGCCGGAGTGGATTTCAAGCCATGATCAAGGTTCTACCCGGTAACTCACCCCTTGTTTTGGGCATGCCGCATGCCGGTACCGATGTGCCGCCTGCGATCTGGAAAAACCTCAATCAAACCGGCAGGGCTTTGGCAGATACTGACTGGCATATCCACCAGCTCTATGACGGATTATGCGCGGATGTGACGACGGTGCGCACGCCCATCCACCGCTACGTCATCGACGTGAACAGGGACCCGGATGGCAACAGCCTTTATCCAGGCGCCAACACCACCGGGCTTTGCCCGCTAACAGATTTTGATGGCCTGGCGATTTACCGCAATGGAAAGGTGCCTGACGAGACCGAGGTCGCCCGGCGGCGCAGGGCCTATCATGCCCCCTATCACACCGCGCTGGAAACCCAGTTGCAGAGGGTTAACAAATTGCACGGCTTTGCGGTGCTTTACGACTGCCACTCAATTCGCAGCCACGTTCCCTTCCTGTTCGAAGGCACCCTGCCGGATTTCAATATCGGCACCAATAATGGGTCCACCTGTGACCCAAAAATCGAACAGATGACAGCCGATATCTGCCAAAATGCGGACGGGTATAGCTCTGTTCTGAACGGTCGGTTTCGTGGTGGTTGGACCACCCGACACTATGGCAAACCGGGTCAGGGCCTGCACGTCATCCAGATGGAACTTGCCCAGTCAACCTATATGGATGAGGCAGCACCCTGGCTGTATCAGGCCTCGAAAGCCAAGGCCCTGCGCTCACACCTTTCCCAAATCCTCACCGCCCTTAAAAACTGGAGCCCCGCATGAGCGACGCCCGTAAAAACACCCGCGATGTCTATCCCCCAACCGGGTCCGAAATCACCGCCAAAAGCTGGCTGACCGAGGCACCGATGCGGATGCTGATGAATAACCTGCACCCCGACGTGGCGGAAAACCCGCACGAGTTGGTCGTGTATGGTGGCATTGGCCGCGCCGCCCGGACATGGGCCGATTTTGACCGCATTGTTGAAAGCCTGAAGAGGCTGGAAGACGACCAGACCCTGCTGGTTCAGTCAGGCAAACCTGTCGGCGTTTTCCAGACCCACAGGGATGCGCCGCGTGTTTTGATTGCAAATTCAAACCTTGTGCCACACTGGGCCAATTGGGACCACTTCAACGAGCTCGATAAAAAGGGTCTGGCAATGTACGGCCAGATGACCGCCGGGTCGTGGATTTACATCGGCAGCCAGGGCATCGTGCAGGGCACCTATGAAACCTTTGTCGAGGCTGGCCGCCAGCATTACCGAGGCAACCTTTCTGGCAAGTGGATACTGACCGCAGGTCTGGGCGGTATGGGTGGCGCGCAGCCGCTAGCCGCAACTATGGCCGGGGCCTGCTGTCTGGCGGTGGAATGCGACGAGACCCGCGCCGATTTCCGCTTGCGCACAGGATATGTCGACGAAAAGACCCATTCACTGGACGAAGCACTGAAAATGATCCGGGCTTGGGCGGCGGAAGGTACGGCAAAATCCGTGGCATTGATCGCAAATGCTGCCGATATTTTTCCTGAGATCTACAAGCGCGGCATCCGCCCAGACATCGTCACCGATCAGACCAGCGCCCATGACCCGATACATGGGTATTTGCCGCAAGGCTGGGGCGTCGGCGAATGGCGCGAAAAGCAGGAAACCGCGCCCAAAGAAGTTGAGCGCGCCGCCTGCGCCTCGATGCGGGTTCAGGTCGAGGCGATGGTGGCGTTTTGGGAGGCTGGCGTACCAACGGTGGATTACGGCAATAATATCAGGCAAGTGGCGCTGGACGAAGGGTTTGAGAACGCCTTTGCCTTCCCCGGATTCGTGCCTGCCTATATCCGCCCGCTTTTTTGCAAAGGCATCGGTCCGTTTCGCTGGTGTGCACTTTCGGGCGACCCCGAGGACATCTATAAAACCGACGCCAAAGTCAAAGAGCTTATCGCGGATGACCCACACCTGCATAACTGGCTGGATATGGCGCGCGACCGGATCGCCTTTCAGGGCCTGCCCGCACGCATCTGTTGGGTGGGTCTTGGTCAGCGTCACCGGTTAGGTCTTGCCTTCAACGAAATGGTGCGAAATGGCGAGCTGAAAGCGCCGGTCGTGATTGGCCGTGACCACCTTGATTCAGGATCCGTCGCGTCCCCCAACCGCGAGACCGAAGCGATGAAAGACGGATCTGACGCCGTATCCGACTGGCCCCTGTTGAACGCGCTCTTAAACACGGCCTCGGGCGCTACTTGGGTATCGCTGCATCACGGCGGCGGTGTCGGCATGGGGTTCTCACAGCATTCGGGCATGGTGATCTGCTGCGACGGTAGCGAAGACGCCGACCGCCGCATCGCAAGGGTGCTGTGGAACGACCCGGCCACCGGGGTCATGCGCCACGCCGACGCTGGATATGAAGACGCCCTGACCTGCGCGCGCCAACATGACCTGAACCTGCCGGGAATCTTATAGCCCCCATAATAATGATGGCATTCAATGGCTTAGATTGAAGGAGATGGCGATCCCGGGAGGACTCGAACCCCCAACCCCCTGCTTAGAAGGCAGGTGCTCTATCCAGTTGAGCTACGGGACCGCTGGCGCAGGAATACAGGCTGAGGCAGCAACCCTCAAGTGGTAAGTCTAACACCCAAACCATGGTCCTTTTCGGGCGGCCTTGGCCACTATAATCGGTGGATTCTAGGGTTTCTCAGCCCTGATCATTCTGTCTATCAGGTTGTTTTTCAACACATATTGGTGAAAAAGAGCGGCCACAACGTGCACGATAATGAAGGCCAGCATTGCCCCTTGCAGGAATTCATGCCCGTCAGCCGCAGGACGGACCTGACCGAACCACGCGACCACGCCGGAAAGTGGAACCAGAAGCATTAGCAAATAGAGTGCCCAATGGGCTATTTGCGCCGCAAGTTTCTGGACGGCGTTCTCACCTTCCGGAAAATCGGGTGCGCCGCGCGTCAAGCGTATGAAAATCCTTAAGATCGCCAGCAAGCCAATCAAAATGCCGCTGAAAACATGCTGTGTAACCAATATGTTAGGCGTGAATTCCTGCCCCCGGCTTAACTTGTGCCACGCTTCTGAAATTGGATCGTTCAGGACAAACTGCAGGAGGAGAAGAACCACAATGAGCCAGTGCAGGCTGATTTGCAGGCGCGAATATCCGGTTACTTTCATGTCATTTCCTTTTCACGAATTCAGTAAGTATAACAATGCGTTGCCCCTCAACCCGTCCCTCGATATGGGCGGGGTTTTCTGCAACCAGCGAGATAGAGCGCACCGGCGTACCACGCTTGGCGGTGAAGCCTGCGCCTTTTACGGGTAAGTCCTTGATAAGTACGACAGTATCACCTGCGTTAAGCGGCGCTCCGTTGGCGTCCTTGTGCTGGCTTTCAGCGGCGACATTTTCAGCCCAAACACGGGTTTCGTCGTCGAGATAAAGCTGATCAGCAAGGTCCTGCGCCCAGCTTTCTGACGACAGACGGGTCAGCATGCGGGCGCTAAGCACTTGAATTGCTTGATTTTCATCCCACATTGCACTGGCCAGCCCGCGCCAGTGCGCAGGGTCCGGCGTGCCTTCAATCTGATCTGCGCATGTCTGGCAAATCCCGGCCGAAGCTCCATCAGGGCCACCGGAGACCGGATAAGAGATCAACAAATCACTAGAGGAGCAGAAAGGGCATGTCATTGGAGCCGAATTAGGCGGTTTTTGTAAATTTTACCAGCCTTACGGGGCGTTTTTTCAAATTGGCGGGGCTGGAAATGGGGTTTTTGTAAATTTTTCCAAACTGAAATCGCTATGTGGAGCAATATTTGAGTGTTGGGCGGGCATTTAATGCGTTTTGCACTTAATCTGAAACACAGATTGGATGCAAAGCGCCCACGACACAGAAGGGGAGTGGGCTTTTCCCATTTTCCAGACTCAGGTAAAAAGCAAAAGGCTTTAGACAATCTGATATGATATCGCTGTGGCGCCCTCGGATCAGAATACAACACCCTGCCCAATCCACCGGTGCATATCCGCAACATATTGTGGGTTCTGGTTACATATAGGCATACTCGCCAGTTTTCCTACGAGATGTTGTTGATTTGGCATTTGGTCCGGTGTAACTCTGCGCCCACAGGTGCATAGACGCGGTCGCATCAACTGACGGGGGGCCCGGTTGCCAATGGCAGGCGGGTCCTTTTCATTTTTGGGTGTGGAGTTTTCGATTTCCCATAGGAAAAGGCGCCAGGTGCTCAGACGCGGTCCTCGCATCGTGCTGTTGCCAGCACACCCTGACGCCTTCCTGAACTGGTCTGCCCCGAAGAGCTTTCCCGCCCATATGCTCGGGTTCCGAAGAACCTTTGCTGCCACCCGGTTTTCCGAAGATCCGTTGTGACGACCATGTCGTGTCTTGCGACCTTCCATGACCCGCTTGACCCGTTTGAAATTGTCTGGCTTTCATTGTTCCGAAGAACTCTGTTACCCTGACTTTTCCCTGAGACTTTCGCTTCCCGGTTTGGTTCCGAAGATCCTCTCCGCTTCACTCCACCCTCTGAGGCTTTCGCTGGCGCTTTGGTTCCGAAGAACCGCTGCGTTAAGTTAAGTTTTCCAAAGTCCGGTGAGTCGCGCAAGAAAAATCGGCAATGGAATCAAAGATTTATGGGGATAAGTCACTGGGTTTGCTGTGGACAACCGGTGGATAAGTCGATTTAGCTTTTCAGGACAGGGGGTTGCGGGGAAGGCAGGTAGCGCATGAAAATCAGCAATTTCCCGCCGCGTCAGGAAAGCTGCGCACCTTTTACCCCACATGCCCAGATACGCAAGGCATTTGAGTTAAGGGCAGCGCCTGACCCTGGGTGGGCGCAGGAACGGTTTTACTTGGTGAGGTGGTCGCCCCGGATTTGACGTTGCTTTTGGGTGCTGCGTTGCAAAAGCGCCCTCCCGTGGGGATGAAGAAGGACCGTCGCGCCAGTGGCTCGGCGTAAGCCTGATGAACAGGCGCTGCCCGGCGGTGCCGGGCGGGGTGGCGAATAATAAGTAACGCGCTTGAACGCGTATCTCTCGAATGCGTTAGTCGTAAGGAAGTTCGATCACAGAATGAACGTGCATGATTGTGTATGCGACTGGGCGTGTCCCAACGCATTG
>JAAEUB010000012.1 GCA_024227755.1 Paracoccaceae bacterium | reverse complement strand
GGTTTCTGGCCACAGCGTTGGTTTGAATATTACCGGCGGCTTCTATCTGGCCTCGACCAAGGACTGGTATGATTACCTGAAACGTGAACGTTCAAAGGCGCGCTATATGGGGCTAAATCAAGAGTTCATCAGCCCCAAAGAAGTTGCAGAGCGGCATCCGCTGATTGACCCGAAACACTATCATGCCGCATTGTGGGATGACCAAGACGGTGACCTTGATCCTTCGGGCGCCACCTATGCTTTCGCCAAGGCGGCCAAGGTTCACGGCGCGCAGTATTTCACCCATACCCCGGTGACAGCCACACAACAGCGCCTAGACGGAAGCTGGGACGTGACCACACCGAAAGGCGTCATCAACGCCGAACACATCGTTAATTGCGGTGGGCTTTGGGCGCGTGAAGTGGGGCATATGCAGGGTGTCCATCTTCCAGTGCAGCCGATGGAACACCATTATCTGATCACCGAAGCGATCCCGGAAATTGCTCAACGCACCGAACGTCTGCCCGCCGGCATCGACTATGAGGCAAATATCTATTTCAGGCAGGAACGGCAGGGCATGCTTTTGGGCACCTACGAACCTAAAGGGACGCCGTGGAAAGTGGATGGCGTGCCGTGGGATTTCGGCCACGAATTGCTG
The DNA here is from genome assembly GCA_024227755.1 of Paracoccaceae bacterium. Classification (GTDB taxonomy): domain Bacteria; phylum Pseudomonadota; class Alphaproteobacteria; order Rhodobacterales; family Rhodobacteraceae; genus JAAEUB01. The sequence continues at coordinate 6,535 of JAAEUB010000012.1, read as the reverse complement.
CCTCCGGACGTCGACCGCATCGCCGATCGACTGGAAATGTCGTTTGAGCGCATTCCCGCGATTGGCAAAGCCGGGATCAAGGACATGATCAACGGCCCTTTCACCTTCGGCCCCGACGGCAACCCGATGATCGGCCCCGTGCCGGGGATGCGTAATTACTGGGTCGCGGTTGGGGTCATGGCCGGGTTTTGTCAGGGCGGCGGGGTTGGCTTGACCATGGCCGAATGGATGATTGACGGCGAACCGTCAATTGATGTCTGGGCAATGGATGTCGCGCGTTTTGGGGACTTTGCTACGCCCGATTGGGGCACCGTGAAATCAACCGAGAACTATGAACGTCGATTTGTCATGACCTTCCCGAATGAGACCTTGCCGAAAGGGCGGATGCAAAAAACTACCGCACTTTATGACCGGCTGGTGGCTAAGGGCGCGCGAATGGGCCAGGGCTTTGGCCTTGAGAATGCGCTTTGGTTCGCTGACGGGCCCGAGGATGCCTTTGAAGACCCAACTTTCAACCGCAACCGATCACATGAATACGTGGCACGCGAAGTCAAAGCAGTACGCGAGGCGGTTGGCGGTATCGAAATAGCCAACTTCGCCAAGCATGAATTTAAGGGGGCTGGTGCACGGGCCTATCTTGACCAAATCCTCGCGGGATACGTGCCTAAACCGGGTCGCTTGACCCTGACCCCGATGCTGACCCCCAAAGGCAAGCTTTACGGTGACCTCACGGTGGCGTGTCTGGCAGACGATCACTTCATGTTGTTTGGTTCGGGCGCCATGCAAGAGGCGCACCGGCGCTGGTTTGAGCGTGACCTGCCTAAGGACGTATCCTATGCCAATGTTTCGGATGACTGGCATGGCATCGCGCTTTCCGGCCCAAAATCACGTGACCTTCTGGCGCGCCTTACGCGTGATGATGTTAGCAACGACACCTTCAAATTCCGCGATCTACGTCAGACATTTGTCGCCGGTGTGCCGGTCATTTTAAACCGGATCAGCTTTTCGGGCGAGCTTGGGTATGAGATCTACTGCAAGCCACAATACCTTTTGCGTCTGGCCGAAGCGATTGAAGAGGCCGGCGCGGATCTTGGCTACCGCTGGTACGGGGCGCGGGCATTGATGAGCATGCGCCTTGAGAAAGGCTGGGGCGTCTGGACGCTCGATTTTCGCCCGGACTTTGACGCAGTGGAAAGCGGCATGGACGTTTTCATCAACTGGAAGAAGAAGTTTGTCGGCAAAAAAGCTGTTGAGAAGCAGCGCGCGAATGGTCCTGAACGCAAATTGGTAACCATGGTGCTTGATGTGGAAGGCATAGACGTTTCCGGCGACGAGGCAATTTTGATAGACGGCGAAGCGGTCGGTTATGTGTCCTCAGGCGGCTATGGGCATCACGTCCAAAAGTCGATGGCGATGGGGTATGTAAGCACCGAATTTGCGCAGGCAGGCACGCGGCTAGAGGTGGAAATTCTGGGCGAGTTTCATGGTGCGGAAGTCCTGGGCACCCCGATCTATGATGCAAAAGGAGCCAAAATGCGCGCTTGAACCAATAGGGCACGCAACGACTAGTCCGCTCTAGCAATGAACAAGATTGAAAATTCCATTTCGCCGTGAGGTGAAAAAGTGGGGGAAGCCAATGAAAGCATCTTATCAGGCAGTCGTGATCGGTGGCGGCATCGTAGGGGTTTCGGTGCTTTATCATCTTGCGAAACTCGGCTGGACGGATGTGGCGCTGGTCGAGCGGGCTGAACTGACGGCAGGTTCAACCTGGCACGCAGCGGCGGGATTTCATGCCCTCAATGGCGACCCGAATATCGCCGCTTTGCAGGACTACACCATCAAACTTTACAAAGAGATTGAGCGTGAAAGTGGTCAGGATGTCGGGCTTCATATGGTTGGCGGCGTCAATACCGCCTCGGACCCGCGCCGTTGGGAAATGCTGCGCGCTGGCTGGGCCACCTTCCAGGCAATTGGCGTCACCACCGCGCGCCTGATGAACCCGGGTGAAATCCGCGAACTTACCGGCGGGGTGATCCGCACCGATGACCTGCTGGGCGGGCTTTACGACAGTAACGAAGGTTACCTGGACCCTAATGGAGCCACCCACGCCTTTGCCAAAGCAGCAAAAAACCTTGGCGCGGACGTTATTCTGCGCAACCGGGTGTTGGAGCTGAACCAACGCGGCGACGGCACATGGGATGTTGTTACCGAACAAGGGGCCATTCACACCGAGCATGTGGTCAATGCCGCCGGGCTTTGGGCCAAGCAATGCGGGCGCATGGCAGGTCTTGACCTGCCAGTGACACCCATGCAGCATCATTACCTGATCACCGAAAAGATGGAGGGACTAAGGGCAGTTGTCGGTGAATTTCCAATTGTCGTTGACCTTGACGGTTTCACCTATACCCGGGCCGAGCGTGACGGGCTGCTTTTGGGGGTTTATGAGCTGAACCCAAAACACTGGAACATGGATGGCGCACCCTGGGATTACGGCATGGAGCTTATCCCCGAGGAGATAGATCGCATCGCGCCCGAGCTTGAAAAGGGGTTTGAGCGGTTTCCCGAACTGGCCACGACAGGCATCAAAAAGTGGGTCAACGGTGCCTTCACATTTGCCCCCGATGGTAACCCTCTGGTCGGCCCGGTGGGCCCGCGTGGTTACTGGGTCGCCTGCGGGGTGATGGCCGGATTCAGTCAGGGTGGCGGGGTTGGCAAATCACTGGCCGAATGGATGATAAATGGCGCACCTGAAGCCGACATTTTCGGCATGGACATCGCCCGTTTTGGCGCACACCAGTCCAACCGCGAGTATATTCGTCAGACAACCGGTCAGTTTTACAGCCGCCGCTTTGTCATGACCTTCCCCAACGAAGAATTGCCCGCCGGTCGGCCATTGCGGGTGCCGGGGGCTTACGCCGATATGACCCGCGCCGGGGCACGCTGGACATCGGGCTGGGGGCTGGAATTGCCCGCCTATTTTGCCCCCTCAGCGGATTTTGAAGAACCCGGAGACCTCAGACGCAACGCAGCCTTCCCCATCGTCGCAGAAGAATGCCGGGTAGTTGAAAACACCGCCGGACTTTTGGATATAACCGGCTTCGCCCGCTATGAAATCAGCGGTGAGGGGGCTGCGGATTGGCTGGATAAACTGCTTGCTTGCCGCCTGCCGGATGCAGGCCGGGTTCGTCTTGCCCCAATGCTGGCCGAAGACGGGCGCCTTAAGGGCGACTTGACCTGCATGAACTGGGGCGACGGCACCTACTGGCTGATGGGGTCCTATTACTTGCGTGAGTTTCACATGCGCTGGTTTCGCGATCATATGGATGAAGGCGTGGACATACGCGATATCTCGGACGATATCGCTGGTTTCTCCCTGAATGGCCCCAACTCTGGCAGCATCCTTGCGCGGCTTACGCATGCAGATATTTCCAACCTCACCATGATGCGCTGTACCACACTTGACCTCGGTCTTTTGCGAGTAAAGCTTGCGCGACTTTCGCTGTCGGGCGAACTGGCATATGAGATCAACTGCCATGCTTCCGAACACGCCAATCTACGCGCCATGCTGATCCGCGCCGGGGCAGATCTGGGCCTGAAAGAAATTGGCTTTCGCGCAATGCTGTCGCTGCGGTTGGAAAAAAGCATTGGCATATGGAACGGTGAATACACCCAAGGTTACACCCCGGCGATGACAGGTCTGGATCGCTGGATCGACTGGGACAAGGGCGATTTCATTGGCCGTGACGCCGCCAGAAATGCCCCGCCACCGGCGCGCGTATTACGAATGTTGGAGGTTGATGCCAAGGACGCTGACGCCGTCGGATTTGAGCCTGTTTGGCAGGGTAAAAGCCTTGTCGGTATAACCACCACAGGCGGCTACGGTCACCGATTGGGACGCTCATTCGCACTGGCACTGATCGACACCGAAAAAGCCAGTATCGGCGTTGATCTGAATGTACATGTGATGGGGGAATTGCGGCCAGCAAGGATTATAGAAATGTCGCCCTATGATCCCGCTGGCGCTCGGATGAGGACATGAAACATGCGGCGTAAAAAACGGCGCCAACACCCTAAGCCCTTGGCACGGCAGGTAAATTATCGCCAGCTTAGCCATCCATTTGAACCACAAGTGGTTTTTTCAAACGACGAAATTGAAAACATCCACGACACCGCTCTGCGCATTCTTGAGGAACTGGGGATCAGGGTCCTGCTTGCCCAAGCGCGTGAGATTTTCACACACGCAGGCGCGCGCATTGACAATGACATGGTTTTCATTGACCGGGACATGGTCGAAGCAGCGATCGCGTCCACCCCCAAGAGCATCCCGCTTTGCGCCGTTAACCCGCAGCGCGCGCTTGTTTACGAACCCGGTTCGCTGATCTTCACCCCGGGCTCGGGTTGCCCCAATGTCTCGGACCGTATGGGAGGGCGCAGGCCCGGTAGTCTTGCTGATTACGAAGCCGGGGTGAAGCTGTGCCAGAGCTTTGATGTAATTCACAAACTTGGCCCCTGCACCGAGCCTCAGGACGTGCCCATTCACCTGCGCCACTATGACATGGTCCGCGCCCAGCTTGAGTTCGGCGACAAGCCGATGTTCCTTTATGCCCGAGGACGTGCGCAAGTCGAGCAGGGATTTGAAATGGTTCAAACCGCGTTGAATATTTCGGCGGATGACTTCGCCGAGAACGTCTGGCTTAGTACGGTCATCAACACTAACTCCCCGAGATTATTGGATAATCCTATGGCGCAAGGCATCATCGACTTTGCCCGCGCCGGGCAGATGACCATCATCACCCCGTTTTGTTTGGCCGGTGCGATGGCGCCGATCACACCTGCTGGTGCGTTGGCGCTGCAACATGCTGAGAGCCTTTTTGGAATCACTTTGGCGCAGCTGGCTCGTAAGGGCGCGCCGGTCAGTTATGGTGGATTCAGCTCGAATGTTCATATGAAGTCGGGCGCGCCTGCCTTTGGAACGCCCGAGCATATGAAAATGCAGATCGGTGGCGGGCAACTTGCGCGTCTGATCGGCATGCCGTGGCGTTCGGCCGCCGGGGCAGCTTCAAACACACCAGACATGCAGGCCGCAAGCGAAACCCATATGGGCCTGTGGGGGGCGTTAATGGCAAACGCCACCATGATTGTTCATTCGGCGGGCTGGCTGGAGGGCGGGCTTACCTTTGGATTTGAGAAATTTATCAATGACATAGATGCGCTTCAGGTCGTCGCGGAAATGTGCACAAAGCCCGCGGGCAGCACGGCCGAGATCGGCTTTGATGCAATTGCAGACGTGGCACCGGGCGGGCATTTCTTTGCCACAGAACACACTTTGGCGCGCTACAAGAACGCGTTCTATGAACCTTTAGTGGCTGATCTGAGCAATTATGGCGCATGGAAAGATGCCGGGGCCAAAACCTCGGCCGAGCGCGCAACTGAAATCTGGCAAAATGCGCTGGCGGAGTTCCAGCCCCCCGCCACAGGAGCCGAAGCGACCGAGCTTTTGCGACCCTATATCGACAAGGCAATCAAAGCCGGGGGCGCGCCAATTTTGGATTAGAGAGGCAAATTTGTAAATTTGACCATGCTTTGAGAGGTGTTTTTACAAATTCCCATGCTCAAAATCCGCGATTTTACAAATTTGCCAGCCGCTTTCGCGCATCAAATCTGTACCTCGGGTTCAAACCAGAACCGCTTTGATGGTCAACATCGACTTGACGTTGTCAAGATTGCACCTATCTTTTCTCTGGCAAGGATGTTCACGGCCATGAAGGCTAACCTTTGATTATTGCATTGCAGGAATTGTTTTCATGACCCGTCGCTTACCTGTCATTTTCATTTTTCTGACCGTGGTGATTGACGGGATGGGGATCGGGGTGATCATGCCGGTGATGCCGGACCTGATCCGCGACGTCACTGGAGGCAATCTTGCAAACGCCGCCAAATGGGGCGGGATGCTGGCGGCCTCGTTTGCAGTGATGCAGTTTTTGTTCGGGCCGATGCTGGGCAATCTCTCCGACCGTTTTGGCCGCCGACCGGTGCTGCTGATTTCACTTTTCGTCATGTCGGGCGGGTATCTGGTAATGGCCTTGGCGGGCTCGATCTGGCTGCTTATGGCAGGGCGTTTGGTGGGCGGCATCACCTCGGCCACGCAATCCACCGCCAGCGCATATATGGCCGATATTTCAAAGCCCGAAGAAAAGGCCGCCAATTTCGGCCTGATCGGTGCCGGGATTGGTTTGGGATTTGTTATCGGGCCGCTGATTGGCGGGCTGTTGGGCGCGTTGGGTCCACGCGCACCGTTTTATGCTGCCGCTGCATTGGCCATGGGCAATTTCATCCTTGGCGCGCTGATCCTGCCTGAAACCGTAACCGATGCCACCAGACGGACGTTTAGCTGGGGCCGGGCAAATCCGTTCGGGGCATTTCGGGCCATTGCCCATCTGCCGGGCCTGAAACGATTGCTATTGCTTAGCTTCACCTACGGCGTCACCTTTGCGGTTTACCCAGCCGTCTGGTCGTATTTCACCCAAGCCCGTTT
>JAAEUB010000011.1 GCA_024227755.1 Paracoccaceae bacterium | reverse complement strand
GCTGGTTTTACGTGGAGGTGCCGACTTCCCCTCTGGGTAGATTTGTGAGATATTGCGTTCATGTTAAAGCATTTGCGCACGATCAGTCTCATTCTCATTATCGCACCGCTTTCAGCGATGTTTATCGAGCCATTCTTCGAAAAGTCATTCGACATCCTTGGCCTAGACAGTGAAAACTGGGCTGCACCCACCCTGCAATGGTTTCATGAACATCGGCCCTGGTTGACCTTTCTTTTGGGCGTGGGTGTTGGTATTTGGGGGTATTCCTTCGCCCAAAAGCGCACAGTCGGCCCCGTAAATCCGACAGAGGGTGAGCGTGGCGAGGTCAGCCTTGCAGTAAGCCGCGAGAGCGCTGATAACAGCTTCACTACCATTAGCAACAATGGGGTTTCCCGATACTATTGGGATCTCGGGCATCGGGGCAACACCGGCATATTGCTCCTTGTTTTCAAAAGAGATACCGGAACAGATCGCGTTACCCTGACTGACCTCAAGGGTCGCGCGCTGCCCTATACGATCCACGACAAAAGCAACAGATCGCTGGTGCTAGGGGTAAGGCCCTCAGCCATCAAAGACGGCTTTCGCTTTTCAGCACAGGGTGTAGACAATTAGGGTGCAAAAGCCCAGCCACCACACCCTCATCCCAGCCCACCGCGCGCAGCGCGGCCTGGCCCAACTGGTGCAGGGCCATCTTTGATGGGCCCGAGCCAGGCGGGAGCCCCCCTGCGATAATCGCGTGGCTTTAAGGCTGCGGTTAGATCGACATCTTCTTGAAGATGAACTCGGGAATATGGCGAATAATAAGCATTATGTAGCGCCAGAAAAACGGCGTGTAGATCACGTTTTTCTGCTTTTTCATCGCTTTCATAATGCTGGCTGCCACCGCATCAGGGCTGGCCACCAGAAACATTCCGGGCAGGCCCCATGTCATCGCGGTGTCAACAAAGCCCGGCTTTACCGTCACCACATGGCCACCCGCACTTGTCAGCCGATTGCGCAGCCCTGACAGATAGGTGGCAAAGCCCGCCTTGGCAGCGCCGTAAACATAATTGCCGATCCGGCCCCTGTCGCCCGCAACCGATGCGATGCCGACAACTGTGCCGCCACCGCGTGCCTCCATGATCGGTGCCAGCGCCTGCAGGAACCGGGCCGGGCCGGTAAAGCTGTCGATCACCGTGCCGTCAATCAGGGAAGGGTCCGCGTCGATGTCTTCTTGCGGCGGCATTGAGCCTACAAAAACGGCGGCATTGATCATGCCCTCGCCTTTTTCAGCCAACGAAATGACCGCACCAAAGCTTTCGGGGTTGCGGGCGTCAAAAGCCACGGCCTCGGCGCTTTTTGCGCCGCGTACAGACAGGTCAGTGGCTGCACGCTTCAAGTCATCAATATCCCGACCCGCCAGCAATACCCGCGCGCCCTCGCCTGCGACCTGTCGCGAAAAAGCCCGCGCCATGGACGAGGTCGCGCCAAGGATGATCCACGTCTCGCTCATGTCGTGCTCCTCAGATTAAGGCGGCGTGTCATATCTGTTTCCAATGCGTGCTCGGGGTCGGCCTTGTTAACAATTTCCGCCCATTCACCTTGTTCAGGATACATCGCTTTGACAGCATCACCTGATGCCAAAGCGTCTTTGGCAAGGTAAATCCGCCCTCCGGCAGCGACCGTCGCCCTCTCAAGCTCGCTTACCAAAGCCTGAGCGCCGCGTCGGTTGGGAATATCCACCGCAAGCGAATACCCCTCCATCGGAAACGAAAGATGCCCGGCCCGACCCGGCCCCATGCGTTTGAGCACCGCAAGGGGCGAAAACAGACTGGAGCCCGCAATTTGTTTCAGCATCTCACGCAAAGCAGGTGCCTGGGCCGTTGGTACGACAGTTTGAAACTGGTAAAACCCACGCTTGCCGTAAAGACGGTTCCAGTTGCGTATTTTATCAAGCGGAAAGAAGAACTCATCCAGCGGTTTGACGCTGGTGCGACCCTTCACGGGTACCTTGTGATAATAGGCCGAATTAAAGGCCCGCACCACTGGTGCAGACAGGGCAAAGCCCGGGGCATTGATCGGAACCGATAACGTGCCCTTGTGTTTCAGCACATTCCCCGCAGCCAATTCGCCCTCTTCCAGGGTGCCGCGCCCCAGGGCATCGCCGCGCGCAGTCGTGTCGATCCAACCGACGCTGTAGGTTGCTGTTGAGGTGTCGAGCATTGACAGAAATTCGTCCCAGCCTTCGGCCCGGCGCTCGGTGACCATGACCATTTCACCCGGGCAGGGTTTCATCTGGATCTTGGCAGACAAAATCACTCCGGTTTGGCCCACACCGCCCATTGTCGCCTTGAAAAGTGCCTTGTTGCGGCTGGGTGTGGCGATCACCCTCTTGCCTGACGTCAACAGGGTGACGGACAGCACATGTTGGCCAAATGAGCCACTAACCTGATGATTTTTGCCGTGAACGTCCTGCGCAATGGCGCCCCCGAGCGTGGCAAAGCCGGTTCCGGGCATGATCTTCGGCAGCCAACCCAGAGGCGCAAAAATGCGCGCCAGAGACCCGATGGTTATCCCGGCTTCGGCTTCAAGCACGCCTTTGTCAGCATCAAAGCTGATGATCCGGTCCAGTCGGGTCATATCAATTGCCCGCCCGCCACTATTGAGACAGGCATCATTATATGACCGGCGCTTGCCCATCGCAGGCACGCTGCCTTCGCTCAGGATCGCCTCAAGCGAGGAAACCCGTTCAGGTCGCGCAATTTCGCCGTGCGCGGTTTGCACCCGCCCCCAGCCAGCGTATTCAGTTTCGTTCCAGCGCATATCTCTCTCTCGATCTCATAATTTCAAATCCGGTTTCTCAGGCTCATCTTTTCGGCGATGGGAAAGACCACCAGGCCGATACCGATGGCGAACCACAAGGTGGTGATGCGGATGATCGCGGTGGCAGGCAGGCTGATCTCAAGTGACACCCCTTCCAAAGCCAACAGCGCCACCATCGCCGCCTCGGCCCCGCCAACCCCGCCCGGCGCCCCGGTCAGGCCACCTGCCAGGGCAGAGAAGATGAAAATCGCGGTCGCCTTGGCAAGGCCGATATCGGCCCCCATCCAGCTCAGCAGTAAATGGAAGGCATAGCCTTCGGCAATCCAGCCCGAAGCACCCAAAAGGGCCGCAAAAAACATCAAGGTTGGCGAGGAAAATGTCGCCAGCGATGAGGCCGCCCGGCGGATGCGGGCAAATACCCGTCCAAACCGGCCCGTCAACCGGTATCCCAACCCAGCCAGTGCAGATAAAAGTTGCGGGCGTGTTGCCACGAATGCACCGGCCAGGGCCAAAATTGCCACCGGCAGACCGCCGGCAATCCCTTGAGTGGAAAAAGCCAGTGTCAGTGCCAAAAGCATACCCATGGCGGCCATATCTGAAGCACGGTCGGCCAGCATTAGCGGCGCTGTGCGCTCAAATCGCCAGCCGGTTTCGCGTCCAAGCCAGCGCATGCGCACCAGTTCACCGACCCGACCCGGCGTGACCGTCATGGCAAAACCACCAAGGAAATGGCGCAAATCCTGCATCAATCCGGTTTTGAGACCCAAACGGCGGGCAAATATGTGCCAGCGCAACCCGCGGGTCAGGTAATTGACCATGGACAGCGCCAATAGAAGGATGAGTTGCCACAGGCTGACCCGGGCAAGCTGGGCGCGGGTTTCTTCCCAGCCGGTTACTGCGGCCATGCCAATCAACCCGGCCAGAACCAGTAAAAACAGAGCCACCAGCACGAGAGTATCGCGCAGGCGTTTGTTTGGCTGTTTGCTTGTTTGCATGCCGAGATCAGTGCCGCTCAAAATCATTGAACTGTCGTTAGCGACAGATTGGGGCATTAATATGGTACTGTTGCACAAACAGGAACAATAAATCGAGGGCGCGCTCCCGCCTTTCGTCGGCCCATCAAAGATGGGCGCTCCTCAAGTTGGGCGTAGCCTCGCTTCGCTCGGGAGATTTTCAGGCCTCCGGCGGGAGTATTTGTACCAAAATGAAAGGTCAGAGCGGCTTTTGCCATTCCATCAGGGTGAAATAGGCCGTGTGATTAAAGCGGTTACGCATTTCAACATTGGCATGGTTCTATGGCGGCTCATCAAAATGGGCCAGTTGCAGCCCGGCCTTTAACAGGTGCTTCATGTATAGCGATGTTGGCCTGTGCCAGTTTTGGATACGGGTACCCCGCCATTCGGTCCAGTAAATGCTTTCCTCTAGATAATCCCTGAAATGCACCGAACCGGTGCCATCCTCATGCCGGGCCCAGCCATCATGGCACGCAACTGCAATAGGGCTGGAAAGATTGGCGATCAGTAACCGCCCTGCGGGGCGCAGGATGCGGGTTACTTCGGATAATGCCGCGCATATGTCGGGAAATTCAATGAGGGTCAGGCAAAAGACCGCAAGATCAGTGAAAGCATCAGCCCTTGGCAGGCTTTCCGCAACGCTCGTTAATAAATTCCCTGCCCGTACAGCTCGCGCACCCGCTCATGCATCGGCGCGTCCGGCACCGAACCGCGACCATGATCGCCTTGTTCGCCCATATCCACAATTCAAGCCATGGCAGAAGCGTCCCAACCGTTATCTCCGGTCATTACAGCCCGAACCAGCTTTGCCAAAGTCCGGCCGCCCAGAACATGATTGTCAGGGCAATCAGCATCAGACCAATCCCGCGTTTGTCTTTCATGGCAAACACCACGGGATCATAATCCTGCTTACCGGTATAACCCAGCCGGATCATCCGCTTTAGCCAAAGACCAATGGGGATCAGCGCCATCCACAGCAGCCACTTGTCTGTATAAAGCCTGAGCGCCTGTTCGGTGAAGCTGTACAGGAAAAAGCTTAAAAGAGCGCCAGTCATGCCAAGATAAGCGACATTCAAAAGATCGTCGCGGTCCGGCCTTCCGTAACCACGCCCCGGCAGACGTTCGTCATTGACTGCCAGTGTCAGTTCGGTCAGCCGCTTGACACAGGCCAGTGCCAGAAAAACCGGGAAGACAAACACCAGCAGGAAGCCCGATATCTCACCCTGAATGGCCGCAGCCCCGGCAATGACCCGAATGGTATAAAGTCCGCCCAACGTGGCAATGTCGATCCATCTGAGGCGTTTAAGGTGCAGGGAATAGCCTAGCGAAAGCGCCATATAAAGCGCGATGACGCCGAAAAACGCCAATCCCAGCCATGCGCCCGCCACCAGCGCGATGGTACCAAGGGCGGCGGAAACGATCATGCCTATGCTGATGGGAACGGCCCCTGAAGCAAACGGGCGGTTCTTCTTTTTTACATGCAGGCGATCGGCCTCAAGATCCAGAAGGTCATTGATGATATAAATCGACGACGCTGCGGCAGAAAAGCTGACAATGCCGATCAATACCAGCAAAAGGGATGCCAGCGAAAAATCGTGCGCCGCCAACATTGGCACAAACAAAAGCACATTCTTGACCCATTGATGCGGCCTGAGGGCGCGGATCACGTCGCGCAGCTGCCAGCCTCCGGGGAATGAACGTACCAGCTTGCCATCACGCATCAGCGAACGCGCGGCTTTGCTGTGACCCACCACCAACGCCGTGCGCGACTTGGCCCAGATGGCCCGGTCTACCGGCGTATTACCGGCATAATCGAACCCCTGCTCGCCATATGCGCCAACCAATGCGCGCGCTTTGGTTTCACCCTTCATGTTCTTTGTGGCCGATGAGGCAAAAACCTGCGGGCTTAATCCGTATTCGCACGCCAGATCCCCGACCAGCCCTTCGTTTGAGGCCGAAGCAAGTGTTACCTCGCGTCCAGCCTTGAGCGCCTCCATCGCGGCATCCGCAACATCGGGATTTACCGGCATCAGGTCGGTGCGGATGCTGGCGATCCTGGCCAGTTCGGCCTTGAGCTTTGCGGGCTTGGTAAAATTGCGCAAAGCCGCCTTCAGCGTCGCCCAAGGTGCCTGACCCAGACCGGCCCAGAAGGTTTCAAACAAAAGATCGGTCTTCAGGAAGGTTCCGTCGACATCCAGAACAAGCGGAATGTTCTCATCCATTACTTGGGCTTCCTTTCATGGCAAATACACAACCGTCTGTTATAAGTTCCGGGGGGGTCTGGCACAACCCGCGCGCGACCCGCCAGGCCGTGAGGACCCGTGGGATGTAAGCACGCGTTTCGCTGTAAGGTGGCACTCCGCCGTGGTTTCGCACTGCGTTTTCACCGGCGTTATATCCGGCCAGGGCAAGGATGGTATCGTCACTGAAGGTTTCCATCAACCACGCCAGATACGCGACCCCGCCCTTTATATTCTCGGCAGCCACGCCCGTATCTTCCACCCCGAAGCGTTCGGCAGTGGCCGGGATGAGCTGCATGATCCCGCTTGCACCAGCGCTACTAATGGCATCCGCATCACCACCGCTTTCAACCGATATGACGGCCACAACCAACGCGGGAGAGACACTTGTTCCAACGGTGGCACGCAAAATGTCCATTCCATGATTGGCGGCAATGTCTTGCAGGTTTTGCAACCTCGGAACCGGGTTTGCCTGGTTTTCGCGCAATGCTGCCATCGCCAGGTTCAGGTTGGCAGGCCCACCTGACACTGCATCGGATGAGACCTCGGCCCAGAACCAGTCGTATGCACTTGTCGCTTCCTCCACCGGGCTGGCCTCGTCCCCAGCCGCGGTATCAGCGGCGGTATCAGCTGCGGCGGCGCTCATCTGTGTCGCCGGATCGATCTGTACCGTGATCAGATTGCTACCACCAGCTTGTGGCAGGCCAATGCGTTTGAATGTGAATTCGGGAAACGGTGCCGGAGACGACCCTTCCCCCTCAGCCAGGGCCGGTCCAGCGCACATGGCGCAGAAGAACAAAAGTGTAAGATACCTGCGCCGCTTCATGCGGGTACCGCTCTGCCTCATTATTATTATGCTGACTTGTCGCAAATTCTGGACCAAAGAGCCAGTTTTTCCTTAACAAAATCACCATTTCTATCTCTACACGCTTAACAAATTGGCGGTACGTAAGAAAGATAGTACTTTTTTTACGTTTCTTTTCATTGAGTTAGTGAACTTCACCGGTAAAAAATAGTTAAGCCCAAAATTGTACGAAACCCGCCCAACTCTCGCCCCAATCAAGTGGCCTATTCGTCGCCATGCCAAGCAGGTTATCGGATCAGATCACTGATCATTCGCAACTTGCTTCGGTACAAAAGGAACCTAAGCAAAGGCAAATCGGAGGGACAAATGAAACTGTTCAAGCTTGCAAAAAACTTCACTAATGACGAATCCGGCGCAGTCACCGTTGACTGGGTTGTTCTGACAGCTGCTATCGTTGGCCTCGGCATTGCCGTTCTGGCTTCGGTTTCTGGCGGTACAACTACGCTGGCCGACTCGATCTCGGGCGAACTGTCCACCATGGGCATCTATAGCCACTAACATCCCTAACACACCCACCTAACCAGGAGAAAAATCATGAAAATGTTCAACAAATTCTTTC
>JAAEUB010000010.1 GCA_024227755.1 Paracoccaceae bacterium | reverse complement strand
TGTGGTTCCTCTGGGCGCCGGAAGTGCATTGGCTGGGCGACCGCTGGGCATTGACGCATACCAGTCCGTCGCCGGTTCGCGGTGCCAATCTCGCATTAACTGAAGGTCCTGAATTGAAGGGGCCGTGGACGCATCCCATGGGGGTAGATATCGGGCACCGGCATGATCCTTCGCTGTTTAAGGATGATGGAATCTGGTACTTGCTTTATGGCAATACGGAGGTGACCCCGCTGAGTGCAGATTTCAGTAAGACCACGGCGGAGCCGGTTCAGATTGATCCCTCGGGCAGCCGCACGACGCCCGCAGGCGAAACCCTTTCGGTGATCGGCCATGAAGGCGCCACCATGCGGAAGATCGGCGATAAATATGTCCATATAGGTACCGCCTGGTCCACGGATACGGGCCGCAAGGGCTCCTACAATCTCTATTATTGCACGGCGGATAAAATCACAGGCCCCTACGGGCCGCGTAAATTTGCCGGTCGTTTTCTCGGGCACGGCACGCCGTTTCAGGACAAGCAGGGGCGCTGGTGGTGCACCGCCTTCTACAACGGAAACATTCCGCCGGTTGGGCGCAAGGGCATTGAGACACGTGACCTGAGCGCAACGGCACAGACCATCAATCAGCGTGGCGTTACGATTGTTCCGCTCGATGTGAAAGTGCTTGAAGACGGTGAAATCTATATCCGCGCCAAAGATCCGGCCTATGCCAACCCCGGTCCGGATGAAGTTCAGCAATTTGCTAAGTAAACAATTAAAAGAGACGAGATCAACGCATGAAATCAAACTATCAAAAACTCACAATGATGACCTGCCTTTTGGCCAGCTCGCTTTGCTTCAACGTATTCGCCCAGGATGCTACAGAAAACCAGTCCCTCTCACCGGAAACCGAAATGGCCATCATGAAGGTCATGAACCTGGAGAACCGTATTCAGACGCTCCAGACGGTTCCGGCCAAGATGACTGATATCGAG
>JAAEUB010000009.1 GCA_024227755.1 Paracoccaceae bacterium | reverse complement strand
GTAGGCGGCCAGATAGCGTGATTTGCGTTGCGCCTCTGCCAGCGCGATATCATGAGAAGCCTGGGCTGAAAGGTAAGCTTGCTCGGCAAATTCAAGATCCACCTGCAATGCTTCAAATTCGGCCAATAGCTCGGAATATGTCGCCTCGCCACTGCTTTCAACACTGTCTGAGCCGTTGACAAACTGGCCACGTTCTTCGTCGATAAGTTTTTGGATGGCGTCCAGTTTACGCTCAATCTGTTGTTTGCGTGGATCATTGTCACTGAGCGAGTTGCGCAACAGCAATTCCTGTTCGATCTTGGTCTCGGCCAATTGTGCGTGAAGCGTGTTCAGCAACCCCATCCGACCCGAAATGTCGGCCATGGGGTCGACAATACGGGTACGGTTCTGAAAAGCGGACCGCGCCTGACGGGCCAGTTTCAGGCGCTCAACCGCCCGGGTCAATTCCTCCTGCGCATAACGGGTGATGTCGGCGCGCGCTATTGTTGACAGCTGGTTGATCATCATGCTGCTCTGGTCGTAAATCACCGCAACAATTTCCTGAGCGTCCCTGGGATTAAAGGCCAGCACGCGGATCTCGATCAGGCCACTCGAATTGTCGTAATAGACATTGATCATGCGTTTCCAGTACCGCGCCAGTGCCTCGATCCGCAGGTCATCGCCAAGGCTGAAGAACGGATCACCAGGTTTGGTGTAAATCCGCGCCATATCCAGCTTGGCATGCACCAAGCGCACCATCTCCTGACTTTGGATATACTCATACAGAATGTCAGTGTCTGAATAGCTTGACCCGGACAAGTCGGTTATCCCGCCAAGAAATTCCAATGCCGACCCGGTTTCTTCCTTGCGCACCGAAAAGCCGACAACGCTTGCATATTGGTCTTCAGCAATCCCAAACAGGTACCAACTGACCGCGCCAAGTGGTGCGATAACCCAGACCACAAAAAACAAAGCCAGAAAAAGATGCCGGGGCCGCCGGTGGGCCGGGCGGGCAGTAGGCAAAGCTTTTTTGACCGCCACGGCTTTGTTTGCCGGTTTGCCGCCTTTAGAAGCCTGAGGAGGTCGCGGAGCAGGTTTTTTTTCTTCCAAAACAGAACTCTTTGCTTAAGATGAGTTTACTAGACAGCAGCAATTTCCAGCTTGGGTTGACGATACGCCAGATGTTCAAATGAAACAATCCACACTGCGAGTACACAAGCCAACAATGGCATTGAACCCCCGAAGAACCAGGGCGACACGGACAATCGCCGCGTTGATGCTGCGCGAAATGTCAACCACCTATGGCCGTTCAGCCATGGGCTATCTGTGGGCGGTGCTTGAACCGGTGGCCGGTATCATTCTTCTTACCTTTGTGTTTTCGCTGGCTTTACGCGCGCCTTCGCTGGGAACAAGCTTTCCTCTGTTTTATGCTTCCGGGATGCTGCCGTTCATGGCTTACATGGATCTGAACGCAAAACTGGCCAAATCGCTGCAATTCTCGCGCCAATTGCTTTTCTATCCGGGTGTCACCTTCATTGATGCCTTGCTGGCACGATTGTTGCTCAATACCATAACCCAGGCCATGGTTTCGGCACTGGTGCTTACATCAATTCTGTTTGCGTATGATCTGGATGTGATTCTTGATCCGGCGGCCATTGCGTTGGCATATTCGATGATGTTGGCCCTTGCCGTAGGCGTAGGAACGCTCAATTGCTTCTTGTTATCGTCCTTCCCGTTTTGGGAGCGTGCCTGGGCAATCCTGAACCGGCCGATGTTTATTATCTCCTGCATCTTTTTTCTGTTCGAATCCGTACCTCAGCCGTGGCGCGACTACCTGTGGTGGAACCCGCTTGTTCATATTGTCGGACAGACGCGCGTTGGAATTTACGCCACATATGACGGCGCGTATGTTTCACCGCTCTATGTTTTTCTGCTTTCCATGTCGCTGACAGCCACCGGGCTTTTGCTGCTGCGCCGGTACTATTCTGACATTGTTAACAACTAAAAGCGTCAGCCCGATGCCGGAATGTCTAAGTAAGCTTCCTCTTGTGGTGTGCTTGAAAGAGATTAAAGTTACCCGGCGCGCAGGAGGGAATTCATGTCAGCAATCGTATCGGTGAAGGGTCTTGGCAAAACCTATGAGGGGGGTTTTGAGGCACTTCGGGCCGTTTCTTTGGACATTGAAGAAGGCGAGATACTGGCCCTGCTTGGCCCCAACGGGGCGGGCAAGACCACTTTGATTTCGATCATTTGCGGCATAACCAATCCCAGCGGCGGGTCGGTCACCGTCGGCGGCTTTGATACAATCCGCGATTTTCGCGGTGCGCGCGCCCTGATCGGGCTGGTGCCGCAAGAGGTCAGCCTGGAACCGTTTGAGAGCGTCATCAACACCGTGCGTTTTACCCGTGGCCTGTTTGGCAAAAAGCGCGATGACGCCTATCTTGAGAGGATCCTGCGCCAGCTCAGCCTGTGGGACAAACGCGCTGACCGGATCATGACGCTTTCGGGGGGAATGAAACGACGGGTGCTGATCGCCAAGGCGCTCAGCCACCAGCCGCGTGTGTTGTTTCTGGATGAACCTACCGCGGGCGTTGATGTCGAACTGCGCAAGGATATGTGGGAAATTGTGCGTGGGTTGCGTGCCGACGGTGTCACCATCATCCTGACCACCCACTACATAGAAGAGGCCGAAGCCATTGCAGACCGGGTAGGGGTGATCAACAATGGCGAGCTGTTGTTGGTTGAAGAGAAAAACGCCCTTATGGCACGTATGGGCAAGAAAGAGTTGCGCATTGATCTCGCCCGACCGCTTGACGCGCTTCCCAAGCCACTGGAAGCATATGATCTGCGGCTTACGGATGAAGGTGGGCTGATCTACACCTATGACACATCAGCCGAAAAAACCGGCATTACCGATCTGCTGGCTGATCTTCGCCACGCCGGGCTGCATATGGTTGACCTTGATACGCGCCAAAGCTCGCTTGAGGACATTTTCGTTGATCTGGTCAGGGAGGACGGCCCATGAACCTGCAGGCAATCAAGGCGATCTATTTGTTTGAGATGAGCCGCACTATGCGCACCCTTGGTCAAAGCATCGTCAGCCCGGTGCTTTCAACTTCGCTTTATTTTGTGGTCTTCGGAGCGGCCATTGGCAGCCGAATTGATCAGGTCGAGGGTGTTTCATATGGTGCCTTCATCGTGCCGGGCCTGATCATGCTGACGGTGTTGACGCAAGCGGTGTCAAACGCCAGCTTTGGCATCTATTTTCCGAAATTCATCGGCACGGTATACGAGCTTCTTTCGGCCCCGGCGTCGTTTTATGAGATTGTGATCGGCTATGTAGGTGCCGCCGCAACCAAGGCGCTGGCAATTGGTCTGATTATTCTGGCGACGGCCAACTTCTTCGTCGACCTGTCCATCGTACACCCGTTCTGGATGCTGGGTTTTCTTGTGTTGACCTGTTTCAGTTTCGCGCTTTTTGGTTTCATCCTTGGCATATGGGCGCAAAACTTTGAGCAATTGCAGCTGGTGCCGCTTTTGGTCATCACACCGCTGGTCTTCCTTGGCGGCAGCTTTTACTCGATCTCAATGCTGCCACCCGCCTGGCAAACGGTGACCCTGTTTAATCCAGTGGTCTATCTGGTGTCGGGGTTTCGTTGGAGCTTTTTTGGCATGGCGGATGTATCGGTCGGCTTTTCACTTCTGGCAATCGGGCTGTTCACCGTGCTTTGTCTGGCCATGATCGCGTGGATTTTCCGCACCGGTTACCGGCTGCGGTCGTAGCGGTGAAGCGTTTTCGAAAACGCTAATTCAAGCCGCTTCGAAGTGGCTTCGCACGTGGTTTTGAAACCACGTAGGCAAGGCGTTTCGAAACGCCTTTGTCCGCCCCCCTTGTTACCGGACCAGTGGCGTTCTACATCAGACTAAAGCGTACGCGCATTTAACCCAGGTTTGCGGATTAGATGCGGGTGCGTCGACAATACTGACAAGGGGGTGGACCTTTTCCATTTCTTCTTTCTCAGAAAAAATGCAAAAGGCTTTGATGAAACGCTGGATCCCCTTCTTGAAATCCACCCCCAAGGTTGCTGTCTTGCGCCTGTCGGGGGTAATCGCCTCGGGCGCGCGTGGGTCGCTGAACGATGCCGTACTGGCCCCGATTATTGAGCGTGCGTTCAAGCGCGGCAAACCCGATGCGGTGGCCTTGGTGATCAATTCACCGGGTGGATCGCCTGTTCAGTCAAGCCTGATCGCTGCCCGCATTCGGCGGCTGGCGGCTGAAAAAAAGGTTCCGGTAACGGCTTTCGTCGAAGATGTGGCCGCCTCGGGCGGCTATTGGCTGGCGACCGCGGGGGACGAGATCATAATTGATGAAAGTTCGATCGTCGGCTCAATCGGCGTCATTTCAGCCAGCTTTGGCTTTCACGAGCTTCTTGCCCGGCATGGTGTGGAACGGCGCGTGTATACTGCCGGAAAAACCAAAAGTATGCTGGATCCGTTTCAGCCGGAAAAGCCCGCGGATGTGAAGCGCCTGAAAGCGTTGCAAACCCAGATACATGACAGCTTCATTACCCAGGTCAAAACCCACCGCGGCGCGCGGCTGGCGACCGGCAAGGACCTTTTCACCGGGGATATCTGGGTTGGGCAAAACGCCATCGAGGATGGGCTGGCGGACCAGATCGGTCACCTTGTTCCCGTGATGAAGGCGCGGTTTGGCGACAAGGTGAAGTTCATCAATTACGGCCCGAAACGCTCGATCCTGCAACGTTTTGGCGCGCAGATCTTTGGTGACGCCCTGACCTCGGTTGAAGAGCGCGCCGAATTTGCCCGGTTCGGTCTCTGATGATAGTCAAAATCATCTTCCTGTTCCTTGCGGGGATGCTGGTCCTGGCGATGTTCGGCCGCCTGCGTTATCCCGGCCAGAAGAAGATAGAGGCAATGAAATGCCCAAAATGCGGGCGACACAAAATCGGCAAGGGCCGCTGTCAATGTAAGCGGAAAGGCTGAACTTGCAGTTATTTTATGCCTCGCTTGGTCTGATATTACTGCTGCTTGCCGGTGACGCTTTGGTGCGTGGCGCTGTTAATCTAAGCCTGCGTCTGGGTGTTCCCGCACTGATTGTTTCATTGACAATTGTTGCATTCGGCACGTCTGCGCCCGAGTTGTTGATTGCCATTCAGGCCATAATCGACGGCGTGCCAGGGCTGGCAATGGGTAACGTGGTCGGCTCAAACACGGCCAATGTCCTGCTGGTGCTTGGGGTGCCTGCGCTGATTTCCGGGCTTGATACCAGCACCTGCGAAACCCGGCGCAATTTCACCCACATGCTGGCGGCTACTTTGTTGTTTATCGCGCTGGCATTTTCAGGGGTGATTACATGGATGCAGGGATCGGTCCTGCTGGCCGGGCTTGGGTTGATGCTGGGCTCAGCCTTTGGCGAGGCCAAGAATCACCGGCGCAAGGCCCGCGCAGAAGCCGAAGAACTTGCGGATGTCGAGGGTGCCGACCCGGACATGCCGGGCTGGCGGATCGCAATGTTTCTGGTGCTGGGCATGATTGGCCTGCCGTTGGGTGCCGGTCTTCTGGTCGATGCCTCAACCAATATCGCGCGCCATTTTGGCGTATCTGAGACCATAATCGGCCTGACGCTGGTGGCGCTTGGCACTTCGCTGCCCGAACTGGCAACAACGGTTATGGCCGCACTTCGTAACCAGGCCGAAGTGGCAATAGGCAACGTCATCGGCTCAAACATGTTCAATCTGCTGGCGATCGTCGGTGTTGCCAGCTTTGTCGGCCCCATACCGGTTGAACCGGGCATTCTCAGGTTTGACATCTGGGTCATGCTGGCATCGTCGCTGTTGCTTGCCCCCTTCGTGTTTTTCAAATGGCACATGGGCCGCACATTGGGGCTTGTCCTGACGTCGCTCTATGTTGTCTACATCATGACAGTGATTGGGTCACAGGCATGAGTATGGCGCGCGCCCTCGTCACCGGTTCCGGTGCCCGGCTGGGGCAGGCGATGGCGCTTTTTCTTGCCGGCCGTGGTTTTGATGTCGCGGTGCATTTTGCAAGCTCCGCTGACGGCGCGGACGAGACCGTCAAAGCCATTCAGGCGATGGGCCAGAACGCAGTAGCCCTGCAAGCTGACCTTCTGGATCCAGGGGCCGTTGACGGGCTGATCCCACGCGCTTCCACGGCCCTGAACGGCCCTTTAATGCTGTTGGTAAACAACGCTTCGATCTTTGAGCACGACACGCTTGCCAGCGCCAGTCACGAAAGCTGGGATCACCATTTCGGCAGCAATCTTCGCGCACCATTCTTCCTGACCCAGGCCTTTGCCGCCCAGGCACCCAAGGAAGCTCTGGATGAAACGGGCGAGGTGACCTCGCGCGCGCTCGTGGTCAACATGATCGACCAGCGGGTGAAGAAACTGACACCTGAATTCATGACGTATTCGCTGGCCAAGGCCGGTCTGTGGGCGCTCACTCAGACAGCGGCGCAAGCCCTGGCACCGGCCATTCGCGTCAACGCCATCGCCCCCGGACCCACCATCATTGGAACCCGTCAATCCAAGGACCACTTTGCCCGCCAGCGCAGCAATACCATTTTGCAGCGCGGTGCAAATCCTCAGGACGTGACCTCGGCACTGGGCTATTTTTTGGACGCAGTATCGGTTACTGGACAATTGATTGCGGTTGATGGCGGGCAGCATCTGGGCTGGAAAACCCCCGATATTCTGGGCGTCGAGTAATCGCGCAATGGCGACTTGTGCACCTACCGGGAGGAATTTTGCCACCCGGTAATATTTTCGCCATGTTTTCAAGCATTTAGCAAAATGTAATAAAAATACGACGCAAAATCAAGGCCTTACGAAAGTGCCTAAAAAACGGGCAGACCGGGGAAGTCCGCCGGAAACAACGATAATTTCCCGGTGGGAAAAACTTGTGCCCAGACTTATCCACAGAGATTGTGGGCATGTTTTCCCTTGCCAAGTGTCGGGGAAAATAGCAGGCAGGCGGGAATCATGATGGACCAGGTATGAAAAAGGAAGGCGAACCGGACAAAGACGACACCAGGCTGCTGGGTCATGAGGTCGTGCAATCATATTTGCGCGTTCTCGACAATTCGCCGGGTGTTTACCGCATGCTCGATGGGCAGGGGCGGGTGCTTTACGTCGGCAAGGCGAGATCGCTGAAAAAGCGGGTTTCAAACTATGCCAAACCCACGGGTCACACCGCGCGCATCTTGCGGATGATCAGCCAGACCGCCTCGATGATGTTCCTGACCACGCACACGGAAACCGAAGCGCTGCTGCTTGAACAAAACCTGATCAAGCAACTCAAACCGCATTTCAATGTGCTTTTGCGCGACGACAAAAGCTTTCCCAACATTCTTGTCACCAAGGATCACCCCTTTCCTCAGATTAAAAAGCACCGCGGGGCGAAAAAGGAAAAGGGCGCTTATTATGGCCCCTTCGCCAGTGCCGACGCGGTCAACCGTACCCTGAACCAGCTGCAAAAGGTTTTTCTTTTACGCAACTGCACCAATGCAACTTTTGACGCCCGTTCCCGACCTTGTCTGCTTTTTCAGATTAAACGCTGCGCCGGGCCTTGCGTCGGCAAGATATCCGAGGCCGAGTATGCGGGACTGGTCGAGGATGCCGAAAGCTTTCTGACAGGTAAAAGTACGCGTGTTCAGGCGGCACTGGCGGCGGACATGGCCGAGGCAAGCACCTCGATGGAGTTTGAACGCGCCGCCATCCTGCGTGACCGTATCCGTGCGCTCACACAGGTTCAGCAGGCGCAGGGCATCAATCCACGCGGTGTAACCGAGGCTGACGTTATCGCCCTTCATATGGAAGGCGGGCAGGCCTGCGTTCAGGTATTTTTCATCCGTGCTAATCAAAACTGGGGCAACCGTGATTTCTATCCACGTACCGGCGCTGGCGCTGGCGCGGGGGAGGTTCTGCAGGCTTTTGTTGGCCAGTTTTACGACAAGAAAGACCCGCCGCGTCTGATATTGCTTTCTGACCCTCTGGACGATCAGGATCTGATGGCCGAGGCGCTAAGCGAAAAGGCCGGGCGTAAGGTCGAACTGGCGGTGCCGCTCAGGGGTGAAAAAAACGAACTGGTGACCGGCGCGCAAAGGAATGCGCGTGAAAGCCTTGGGCGCAAGATGGCGGAAACCGCGACGCAGGCAAAACTGCTCAAGGGCATGGTCGAAGCCTTTGATCTCGAAAACCCTCCGGCGCGGATCGAGGTTTATGACAACAGCCATATTCAGGGCGCTCATGCGGTCGGCGCGATGATTGTGGCGGGGCCAGAAGGCTACATGAAAAGCCAGTACCGCAAGTTCAACATAAAAGACGAGAACCTGACGCCGGGGGACGATTTCGGCATGATGAAAGAGGTGCTGACAAGGCGCTTCAAGCGGCTGCTGAAAGAAGACCCGGACCGTCAGGGCGACGGCTGGCCAGACCTTCTGCTGATTGACGGTGGTGCCGGTCAGGTCAGCGCCGTCGCCTCGATCATGAGCGAATTGGGGGTTGAGGGTATTGCCATGCTGGGGGTGGCCAAAGGCGAGGACCGAGACGCAGGCAAGGAAGAGTTTTACCGCAAAGGCAAACGTCCATTTGCATTGCGAATGAATGATCCGGTGCTTTACTTTGTCCAGCGCTTACGTGACGAGGCGCATCGCTTTGCCATCGGCACCCACCGTGCCAAACGTTCAAAAGCCATTGGCGCAACACCGCTTGATGATGTCCCCGGTGTCGGGGCGGGGCGTAAACGCGCCCTCTTGGCGCATTTTGGGTCGGCCAAGGCAGTAAGCCGGGCAGGATTGGAAGATTTGAAGGCAGTTGATGGTATTTCAGCCAGATTGGCAGAAACCATTCATGGGTATTTTCACGGCGGTTGATGCTGCGCCCTGAAAATCAAACTCATCACTGTGTTATGGAGGGGGAAAAAGCGGTTTCGAAACCGCTTACTCAAGGCGTTTCGAAACGCCTTGTCGCGGTGCAGATTTACTGGACGCGGTGGCAGGGGCGGCTTTGGCAGACAGGTCTGAAGGGGGCACTTTGGGGCGATGAGGACAGATTTGCCTCAAAGGCCCCCAGGTTCAGACCCTGCGCCTTAGCCGCCCGAGTCCGAATTACTCATCCCATGATCCATGCTGCCTTCCATCGGCTTGCGCTCAAGATCGACCGGGATTTCAACAGTGATTTCGCCCGCTTTCTCAAAGATCAGTGTGACGGTTATGATGTTGCCGTGAATAAAGGGCTGGTTCAGCCCCATGAACATCACGTGATCAGCGCCGCGCACCAGCATATGCATGCCACCCGCGGCGACGGGAAAGCCTTCTTCGACTTCGACCATCTGCATGACGCCTTCGGCGCTTTCGATATGTGTGTGCAGCTCGACCACCTTGGCCACGTCTGAACGCGCACCGATCATGCGATCATCTTCATCGCCTGAATTGACGATGTGCATGAAGGCGGCCCCAGCCATTGCATTCAAGCTGGATGAACGGGCAAAAGCGTCTTCGATTGCAATCTCACTGCCAGCGAAAACCGGTAGGGCTGACAGGGTCAGCGAAACCGCAGCACTGGCCGCAATAAGGGATTTTTTAAGGGACATGTTCATTCTCCTGATGTCCGGATTGACTTGATTAGGGGTGGGTCAAGCCGTCTCAGGTGGTCCGCGGGCAGCGGGGAAAATCTCATTTCGTGTGGTAAACGGAACATGGCTGGCATTGGGCGGGGATGCCAAAAGCCGCGCCTCGGGCAGAGCCATATCCGGTAACGTGAAATCCGCCGCGAAGATCGAAACTCCATCCGGGCAGACAACCCGTTTTTCAATCGGCTGCCCGTCAGGTCCGATTGTGATCGTTGTCATCGAGGTGCCCGAGCAAATAGCGATCTCTTGTCCAAAATCCGGGCTTGTGCCACGCGCGGCAGCCAGACCCAGACTGGAAACAGTCAAGGTCACGATCAATACAAGGCTTGAAACCAGACGAAACATAATCACGGGCTACCTTGTAAAACCGACACTGGCAAGAGGACGAATGCGCGCGGGTGTACACCAGCCCAAACCCCGGTAAAATACCGCCTATGGAGAGAGAAAGCATCGAAGAAACAACGGTCGGATTTTTGGGGGATTTGCAGGTCGCCATGGGCAATGCGGTCCATGACGGAAGCTTCGACTTACCCAGTGGCAGCACCGGGCGTGGTCCGGCCTGTGTTTTGGTGCCGGTTTCGCCTGAAGGTGAAAGCATTTGGGTCGGCAAAGGCAGTGTTGCGGTTATCCACAACACGCGCTGGCTGGTTGAAGAGGTGAGAATACCAACACCCGGAGAGGGCATTGTGACCCTCAGACGATTGGAGTGACGGACGTGCCAGATTGCAACGAAAAGGGGCATCAAACCTGACGCCCCTTTAGGTAATACTGGATTTTGCCGGTTTAGGCAGTAGCTGCAGCTTGCGCCTTGGCAATGTCTTTTTTGATCTTCAGGGCATTGGTCGAAAGCTCGGTGTCTTTCGCCTTGGCCATGAAGGCATCCAGACCGCCGCGGTGATCAACTGTGCGCAGGGCAGCAGCCGAGATGCGCAGTTTGAAACCACGACCCAGCGTTTCGGACTGCAGCGTCACGTCATTCAGGTTAGGCAGGAACCGGCGGCGGGTGCGGTTCTTGGCGTGGCTGACATTGTTACCCGTCATCGGACCTTTTCCGGTCAGTTCGCAGCGGCGCGACATGGCTCATTCCTCTTTCTGGCCAGCATTGCGGGCGGTCCCGGTTAGCGGCGATCAAATTGAAACGGGCGCCGCAAAAGCAGCACCCTGAATTCCGTCCGCGGGTATTAGGCCGATATGGGGGGGGCGTCAAGGGCTGGTGGGCATCATTCAAACTATGTTGAGAGGTGGATTTTGGCCATAGATTGCAGCCTACGATCCCTGGTAGGGTCGGCGGGCGCGGCGTTAATAATGAAAAGTATAATAAACTTTACATGGTGTATGTAACGACATACCAAAAGTCTGACAAGAGCGACATGATGTCGTTTGATTCGGACAATTGAGGATGCGATGTCGTATCAGGAAAAGAACATCACCGCCTCTCTGGTCGCCCTGATCATAGTCCTTGCGGCTTTCTATTCGCGCGTCTCAACCATGTATCTGGGCGGAAGATTTGACGGCCCCGAAGGGTTGATTCTGTTGGGAAAGACCGGGTTGGTTCTTATCGGCGTCAGCATACTGGCCGTCATTGCCGCGACGATCGTGTTAAGCATCGTCTATGCGACCATCACTGGTGACGCCAAGCCCAGCGAAGTGGTGGATGAACGCGACCGGTTGATTGAACGGCGCGGCGCGCAGATATCAGACATTGCCACCGGCTTTGGCTTTATCGGTGCCATGGTGGCGCTTGTGTCAGGAATGGCGGCAGTGCCGGTGTTTTTCATAATCGCACTGTCTTTCTTTGGCGGCGAACTGATCGCTGGCCATGCCAAATTAACCACGTACCGGCTGAGCCTGTAACATGGCCGAACACCATATTGAAAATTGCATCCGCCGTTTGCGCTTTGACGCGGATGAGATGACGCAGGCCGAACTGGCCAGGCGCAGCGGCGTTACCCGCCAAACCATCGTCGCCATCGAAAAGGCCAAATATGCACCTTCATTAGAGCTGGCTTTTCAGATCGCCAATGTCTTTGGCATGCCGCTTGAACAAGTGTTTACCTTCACCGGAGGAAACGAAAATGAGTAAACCCAATATGCAATGACGCCTGTCTGGCCTGGGAATCATAGTCATGATCAACATGGTTTTTGCCGACATCTACTCCGTTTTTGTGCTGTTGGCCGAAGGGACGGTGCCGGAAATACCCGGAGATGTGAAAACCATCATGCTGATCGCGGTTTTCATAACCAACGTGCCGATCCTAATGATACTCCTGTCGCGTGTTCTGCCCTTGGCGACAAATCGCTGGTTCAACATCGTCGCCGGGCTCTTAACGATCATCTACGTCGTAGGCGGCGGTGACAGCACGCCGCACTACATCGCAGCCGCGGTGATCGAGGTTGCGATACTGGGCTACATTATCCAAAAGTGCGTGGAGGTGGAAGGCCGCCTGACGGCAGGGGTCAGGCGCTGAGCGATAAAGATAGCTGCGTTAGAATGATCTCCGCTTGGTCCAATTGCCACGAACCCCGAAGGCCACGACCCGACCATGTGGACCAGGCATAATAACTGCGACTGACGCTTTCTCGCAATCCATCAGGGTCGCAAATCGGGCGGGGTGCTTCAAAGCGGTTTCGAAACCGCTTCCTCAAGCCGCTTCGAAGCGGCTTGCCCGCGGGCATACCAGAAGTTGCGACATGCGCTGTTATCAAGCCAAACCTGAAATCGAATGCTCGTTTTTGATTTTGGCCGAGCCAGGGACCTGTGAGTTTTACAAATTCGCGCCTTTTGGCTGTCGAAATTTGTAAAAAGCCACCTTTCGCACCGGAAGAATTTACAAATTCTCCCCATTCACCCCCTTATTTCTCGCCCAGAAAGCCGCCGGACTGACGAGCCCACAAGCCTGCATAGATGCCATTTGCCGCCAGCAGATCGGCGTGGCTTCCGGTCTCGGCAATGTGGCCCTTGTCCAAAACGACAATGCGATCCATCTGGGCGATGGTGCTTAAACGGTGGGCGATGGCCAGCACGGTTTTACCTTCCATGACGCGTTCAAGGGCGGTCTGGATCGCGGCCTCCACGTGGCTGTCCAGTGCCGAAGTAGCCTCGTCCAGTACCAATATCGGCGCGTCTTTCAGGATGGCGCGGGCAAGCGCAATGCGCTGGCGCTGTCCACCTGAAAGCTTGACACCGCGTTCGCCCAGAAACGCGTCATAACCCTGCCGGCCTTTATGATCCTGAAGTTCTGGAATGAATTCATGGGCTTCTGCGCGCTTTGCGGCCTTTACCACCTCAGCTTCGCTTGCATCAGGACGCCCGTAAAGGATGTTGTCACGGGCCGACCGGTTGAACATCGCGGTCTCCTGCGTCACCATTCCGATGGCCCGGCGCAGGCTTTCCTGTGTCACCGCGCTGATATCCTGCCCGTCAATGCGGATCACCCCGGCCTCAATGTCATAAAGCCTGAGCAAGGTCGCGACGAGCGTGGATTTCCCTGCGCCAGAGGCACCGACGATGCCCAGCTTTTCGCCCGAATGAATGGTCAGGTTGACGTCGGAAATGCCGCCAACCTTGCGGCCATAAGCAAAATGTACACCCTCGAAATTTATCACGCCTTTTGAGATGGTTAAGTTGTCTGGACCATCGGTTAAACGGTCGGGAGGTGTCAAAGTGTTCATGCCATTCTCAACCTCGCCAATAGCGGCGTAGATGCCCATCAATGCAAAGCTGACCCAGCCGGTCATCTGCGATATCCGGATCGAAACAACACCCGCGGCAACAATGTCGCCCGCACTTGCCCCACCCACTTGCCAGACCAGTATTGTCGCCCCGACCATCAGCACCGGCAGAGCCCCGGCGATCAGCATTAAAGAAAAGCGAAATCCGGCACTTAGCCAGCCAAAGGCGAGCATTGAATTGCGCAGATCGACGATGGCACCAAGGGCGGCGCGGTCTTCATGTGCTTCATGGGCAAACAGCTTGACGGTCTTGATATTGGTCACCGTATCAACAATTTGGCCGGTGACATCGGCGCGTGCCCCGGCGCGCTGTTCGGCCCGCGCCCGCACCCGTGGCAGGAACCAGCGGATCAGGGTCAGATAGCCAACAAGCCAGATGCAAAACAGCATTGCCACCCTGCCGTTGATCGCACCCAGCACCGCCAGCGTCGCCAGAAGTGAGGCCAGCGCGAAAGTTACAACATTGATGCTTTCGACCACCACCTCGGACAGGGCGCGTGATGTCTGGCCCTGCTTTTGGGCGATGCGCCCGGCAAAGTCGTTGTCAAAGAACCCGACCGACTGACCCTGTGTCCAGCGAAACAGCCGAGTCAGCACCAGCGGCATGATATTCGCGCCAACTACCACGTTGTTAACGACTGCCAGCAGGCCAAAGGTCAGGGGACGCAAAACCAGAAAGAACACAACCGCCGAGATTGACACGATCAGGTTTTGCGGCGCAAAAAATTGCTCAGGTCCGGCATTGACGGCAAGATCCGTGACCCAGCCCAGAACAAGGGCTGTGACGGCTTCAAGCCCACCAACAATTGACGAGATCAGAGCGGCAAAGATCAGCACCCCCCAACTGCCCGACAAAGCCCAGCGCATGAAGGCCCATAAAGTTTCCGGGGGCGGACCTTCGGAAGGGAGAAACGCGTCGATCCGGTCGCTGATACGCATGATATTCCCTTATTCCTCTCCTAAAAAGCCACCTGACTGGTGTGACCATAACCCGGCGTATATACCGCCAGTTTTCAGCAATTCGCCATGACTGCCGTCTTCAACCACGCGGCCCTGATCAAGCACGATGATCCGGTCCATTCGCGCGATAGTAGACAGGCGGTGGGCAATGGCAATAACCGTTTTACCCTCCATCATGCCATAAAGCGTGCGTTGTATGGCACCCTCGACTTCACTGTCGAGCGCCGAGGTCGCCTCGTCCAGCACCAGGATAGGCGCGTCTTTCAGCATGACGCGGGCGATGGCAATGCGTTGGCGCTGACCGCCCGACAGTTTGACCCCGCGTTCACCGACATGGGCGTTATAGCCGCGTCGCCCTTTCGGATCTTCCAGATCAAGAATGAAGTCATGCGCCTCGGCGCGTTTGGCGGCGGCGATCATGGCATCCTCACCGGCATGTTTGTTGCCATAGATCACGTTGGCCCGCACTGATCTGTGCATCAGGGAACTATCCTGAGTTACCATTCCGATGGCGGCGCGCAGGCTGTCCTGAGTTACTTCTGCAACGTCCTGACCGTCAATCCTGATGCGCCCCTGCTCGGTGTCGCGAAAACGTAAAAGCAGGTTCACCAGCGAAGATTTGCCCGCACCTGAGCGCCCCACCAGCCCGACCTTCTGCCCGGCTGGAATGGACAGTGAAACGTGGTCAAGCCCACCAACGCCCTTGCCGTAATGATGCGAGACGTCGCTAAAATCGATGGCGCCATTCTCCACCTTCAACGCAGACGCTGAAGGGGCGTCTTTAAGTTCCGGATCAACCGAGATCGAACGCAGCCCCTCGCGGATCACGCCGGCATGTTCAAACAGCCGGATGGTGACCCACATGATCCAGCCGGACATGCCGTTAAGGCGGATCGTAAGTGCCGATGCCGCCGCCACTTCACCCACTGATACGATACCGCGCGACCACAACCAGATTGCAGGGCCAAGGACGCCGGTGATTAATAAGCCGTTGATTAAGTTCAGGCCAAAACTCATTTCCGTCATCAGCCGCAGGAATCGTTGAAATCGCAGGCGCAACCGGCGCATGGCAGAGAGCACATAGGCCTCTTCGTCAGCGCCAGTGGCGAAAAGCTTGACGGTTTCGATATTGGCATAGGCATCGACAACCCGGCCTGAAACCAGTGACCTTGTGTCTGACCACTTTTCGCTTGCTACCGCCACCCGACGCGCGATCAGGCGCACATAGAGGATATAGATCGCCAGCCATATTGCCAGTGGCAGGGCCAGCCGGATATCCAGCCCGCCAAGAATAACCATGGCCGAAATGACGTAGGTAAGCGCGTACCAGATGCCTTCAAAGAACATATATGTGCTGTCTTCAACCGCCGGGCCAAGCTGCATGACTCGGTTGGACAATCGCCCGGCAAAGTCGTTTTGAAAAAAGCTGGTGGACTGGCTGAGAAGGTGCTTATGCGCGCGCCAACGCACCTGTTCTTGCATGTTACCCGCAAGGGTTTGTTCAAGAAACAGATGGTTGAGGGTAATGGCGATGGGTCGGGAAAACAGAGTGAACGGGGCTGGAGGGATGAGTTCGAGCCCGTGTGTGGGCTAGAAGGCTGCGGGGTGGGTTGAATACGTGAGGTGGATGGTGTGCAGGGGGTAGAAAGTGAGGGCGGTTTCGATGGTTGTCGCT
>JAAEUB010000008.1 GCA_024227755.1 Paracoccaceae bacterium | reverse complement strand
GAGAAACCGCAATCCAGCTTTGCGTCTTTGACACCAACTCCATTTTTCGCTGGGTCCATCCCGACCCCTGCATCCCACCAGACTAACCCGCCGGTCGCCCCTCGGTATCGCTCATGTCAAAACCCAGATGCTTGGCGACGGTGAAGATGTCTTTGTCGCCGCGCCCGCACATATTCATGCAGATGATATGATCTTTGGGCAGCTCGGGCGCGATTTTCATCACATGCGCCAGTGCGTGGCTAGGTTCAAGTGCGGGAATAATGCCCTCGGTCGAGCATGAAAGCTGGAACGCCTCCAGCGCTTCCATATCGGTAATGGACACATATTCGGCGCGGCCGATCTCGTGCAGCCAGCTATGTTCTGGACCGATACCAGGATAATCCAGCCCGGCCGAGATTGAGTATCCTTCTTGGATCTGCCCGTCATCATCCTGCAAAAGATAGGTTCGGTTGCCGTGCAGCACACCGGGGCGACCACCGGTTAAGGACGCACAATGCTCCATCTTCATGTTGACGCCTTTGCCGCCGGCCTCGACCCCAATAATGCGCACGCTCTCATCATCCAGAAACGGAAAAAACAGCCCCATCGCGTTTGAGCCACCGCCAATCGCGGCAATCACCGTATCGGGCAGCCGCCCTTCGGCGCGCATCATCTGCGCCTTGGCTTCTTTGCCAATGATCGCCTGAAAGTCGCGCACCATCGCGGGGTAAGGATGCGGTCCGGCCACCGTACCGATGCAGTAAAAAGTATCGCGCACATTGGTCACCCAGTCGCGCAAAGCGTCGTTCATCGCATCCTTGAGTGTTCCACGACCGGAAGTGACAGGGATAACCTCGGCCCCCAAAAGGCGCATGCGAAACACGTTCGGTGACTGGCGCTCAACATCATGCGCACCCATGTAAACAATGCATTTCAGGCCGAATTTGGCGCAGACCGTGGCCGTTGCCACCCCGTGCTGGCCCGCACCGGTTTCGGCAATGATACGGGTCTTGCCCATACGCCGCGCCAACAGAATCTGACCCAGAACATTGTTGATCTTGTGGGCGCCGGTATGGTTCAGCTCGTCGCGCTTGAGGTAAATCTTGGCTCCGCCAAGATGGCGCGTCAGCCCTTCGGCGTAGTATAATGGCGATGGGCGGCCAACGTAGTGCTCCCACAGATCGTCCATCTCGGCCCAAAAGCTGGCATCGGTCTTGGCCTTCTCGTACTCGGCCTCCAGCGACAGGATTAGCGGCATCAATGTTTCGGAAACAAACCGCCCGCCAAATTTGCCGAACCGGCCTTTTTCGTCGGGTCCGTTCATGAAAGAATTGAAAAGATCGTCGGCCATGTCAGCGCCCTCTATACCTGGTCCCGACCTGTCCTAGTGCAGCTACCGTTGAGGGGCAAGAGCAAGGCCTTTCGAAACGCCTTGTCCACGCGGTTTCGAAACCGCGTTAAAAGCCGCTTCGAAGCGGCTTGATCAAGGGCTTTCGAAAGCCCTTGTCATCGCACCGGTTGGATTGGTTGGGAATTGCAGAAGACAACGAAATGACGTCCGTTTTCCACAGCCTGAAAACCGCGCCGCTCAACTTCCCGCGCAAAAAGGGTGCGGCCTGCCAGGCGTTCTACGTCGCGGATATGGCGTTTGACGATGCCGCCTCTGCGTGCCTCAGCCGAGTTGAAAATCTGCGACAGCCAGATTTCCGGGGTAAGATGATCTGGTATGCGTGCCATACCCCATTTTCCACCTTTGTGGTTAAGAGGGGGTTAAAGCGCGCTTAAAGCCGATATGGCTGGCGCTAAAGCCAAGGGCTTCATAGAACTTGCGGCTGTCTTTGCGTTCCGCATTCATCGTCAGTTGTATAAGTGAGCAACCTGCCGCCCGCGCCCGCATCTCGACGTCGTCAAACATTGCCTTGCCAACGCCCTGCCCTCGCATTCCCCGCGCCACCCGCACGCTTTCAACCTGTGCCCGGCGGGCGGCCGATAGCGACAGCCCCGAAATGACGGTGATCTGATAGGTGGCCAGTACCGCCCCGGCGCCGTCCACTGCGACAATGACCTGATTACCACCTTCTTGCCCAATCGCATCAAAGGCGGTCAGGTATGGCGCCATATCCGTCCTTTCACGCCCCTGCCCCAGCATGTCATCCGCCAAAAGCCCCACAATGGCGGGTACATCCGCACGTCTGGCCCGACGAAAGTTCAACATCGCGCGTTGCGTAGAAAAGCATCGATCAGGCCTGCGTCCTTCACCCCCGGCGCACTTTCTACGCCCGAAGACACATCGACCTGCCGCGCTCCGGTCAGGCGTATTGCCTCGGCCACATTATCCGGCGTCAGACCACCGGCAAGCATCCAAGGACAGTTCCATTCGCGGTCAGCTATCAGCTGCCAGTCGAAGGCAAGACCATTGCCTCCAGGCAGCTCAGCACCCTTCGCGGGCTTGGCATCAAGCAAAAGCTGATCTGCCACTTGCGCGTATTCATCTGCCCTTGCAAGATCCTCCACGCTGGCGATACCAACCGCTTTCATCACCGGCAATCCGTAACGTGTACGAATTTCAGCAACGCGCTCCGGGCTTTCGCCGCCGTGAAGCTGCAACATATCAAGTGGAACCTGCGCCGTTAACGCATCAAGGAAGTCATTGTCGGCGTTAACCGTCAGCGCCACTTTGGCAATACCCGGTGGAACCACCAGCGCCAGCTTTGCCGCGTCCTCGGGGCTAACATTGCGCGGTGATTTTTGAAAGAACACAAAGCCAAGGTAACGCACACCCGCTTTGGCCGCGACCGTCACATGTTCGGCCCGCTTCAGGCCGCAGATTTTCACATTGATTACGGAAGTCATGAAGCGTTGCGCCCCTATTTGTCACAAAAACGGTGACGAAGGCTTTGGGTTCAGTCCAGCAAGGCCAGAACGTCGTCACCTTTTTGCGAGCTCGGACCTTTCAGGCGCTCAACCTCGTGCGCCAGCCTGTCACGTTCGCGTTTAGCCCCCGCAGCCTCGGCCCGCTGGCGGTGTTCGCGCATCCATTCCCAGATAAAGCCAACGCCGATACCTGCGATGATGCCAAGGAATATGACGATGAATAAAGGCAGGGTAATCGCCCAGGAATAGCCCAGAAAGCCTGAAAGCCCCTCGGGCAGCAAATGCAGCGTGACGGTGCCGCGATTGGCCAGCGCCACAATTATCAATACCACAGCCAAAGCTGCCAGAAACGCATAGCGGATGTATCGCATGGGGCCCTCTTATCTGCCGTTCAGCCGGTCCCGGAGCGCTTTGCCGGTTTTGAAAAACGGAACGTGCTTTTCCTCAACCTGCACCGCTTCGCCAGTACGCGGGTTGCGACCAACCCTAGCGTCGCGCTTTTTCACCGAAAATGCGCCAAAGCCGCGCAGTTCAACCCGGTCGCCGCGCGACATAGCCTCGATGATTTGTTCAAACACCGTGGATACAATGCGTTCAACGTCGCGCTGATAAAGGTGCGGGTTTTCGTCTGCAATTATCTGGACCAATTCCGACCGGATCATTCAAATATCCCCCTAAAGCTTTTTTAATGTGCGCCTTTTTGGCAGCGTTCCACAACGACTATAGGGGGAAATTGGATTTTGAGGAACAAGCTCCACGCATTTTCTTGCCCTAAAAACCGCCTAAGCGCACGTTTTTTTTCGAAAATCCGGCGTTTTAGATTTGCCTGCAACGTCGCCATGCCAGATTTTGTTTTCTTTTCATGTTTTGATTCGGTTTTCCAACATTCTGTTCAAACACGCTTTTAAGAATTCATACCCGGTCCAAAAGGCTGCGGGTTTCAGGCATACGTGCCAACGTGGCGTCCAGACGTTGTCGCCATTTCGGCCCCTTGTCACGCGCGTCAAGATACGATTCAGCAAGTTCATCGGGGCGGTCCTGCGCTAGAGCTTCGATCAGAAATCCGGCCTGCTCCCGATCTTTCCTTGCTTTCGCAGAATTCGGGCCATCGCGTCTGCGGTCAGCGACGATGAGTTTATGAACTGCATAGGCCTCTGGACGGGGAACCTGGACTAAAATGCCGGTTCGATAAAGGGAAACCGCGTGGATTGGATCCGCCAACAGAAAGTCGAGGTGCCGCAGCGCCCGAGCCGATACGCCGAGCGCCGGCAGGTCACGGACCCCCTCATCGCGCTGCGCTGGCATCAGGAACTCGACCAGAGTTTCCCGCCCTGCCTGTTTCCATCTCCAAACCCGGTGCGAATCCAAGCCAGGAACTGGGGAAAACTTAAACCGGGCAAGAACCTCCTGCACGGGTTCAGCAACATGGTCACCGATGGCAAGCGAAAGGGCTTCGAAACTGGCAATATCCAGATCGTCCGTCCGCGCAAGGTGATCCAGCCGATAGCGCACGCCGAGTTCTGCCTCGTAGTGGCTAAAGGCCACCGACCCTATGATCGTTCCACCCAGCCGGAAAACACCAACCTTTTCCATCGCCGAGAGCAAGCTGCCGGTCTGTGCGTCGATACGAGTGTAGCCTTCGGCCCTCAAAAGACGAATCAGCCGTATACGTTCGGCCCGGCGCTGGTCTTTTTCAGCCTTTATCTCAAGGTGGCGTTCAATTCGCATGGCCAGTTCGGGGCCGTCCTCTCCTAGATAGGTCTCGGACCAATCCGTGCCGATCCGGAAACGGTCGTACCAGTAACCCTTGCCCTTTACCGTTTTCTTCGCCGGTGTGCCTTTGATATCTGTGACCTGTTCGTCACGACACAGTCGCTTGAGATCATCATAGGCAGCCTGCCCGATTGGAGAGTGATATTCGATCATAGTTATCCCACAAAAATATTCTTTGTGGGATAACACAGGTTCACCAGTTATCCCACAAAAATATTCTTTGTGGGATAACCAGACAAAAAACCCCACCACCTTTCGGCAGTGGGGTCTGATCTTTGGCTTGAAGGCCGGAAACGATCAGTCTTCGCTTTTCAGCGCAGCACCCAGAATATCGCCCAGCGAAGCACCTGAATCCGACGAGCCATATTGTTCGACAGCTTCTTTTTCTTCAGCAATCTCACGGGCTTTGATCGACAGACCAAGGCGGCGTGATTTTGCGTCGACATTGGTCACACGTGCATCAATCTTGTCACCGACCTGGAAGCGTTCCGGGCGTTGCTCGGAACGATCACGCGACAGGTCTGAGCGGCGGATGAAGGCTTTCATGCCTTCATATTCCACTTCGATGCCGCCATCCTCAATCGAGGTCACTGCAACCGTAACGATCGCGCCGCGTTTGACGCCGCCCACGGCTTCGGCAAACTTGTCGCCACCCAGTGCTTTGATTGACAGGCTGATGCGTTCCTTGTCGGTGTCCACATCGGAAACAACCGCCTGCACCATATCGCCTTTGCGGTATTCCTGAATGGCTTCCTCGCCACGCTGGTCCCAGCTGATGTCCGAAAGGTGAACCATGCCGTCGATATCGCCTTCGAGACCAATGAACAGACCAAACTCGGTGATGTTCTTGACCTCGCCCTCGACCTCGGTGCCTTCGGGGTGGCTTTCGGCGAAGACTTCCCACGGATTGCGCATGGTTTGCTTCAGGCCAAGGGAAACACGGCGTTTTGTACCGTCGATTTCCAGGACCATAACTTCGACTTCCTGGCTGGTCGAAACGATCTTGCCAGGATGGATGTTTTTCTTGGTCCAGGACATTTCCGAGACGTGAACAAGACCTTCAACGCCCGCTTCCAGTTCAACAAACGCACCATAATCGGTGATGTTGGTGACCCGGCCGGTATGTACCGAATCCAGCGGGTATTTGCCAGCAACCAGATCCCACGGATCTTCCTGAAGCTGTTTCAGGCCAAGGCTGATACGGTGGGTTTCCTTGTTGATCTTGATGACCTGCACATTGATGGTTTCACCGATCGACAGGATTTCAGACGGGTGATTAACCCGACGCCAGGCCATATCGGTGACGTGCAACAGCCCGTCAACACCGCCCAGATCAACGAACGCACCGTATTCGGTGATGTTCTTGACGACGCCTTCAACAGCCTGACCCTCGGCCAGATTACCGATAACCTCGGCGCGCTGTTCGGCACGGCTTTCTTCCAGAATTGCACGGCGCGAAACAACGATGTTGCCGCGGCGGCGGTCCATTTTCAGAACCTGGAATGGTTGTTTGAGACCCATCAGGGGCCCTGCGTCACGTACCGGGCGCACGTCAACCTGGCTGCCGGGCAGGAAGGCCACGGCACCGCCAAGATCGACCGTAAAGCCGCCTTTGACGCGGCCAAAGATGGCGCCTTCAACGCGGGCTTCATCGGCGTAAGCTTTTTCAAGCCGATCCCATGCTTCCTCGCGGCGCGCCATTTCGCGGCTGATAACAGCTTCGCCCTTGGCGTTTTCTACCTGACGCAGGAAAACCTCGACCTCGTCGCCAACCTCGATTTTCGGGGCTTCGCCGGGATCTGCAAATTCTTTGATGTCAACGCGGCCTTCCATTTTATAGCCGACGTCGATGATGGCTTGTCCAGCTTCAATAGCGATGACTTTGCCTTTAACGACAGACCCTTCGTCGGGTGTGTCCATTTCGAAGCTTTCATTAAGGAGGGCTTCGAATTCCTCCATCGATGTTGTAGCGCTCATATGCGGTTAATGTCCTTTTAGCGTTTATTCGGGCCGCGCGGTTGTCTCCACGGGTCTTTCAGGTTTCATTTGGTCGGTTGGGCGAGAAAACAAAGAAGGGCCGGTGGTTTTCCGACCCTGCTCAGGCTCTCACGGCCCTTAGACAGGCGCGCGTATAGCCCGGGCATGGAGCGGGCGCAAGGGTTGTTGGGTGCTGCCACAAGAATGAGCGGCTTCGCCGCACACTTTTTCTCGCCTGCACGCCTGCGGCGTTCGCCTCGGATTGGCGCTAACCAACATGGCGCGCAAGTTTGACATGGTTAATCGCCGCGGCCACAGCGTCGCCTATACTCATCCCCGAGGTGTCGAGCGTCACGGCATCACCCGCCGCCCGCATCGGTGCCTCATCCCGTTCTGCATCCCGTTTGTCGCGCGCCACTACATCGCTCAGTACCTCTGCGCGGGTCAGGTCCGTGCCCTTGGCCTCAAGTTCCAAAAACCGCCGTTCAGCCCGCACTTTGGCGCTGGCGGTCACATAAAGCTTCACATCTGCATCCGGGCAGATCACCGTGCCGATGTCACGCCCGTCCAGCACAGCACCACCGTCACGATTGGCAAAATCGCGCTGAAAGTCGACCAAAGCTGCACGCACTTCAGGGATCACCGCCACCCGACTGGCGGCATCGGCCACATCGGGGCTGCGCAGGTCACCGTTGATGTCCTCAGACGTCAGCCCCCGCGCCGCCGCCACAGGACCCGCCCCCGCAAGAACCTTCGCCCCAACCGCACGGTAAAGCAGACCGGTATCAAGATGAGCAAAGCCGAAATGCCAGGCCACAGCTTTTGATATCGTGCCCTTGCCGGCAGCCGCAGGGCCGTCGATGGCAATAGTAAACCTCATCGCGTGCCTACCATCGTTGTCAACACAGCGTCACAACCGTCGGCCATCGGAACTTCGCCTGAGATTTCATAATAATCCCCCTTGTCGGCGCAATAGATATGGCCCGCCGTTTTCAATCCGGTGGCCCCATCAAGTGATCCGGCAAATATCGACATGTTTTCGCCCGCCCCATCCCAAAACAGGTTAGAGCCGCAGGTCGGGCAATACCCACGACTTGCTGTATCTGACGACACAAACCAACGCACCTTACCGCTGACCACCAGATCCGCGCGCGCCGCCGAGGTCGCCGCCACATAATGACCGCTGGTTTTACGGCACTGGCTGCAGTGACAGGAAATGACTGGACGCAAAGGACCCGATACCTGGTACGTCACCGCACCGCACAGACAGCCGCCGGTCATCATTGGTTCGCTCGCACAATCTGCGCCCCCAGCCCCGCCATCAGAGGCTCGAAAATCGGAAACGAGGTCGCAACAGGTCCCCCATCATCGACCCGCACCGGATTTTGCGCCGCCATGCCCAGCACCAGAAAGCTCATGGCAATGCGGTGATCCAACCGCGCCTCACACAGCCCGCCGCCCTTGACAGTACCCGGACCGTTACCGTGAATGATCCACCAATCCTCGCCCTCGTCCAGCGCTACGCCATTGGCCTCAAGCCCACGCGCCATTGCGTCAATGCGGTCGCTTTCCTTAACCCGCAATTCCTTAACGCCGCGCATTACCGTGTCACCGGTTGCATTGGCGGCCACCACCGACAAGATCGGGTATTCGTCAATCATGCTGGCGGCACGTTCCGGCGGAACTTCTATGCCCTTCATATCCGGTGAAAAGCGCGCGCGCAGGTCCGCCACAGGCTCGCCGCCTTCTTCGCGCTCGTTTTCATAGGTCAGGTCCGCGCCCATTTCACGTAAAGTGGCAAACAAACCGGCACGCGTCGGGTTCAGCCCGATATTTGGCACCAAAACGTCTGAGCCGGGGGTGATCAGGGCAGCACAAACTGGAAATGCGGCCGAGCTTGGGTCACGCGGCACAGTAATATTCTGAGGCTTTAGTTCAGGTTGACCGGTCAGGGTGATCACCCGCCCCTCATCGGTTTCCTCAATCGAAATCTCGGCGCCAAAGCCCGCCAGCATCCGTTCGGTATGGTCGCGCGTGGCTTCCTTTTCGGTCACCACAGTTTTCCCGGGCGCATTCAGCCCGGCAAACAAAACCGCACTTTTCACCTGCGCCGATAGCATCGGCACCTCATAGCGCACCGGAGCCGGATCGCCCGCACCAACAATCGTCATCGGCAAC
This sequence comes from Paracoccaceae bacterium, assembly GCA_024227755.1. Lineage (GTDB taxonomy): Bacteria > Pseudomonadota > Alphaproteobacteria > Rhodobacterales > Rhodobacteraceae > JAAEUB01. Next base: position 13,258 of record JAAEUB010000008.1, on the reverse strand, counting down.
CGCCCACCCTCGCGCCCGAATGAACGCGCGCCAAAAAGCGCAATCGGCTCCGTAACCCGCGCCATCGGACGCGAGCGCAGGCTGGCGTCACCGGTAAAGGTCGCGCTAATTCCGGTTGTCGCCATCACCCCCATGATCAGGCGCGCACCTGTACCGGCATTGCCGCAATCAATCACATTTTCAGGCTCCTGGAATCCGCCAACGCCAACTCCGTTCACACGCCACTCGCCCGCTCCCAGATGCTCGACCTCGGCACCAAAGGCGCGCATAGCAGCGGCAGTCGCCAGCACGTCATCGCCTTCCAAAAGCCCGGAAATACGCGTCTCACCAACACTCAATGCCCCCAGTATCAGCGCCCGGTGACTAATTGACTTGTCGCCCGGCACCTCGGCCACGCCTTTCAGAGGGCCGCTCTTGCGCGAGATCATGGGAATGGGATCTGCATGGCCGGACATGTGGCTCTCCTTTGGCTATTCAGGCGCTGATAACCCAAGGTCCCACCCGGGTCCATTCCCCTGCTTCATCTTGGCGAAAATACTCCCGCCGGAGGCCGAAATTGCCGCGAAGCGGCCCCGGTCGACCGCGTCAGCGGGCGAACCGCCCTCAGATCCGGCGAAATGTCAGGTAATGCGGAACCCGTCCCTCACGCAAAGCCTTTTGTTCATAGCGCGTAGAAATCCAATCGCTCCACGGCTGGCGCCAATCCTCAGAACTCTCTGCTTCCCAAACAAAACCGGCACCTGGCACCTCCTCCAGGGTCTGGCGCACATAATCGGGGATATCCGTCGCCACCCGCAACTCAGCCCCCGGTGCCATCACCCCCGCCAACGGTTCAAGGTATTCTGGCGTCACAAATCGCCGGCGGTGGTGGCGCTTTTTCGGCCAAGGATCAGGGTATAGCACAAAAGCGCGCTCTACCGACCCCTCTGGCAGCACGTCAAACAAATCGCGCACGTCACCGGCATGAACCGCGATATTGTCAAGTTTCAACGCCCGGATCTTACCCAAAAGCATCGCCACCCCGTTGATATATGGCTCGCAACCAATGATCCCTACTTCGGGATTCGCCGCCGCCTGATGCACCAGATGTTCGCCACCGCCAAATCCAACTTCCAGCCACAAAGGCCGGTCACCAAACAGCGCCGCAATGTCAAGTGGCACCCTCTCGGGGTTGTCATCCCAGCCGACAGCCCCCGGCGACAATGCCGCCAGATCCTCATCCAGCCACGCTTCCTGAGAAGCCCTCAGCCCCTTACCCTTGAAACGCCCGTAAAAATTCCGCCACGGCGCACCGGAGGGGTGATTGCTTGGTCGGTTGGTTTTCATAGAGCCACTCTTTTCAAAAGCCCGGTCAAATGGCGACTACACCATCCGCCTCAAACGCCAATCGGAATAAAGCGTGGCGCAGCCACTCATTTTGACTACGCAACACCTAAATCTACACGGCTTTCTTCAAAGCCTCGATCAGGTCTGTCCGTTCCCAGCTGAAGCCACCATCGGCCTCAGGCGCGCGGCCAAAGTGACCGTAAGCAGCGGTGCGTTGATAGATTGGTCTGTTCAGGCCCAGATGTTCGCGGATACCGCGCGGGGTCAGGTCCATGACCTCGGCCACGGCCTTCTCGATCGCCTCTTCCGAAACCTCGCCGGTGCGGTGGGTATCGGCAAAAATCGACAATGGGCGCGCCACACCGATTGCATAGCTGATCTGCAAGGTGCAGCGTTCGGCCAGCCCCGCGGCAACGATGTTCTTTGCCAGATAGCGCGCCGCATAAGCGGCCGAGCGGTCAACCTTGGTCGGGTCTTTACCGGAAAACGCCCCGCCGCCATGCGGGGCAGCGCCACCGTAAGTATCGACGATGATCTTGCGCCCGGTCAGCCCGGTATCGCCATCAGGCCCGCCAATGACAAACTTGCCGGTCGGATTAACATGCCACTGGGTTTTCTTGTTTACCCACTTTTCAGGCAGTATTTCGCGAATGTATGGCTCGACTATGTCCCTGACATCGTCCGAGCTCAACTCCGGGTCCAGATGTTGCGTCGACAGCACAACCTGCGTCACCCCGACCGGTTTGGCGCCATCATAGCGCATAGAGATCTGCGATTTCGAATCCGGTCCAAGCTTTGGCTCAATGCCATTTTTGCGCACCTCAGCCAGACGACGCAAAATGGCGTGGCTGTACTGGATCGGTGCGGGCATCAGCTCAGGTGTTTCATTGGTGGCATAGCCAAACATGATACCCTGATCCCCAGCGCCCTCATCTTTATCGTCGCCACTGTCCACACCCTGGGCGATGTCGGCAGATTGCGCGTGCAGGTAACTGTCTACTTTCAGGTTAGCCCAGTGAAACCCGTCCTGTTCATAGCCGATGTCGCGCACGCATTCGCGGGCGATGTCTTCGACGCGGGCTATAACACTGGCAGGCCCGCGCACTTCGCCGCCGATTACCAATCGGTCGGTGGTGGCGAAGGTCTCGCATGCGACGCGCGAATATGGGTCTTCAGTCAGGAACGCGTCAAGGATCGCGTCCGAAATCCGGTCACACAGCTTGTCGGGGTGGCCCTCAGAAACTGATTCCGAAGTGAAGGTGTGGCTTTTTCTGGTCATGAGATTTGCTCCGTAATAAAAAATTCCGCCACGCCAGGAAGCCGTTGTGGCGGTCGATATCGTTCTCTAACTGCCCTGACCGGCAGGGTCAAACTCTGTTTTTCCGGCGCTGCACCCACAGTCCTGAACCGATCCCTATAAATAGAAACGTTAACGGCAGGTCACCACTGCGCGAATAGATCGTGGCCGGCAAGGCTGCGGGTAGTTCTGCGTCGAGATATCCCGCCTGATCAAGCCCAAGACTGGCCACCACCCCCCCGCGCGCATCAATGACAGCACTGATCCCGGTATTGGCAGCGCGAACCAATGGCAGGCCAAACTCGGCCGCCCGCAGGCGCGCCTGTGCCAGATGCTGCTGTGGCCCTGAATATCCCCCGAACCAGGCATCATTTGTGATCTGAACAATCCAATCGGCACGTTCAGGCGCGTGGCGCAGGTTGCCGGGGAAAATCGCCTCATAGCAGATCAGTGGCAGCACCTTGCCTGCCGTCCCCAGATCCAGCACCGCCGCCCCGGGACCAGCAGAATAGCCATAGCCGTATTGCGCGGCAAAACCCTTGAGGCCAAGCCTGTACATAAGTGCTCCGCCCGGAATGAATTCGCCAAACGGCACCAGATGGTGTTTGTCATATAACGCCTCAACCGCACCGTTTTGATCCAGCGCTACTAATGACGTGAAATAGCGCCTGTCCTCAGACCTCTGAATACCCAGCACAACGCGCCCCGGCGCTGCTTCGGCGGCAATCTCGGCCAGAACCGGCCCGGCCCGTTCCAACAGATACGGCACCGAAGCTTCTGGCCAGATCACCAGATCAGGATCGCTTGCGCCCTGGGCGGGCGGTGCGGCGGTCAGATCAATGGCGCGTTCAAGAAAACCCAGCACATGATCCGGGTGCCATTTCAGGTGCTGCGACGCATTTGGCTGAATCAGTCGAAGGGTGATTGGCTGGGCGCGTTCAGGCAGTTCCTGACTGGTTGTGTACAGCCCCAACGCGCTCAGCAATGCAACCGGAACCACCAATGCCGTCAGGCGCAAAACCTTGCCCGGACCATGCAGGGCCGTACCCGCCCCGGCGATCAACAGAAAAGTCAGCGCACCCATGCCACTGGCCCCAACCAATCCGGCCAGTCCGATCAGCGGTGTATCGAGCCAAAAGGACGCCAGCCCGCCCCACGGAAACCCGGTGAAAATCACCCCGCGGATCAACTCGGCCAACCCCATCGCCACGGCCCATGCCAGCCAGAAAAACCTGCCCCCCCGAACACCCTGCGTCAGCCAGAATGCCAGCCCAGACGCAAGGGACCAGAAAAGTGCCAGCCCTCCGGCAAGAAAAACCAATGCAAAAGGTGCCATCCAGCCGTGGCGCGCCACATCCACCATAAACGGCTCAACGATCCAGATCAGAGTACCCGCAAAATAGCCTGTTCCCAGCGCCCACCCCGCCATTGCCGCCCGTTTGGGCGTATCCATCGCTGCGATCAGTAAGAACCCGGCAACAAAACCCGCCAACCCTATCGGGTAAAGCGCAAAAGGTGGCTGACCTAAAGCACCCAGCAAACCCAGCATAAAACCGGCACCAAACAGGCGCCACCGACGCGGTTTTAGCCACAATACCAGTTGCCCGCCCCCGCCACCGGGGTGCTTATTCATCCGATTGGCCTGAATGCCCCGGCAGGCGTATTCTTAAGCGCTTGATGCGGCGCGGGTCGGCATCGACAACCTCAAACTCCACACCCGATGGGTGTTTGATCACCTCACCGCGCGCCGGCACATGACCCGTCAGCACAAAGACCAGCCCGCCCAGTGTCTCGATCTCGTCGTCATCCGGACCCTCACCCGCAAGGCGCTGCCCCAGTTCAGCCTCGAACTCGTCCAGAGGCGTGCGCGCCTCGGCCAGATAGCAACCCGGCGCTTCGCGGGTCCAGAGCACGCCCTCTTCCAGATCATGTTCGTCTTCAATTTCGCCGATAACCTGCTCGATTAGATCCTCAAGCGTTACCAACCCGTCAACCCCGCCATATTCGTCGATCACCAGCGCCATGTGAATACGCTCGGCCTGCATCTTTTGCAGCAAAACCCCGATCGGCATCGACGGCGGCGCATAAAGCAGCGGGCGCAAAAGCTTCTTCAGATTATAGTGCGTACCGCCACCGTTGAACCCGTGGGTCAGGGCAAAATCCTTCAGGTGCACCAACCCTTCAGGTGTATCCATGGTGCCGGTATAAACAGGCAACCGCGTCAGCCCGCTTTCGCGAAACAGTTCAACCAGGTCATCTTTGTTAATCTCAACCGGAACCGAGGTGATCTCGGCAGACGGGATCATCACATCCTCAAGCCGCATCCGGCGCAGGTTAAGCATCCCCGGCACCAAGAGCTGAGTGTTTCCGTTCACGTCATTCGCGCCATCAGGTAGCTCTTCGCCTGCATCCGACGGGCTGAGCGCGTCAATAATGCGGGTAAAAAAACCGCTGCCGCGCTTGATGTTATCTGTGTCCTCTTCATCCAGCGCGCCCTGCGCTGCGCTAGAGGATCCTTCGCCTGTATCGCCCATTTTTCCTTTCCAGTATCTCGGGTTTTACCCGTCCATGTCCTTATATGGGTCCGAAACACCCAGTTTGCCAAGTATTTCCACCTCTAAACCTTCCATAATCACTGCATCTTTGTCGTCAATGTGATCATAACCCAACAGATGCAGGGTCGCATGAACCAAAAGATGGCTCACATGGGCGCGGATTTCCTTGCCTTGCTCATCAGCCTCACGCGCGCAGGTTTCATATGCAATGGCAATATCACCCAGTTCCCGCATTGTAGGTGCGGTCGGTTTGCCACCCGGAACACGGACGTGTTCCTCACCCGGCCACGACAAGACATTGGTGGCGCCCACCTTGCCCAGAAAGGTTTCGTTCAGTCCCGCGATGCGCGCATCGTCACAGCCCAGCAGGCTGATCTCAAAATCCAACCCAAGTGCAAGATGCACCAATACAGCCTCGCACGCCGTTTTCGCCAACGCCTCAAACGCGACATCACGCCAGCGGGCATCTTCCACCAGGATGTCATAAATCACCGAGAAGACCTTCCTCTAAGTAAACCCAACGTAAAATCACCTTTTCCCTTGAGCCAAACATATCACGGGGGCCTTGGGGGACTGGCCCCCAATCCGGGGCAACAGACCGCAACCTAGCCAACCGGACCAGCCTTGTCATACGCCTCAATTATTTTCGCCACCAGTTTGTGGCGCACCACGTCCTTGGTGGTGAAATATTTGAAACTGATCTGGTTGATCCCCTTCAATAGATTCTCGGCGTCGTGCAGGCCCGATTGCACACCGCGTTGCAAATCCACCTGAGTGCGGTCGCCAGTAACAACCATACGACTGCCTTCACCCAGCCGGGTAAGGAACATTTTCATCTGCATGGCAGTGGCATTCTGCGCCTCGTCCAGTACGACAAATGCGTGCGAAAGAGTTCGCCCGCGCATGAAGGCCAAGGGGGCAATTTCGATGCTCTTTTCCTCAACCAGCCGCGTCACCATTTTGGACGGCAGGAAGTCATTCAGCGCGTCATAAAGCGGCTGCATGTAGGGATCGACTTTTTCCTTCATGTCACCGGGCAGAAAACCCAGCCGCTCGCCCGCCTCAACCGCCGGGCGGCTCAAGATTATCCGGTCCACATGGCCCGAAATGAACATGTTCACCGCAACCGCAACCGCCAGATAGGTCTTGCCGGTACCCGCCGGGCCAATGCCGAAAACCAGTTCCTTGTCGAACAAGGCCTGAACATATTCAGATTGCGCCGGGCTGCGGGGCTCGATCAGTTTCTTGCGTGTCTTGATCTCAATGCGGCCGGACTTGAACATCTCGATCTGGTCGTTTTCGCTGGCATCCGCACCCGCCGGGACACCAAGACGGACCTCAGCATCAATATCGCCCGCTTCGATCTCTTTACCGTTTTCCAGCCGCTGATAAAGCGCTGACAATATCATCGTTGCCTGTTCGCGCGCACTCGCTTCGCCGATCAGCACCAATTGATTGCCGCGGCGCAGGATCTGCACATCCAGCAAGTGCTCGATCTGAGCAAGGTTTCGGTCAAATTCACCGCACAGATCAATCAGCAAACGATTGTCTGGAAATTCCACCAGAACCTCGTCCGGTTCCAGGGTCTGTGGTTGCGGGGTAAGAGCGTCTATGCCCAAGAAATCCTCCGATCAGAAACGTGGGATGCCCGACAGGGTCCGATTAGCTCGGACAAGAAAACGGCCACCGGGTAACAGGCAGCCGTCTTGAAGTATTTCAACAGCCGGGTCAAAGAAAATCTGCTATTCCCTGACCAGCCTTGTAATCACCAATTGCATAGCCCGTGGGATAGATATCATTGCAAATCGGTTTGCCATACGGATCCATCCGGGCTGACAGGTAACCCTCGACGCCATCATCAATGATCCAGTGCTGGCAACCGTTGGGATCAATCCAGATCCCGGCAATCAGGTTTGAAAGATCGCCGGTGTCAGAAAAGCTGTCGCGTGTCATGTCGCGATCCCCACCGGTTTGGCAAGCCGCCAATGTGAATGCCACGCCAAGGAACGCAAAGACTTTTGTAATGCTCATATTCATAACTCCTTAACGCAAACAGACGATTTCGACGCGGCGGTTTTGCTGCCTTCCGACAGCCGTATCATTGGATGCAATCGGCTGGCGCTCGCCGTAACCGCGCATGCTTGCCACCCGCGCGCCAACCGACCCTGCAATTGCCGCGACAGCACCTGCACGTCGCTCTGACAGGCGCATATTGTACTCATCGCTTGCCCGGCTGTCGGTATGACCGGTAATAATATAGGCCGTCGCCCCGGCTTCGCTAAAAAAAGCTGCCAGGTGTTCGCGTCCTGCCGCGCTTATCGAATAGCGACCGGACGCGAAAAGCTGATCCGAGTTCATCACCGCGCAGGTTTCTCCCCGGTGGCAGACAGGAATTCCTTCGCGCGTCACATGCGGGGTCATGTAACCTTCGACCCCGTCATCCATTACCCAGTGTTCACACCCGTCCGGGTCGGTCCAGATACCGGGAACATAACGTTCGCCGACAATGCTTTCCTGCGCCGCAGCGGCACCCACCGTAAGGCCCAGCGCAATCGCGCCGACACTGACAGTAACGCTGGCAAGGTTTAAACTCTTGCTCAGGGTGGCTCGTACTTTTTCCTTCACCGTTGCTTCCCCCCATCAATCATTTGAAGGGCAGCCCAATACGCACAAAAACAGCCCCTGATACACCGCCAATGTTAGCGTTTTTCAACTATAAGAAAAGCGGGATTCGATCAATATCGCCGCCAAACCTGAAAGGAACTGTGGATAAGTGCGTGGTCTCTGGCTCAAAGCCAGCTCTGACGCTTAAAACCGCGAAGTCTTAGTCAACAACGACAGCCGCCAGTGAATTTGTCCCACTTTCGGTGATTCTCACACGTTTCAGATCACCCGGCTCAAGCTCGGGCGCGGCTACATGCACCGCATGCAGGTGATCTGATTTGCCCACCATTTGCCCCGGGAAACGACCGGGTTTTTCAAATAATACGCTGACCTCGCGCCCGATCATGGCATCTTGCGCCGCGCGTTGCTGGGTGCTGATCAGCGCCTGAAGTTCCTGCAACCGGGCGTTTGCGACATCAGGATCAACCAAGGTCCGTTCAGCCGCCGGAGTTCCCGGGCGCGAGGAATATTTGAACGAATAAGCCTGCCCGTAACCCACGGCGCGGATCAGCGCCATTGTATCTTGAAAATCTGCGTCGGTTTCCTCTGGGAACCCGGTGATGAAATCCCCCGAAATCAAGATGTCAGGTCGGGCCGCACGAATACGCTCGATCAACTTAAGATATTCTTCGCCCGTATGGCCCCGGTTCATGCGTTTTAGTATCCTGTCGCTGCCGGACTGAACCGGCAAATGCAGGTACGGCATCAGCTTTGCGCAAGTGCCGAAAGCCTCGATCAGATCATCCGCCATGTCGCTTGGATGGCTGGTTGTGAAACGGATACGCTCAAGCCCGTCAATGTCATTCAGTGCCCAGATCAACCCGGCCAATGTCACACCACCCTCACCGTGATAGGCGTTCACATTCTGACCCAGCAAAGTGATCTCGCGCACCCCGCGCCCAACCAGTTCACGTGCTTCGGACAAAATCCGTGTTGGCGGGCGACTGACCTCGGCCCCTCTTGTGTATGGTACGACGCAAAAGGCACAAAACTTGTCACAACCTTCCTGCACCGTCAAAAATGCCGCCGGTCTGTGCTTTGCTCCTTGCCGGGCGCCAGGCCGCTTTGGCAGATGCTCAAATTTGTCTTCCTCGGGAAAATCAGTATCCAGCGCCTTCTCGCCTTTGGCCAGTGCCTCCATCATGTCCGGCAACCGGTGGTAAGTCTGCGGCCCGACAACAAGGTCAACCATCGGCTGGCGGCGCATAATTTCTTCACCCTCGGCCTGAGCCACGCAACCCGCGACACCGATCTTCAATTCTGGATTGTCGGCTTTCAGCCCCTTGAAACGCCCCAATTCGCTGTAAACCTTTTCGGCGGCCTTCTCACGAATATGACAGGTGTTCAAAAGGATCATATCGGCGTCATCGGGCGTATCAGTTTCGGCATACCCATCAGCGCCTAAAGCCTCGGCCATACGCTCGCTGTCGTAAACATTCATCTGGCACCCATAGGTGCGGATATAGAGCTTTTTCTTATCGGCCATGTCAGGGCTCCGGCAGGAAGTATCAAATCCGGCTGGTTACAGGGTTTCCAAAGCGCCCGCAACTCTTGCAGAGCGGTGGTTTTCATGGAAAATTAAACAAACTCCCGCACCAAGCAGGGTCAAAGGGCACAAATGCAATACCGATCACTGGACGACTTTCTGGAAAACGGCAAAGCGGCGCTGGTAAAGGGGCCGGTAGCGATGGTGTTCGTCGAAGACCTGATTGAGGTCGAAACGACCCTTGTCCACCATCAGATGGCCGGATTTGAAACGGTGATTTTGTTTGCTCCCACAATCCTTGACCTGCCCGACCAGCTTGAAGACGAAGTGTACCGGGTTGATTATGAAACGGCGGCAAACGACGCAACGCAAACAGCTGTTAACGCGATAATCGAAGCAGCACCCGGTCTGTGGCTTTATTACTGCTATAACGGCGAATACCTGTTCCATCCGTTTTGCGAAGACCGCACGATCGGCGAAATGCTGACCTTTCAAACCGAGGAACGGCGCGACGCAGTGCTGACTTATGTGATTGACCTCTATGCCGAAGACCTGAACCAGCATCCCAATGCAGTATCACTGGAACATGCCTGGCTGGACAAATCCGGCTACTACGCGCTCGGGCGCGGTGACCCTAAGAATGGCGACCAAATAAAGGAACGCCAACTGGATTTTTTTGGCGGTCTGAGGTGGCGGTTTGAGGAACATATCCCCGCGTCACGCCGTAAGATTGACCGCATCTCGCTGTTTCGTGCAAAAAAGGGGCTGCTACTGCGCGAAGACCACACCTTTAACGACGAAGAATACAACACATTTGCCTGCCCCTGGCATAACAACATCACTACCGCCATTGTGAGTTTCCGCACCGCCAAGGCACTGAAATCAAATGCCGGGTCAACATTCGACATCCACAGCTTCAAATGGCATAACTCGACCGAGTTTAAATGGAATTCACAACAGCTTTTGGACCTTGGGCTTATGGAGCCGGGGCAATGGTTTTAAGGGAAAGAAAATGAGCGAAGTAAAATCAGGCGACAATGTCAGCATTCACTACACAGGTTCACTGGAAGATGGCAGCGTCTTTGACAGCTCATCCGGGCGCGACCCGCTGGCATTCACCGTGGGTTCCGGTCAGATCATCCCCGGTTTGGACAAAGCACTGGCCGGAATGAAAGTGGGCGACAAGAAAAAGGTGACGATCCCATCCGACGAAGCTTACGGCGCGCATAATTCCGAAGGCGTGCTGGAAGTACCGCGCAGCGAAATGCCCGATGATCTGCCCCTGGAAATCGGCGTGCAACTGGAAATGCGCAGCCCGGACGGACAGGCAATGCCGGTTACGGTGACGGCCATGACGGATGACACGGTGACCCTGGATGCCAATCACTTCCTGGCGGGCAAGGTACTGGTATTTGATTTTGAGCTGATCGCGATCGGGTAAAAGGCGCGGAGTTTTCTAGAAAATTCTCACATCTTGCGCAGGCGGATCACCACGTCGACCTTGGTGACTTCCGCAACCGCCGGGGCCATTGGCAGGCAGGCGATCTTCAGGTCTTCAGCGGGGGCATCACAAAGCTCTTCAGTTTCTTCCCAGAAGAAATGGGGATGGTTTGAGATGTTGGTATCGAAATAGCTTTTCGCACCGTTCACAGTAATCTCTCGCAGCAACCCGGCACTACAAAACACTTTCAGGGTATTATAGACCGTCGCCAATGACACCGCATCGCCAGATTTGCGCACCGACGTGAAAAGGCTTTCGGCGGTTGTATGGCGGTGTTGCCCGTCACCCACCAGCAAATGCGCCAGCGTCACCCGCTGTTTTGTCGGGCGCAGACCGGCCTGCACAAGCCAATCGGTCTCATCAGGCAGTATCGGGGTCGTCATCGCGCGTCACTTCCTCGTCTGACTGTATTATATAGGCTCGTCAGCAGAAAGGAACAAGTTCTCAAATCAACCCGGTCGCGGGCAAAAAACCCGCGCCATATCCGCCCGGTCTTGCGCCCCAACAGATGCCGGTGGTACAGCAATGACGACAAACACGATTTACGAGGGCAGGAAGCATGGCAGGGTACCCCACTAGTTTTGACAAAGAAGGCTTACTGAAATGCGCACGCGGTGAGCTTTTTGGCCCCGGCAACGCTCAGCTACCAATGCCGCCGATGCTGATGATGGACCGGATTACCGATATTTCCGGCGATGGCGGTGAACATGGCAAGGGGCATGTGCTGGCCGAATTCGACATTTCACCCGACCTGTGGTTCTTCGACTGCCACTTTCCCGGCAACCCGATCATGCCCGGCTGTCTGGGCCTTGACGGTCTGTGGCAGTTGACCGGCTTCAACCTTGGCTGGCGCGGCTGGCAGGGGCGCGGCTATGCGCTGGGTGTGGGCGAGGTCAAACTCAAGGGTATGGTGCGCCCCGACCGCAAAATGCTGACCTATAAAATCGACTTCACCAAAGCCATCCAGACCCGCCGCCTGACCATGGGCGTCGCCGACGGTATCGTCGAGGCCGACGGCGAAGTAATCTATGAGGTCAAAAACATGAAGGTGGCACTTAGCGAGAGCTGAGGATCGCTCTCGGTGACACCAAAAAGTGGCCTCACCGCCTCTCATTGTTAGACGTCAGCTTTAGTCCAAAAATGCCAAATCCCTCACAACCTGTGTGCAGGAACGCTTGTGCGCAGTTGAGAAGCCTAGTCTTGCAGCTTGCCAATGCTGGTGATTCGTGAGCGTGATAAACACTCAATCAGAAATCGGGCCTAAGGACACTCTATGTCTCTTTTGAGCTTCCTCATTTATGTTCCACTTCAAATAGCGTTCATGCCGCTGGCTATTGTCGGTGTCATACTGGTTGCTTATCGGCAGCTGGTGGTGAGCAAGAGGTTAGGTGTTTCTCAAACTGCAATCGAAGTTCTCAATGGTCGCTGGACCATGCATATTTTTGGCCTTCGAAAGGACCCGGCGACTGCAAAGCTTGCAGCGTCCCTGCCCAACACATCCACGACCGGGCTTTGGCTCGCTCTTTTTCCTCTTTGGATCAAATTTAAGCTGTCGGGAAAACTCTTCCTATATCCACGAATTCCCGAGGTGGGAAACGAGGGCCTGGGCGAAATCATTGTGGTTAGGACGCTACATTTTGATCGCATTATCGAGCGGGCGATACCAGAGGTCGAGCAATTTGTTGTTATGGGCGCGGGCTATGATACCAGGGCATATGGCGACTTTCGTCGCGATGGCGTGATATATTATGAACTGGACCAACCAAACGTGCAAAAGCACAAGCGAACGGCCTTGCTCAACGCTGAAATAGACAGCGACCATGTGCGCTTTGTGTCGGTGGATTTCAACACCCAGAACGCGATCGAGCAGCTGGTCATTACAGGCTTTGCCCCCTCGAAAAAGACGCTCTTTCTGTTAGAGGGTGTGACGCTTTACCTGACCGAGGATGACGTGCGCAAAACGATCCGGGAAGTCCGCGACTACGCCCCTGCCGGAAGCATTCTACTTGCTGATTTTTACGCAGACCGCTTTATCGACATCAGTAAGCCAAAAGCGGTTCAGAAAACGCTCGACTACACCAACGAGAGGCTTGGCTTCGGCCTGCCGCTTGCCACGGGATATGAGCAAGTATTGCGCGACTTCGTCGAAAGCGAGAATATGTCCCTGGGAGAAGCTCATTTTATGGGCAGTTCAAACGACAATGGTCCCTTTATGGTCGTGGCCGAGTTGAACTGGTAGAGGATAACTTACTATGACGCGCGCAGCAGCTAAGACAACTGACGGACCTGCCAGCATTGTGGCGTTGGAACAACTCTTCCCAGTCGGAAAACGTTTGCTTGATGACGATCTCATTTTGCTGGTTGTGCCGTGGAATATACGGTTTTGGATTATAATCCTGCGTCCATCGTGGCTGCGCGATGGCATGTTC
>JAAEUB010000007.1 GCA_024227755.1 Paracoccaceae bacterium | reverse complement strand
CGATGGCGCGAGCTGAAATCTCGCATGATGAGATTATGCAACGGTTCGATATTTTCTGGAGTCGTATGCCTGTCCTGATCAAGGGTCCACAGACATTACTCGTCAGTCGTAAGTTCTAGCGCAGCAAATGCTGTAGTGGCTGTCAGCAAGAGCTATAGGCGCGCGGAGTTTTCGTAGCGTGAAACTGACCCCCGAATGGGGCTGACGCTGCATTGAGGTGAGTGATTGTTCACTGTAGCATAACCTCTTCCCGCCGTATTGCCCCAAAACGGCATAAATTTCCCTATCCTATCGGTACTCTGTCAACATCTTATCGATAGCGCGAGGAGAGTTTATGCTGACCTACCTCTATGATGCGTTGCACCACTTTAGAAGTAGCTTTTCCCGCCAGCGCAGTTGGCTGTTATTTTGTACGGTGGTGATCAGTTTTATTGCCGCCCCGGAGATGATCGGAGTCACCTCAATGTGCCGGTTCTGGTTAGTCGGGGAATCGGACTACTACCGCTTGCTGCATTTTTTTCGCTCCAAAGCCTATCGGCTATCGTCACTCTACTCTACTTGGCAGCAGTATGTGTTAAACCAAGACGTTGCCGTTGAGATCATGGGCCGGTGTGTGCTGCTTGGTGATCATACTCATGTAGTTAAAGACGGCGGGCGCATGCCGGGCGTGGTGTCGATGCATGAGCACTCCGAGACGCAAGCTAAACCGTCCTACTTTCGTGGTCAATGCTGGGGTGGTATTGGCGTAGTGGTGGGGACACTGGCGGCGTGTTTTTGTTTACCCTTGGAACTGCGTATCCATCAGGGGTTTGTTCATCTGGGTCAGGCAGCGGACTCGCCAGAGGCCTCCCGCAGCAGTCTGGGTGAACGGGTGGTGGCGATGGCATTGAACTTTGCGTTCGCCCATGAGCGCCCGGCCTGGTTGGTGTTGGATGCGTTTTTCCCCACCGCTAAGGTCTTTCGGTTAGCCCGCTCGGTGTATTCCATCGTGCTCAAACAGCCTTATCTGCAGCTACTCATCCGAGCGAAAAAAAATTATGTCGCTTATTTCTTAGCACCCCCCAAACCACCTCATCAACGCGGCCCACAACCCCTTTATGGCGAGAAAGTCTACCTGCAGGAATGTTTTGATCATCTGCACTTGTTTGATACCGTCGAGTGCCAGATTTACGGCCAACGCGAAACCGTCCAAGTCATGGCGCTACCCTTGCTGTGGAAGCCGCTGGGCGACTGGCTGTTGTTTATCTTCGCGATTACCTCGCGCGGTCGTATCGTCTTGATGTGCTCGGCGTTGACGCTCGCTCCAGCCACCGCGCTGGAACTGTACTGTGTGCGCACCCGGATTGAAACCATGTTTGACATGATGAAAAATCTCCTCCACGCGTTTTGTTTTCGCTTTTGGACGAAAAAACTGCCGCGACACCCCCGCCGGCCCCGCGCCAATCGTCACCTAAAAGCGCCTGCTGCTCCGCACGTGGGCACCGTTGAAGCTTGCTGGCAGGCTTATGAATCCTTTGTCCTGTGTGCCGTTATCGCCCAGGGCTTGCTGCAATTGATCGCGCTTCGCTTTAACGACACCGTATGGCTGCAACATCGTCTCTATCTGCGCACCCAGTCGCGGACGTTACCTTCGGAGAAAACCGTCAAACAGGTGCTCGCCCCCAGACTAACCAAACAATTCGTTCATCTCCCACAAAACAGCGTCTTAGAGAAAATACAGCACCTCTTCAACGGCGATAACGACGATGACGCCGATGAGCACCGCTGGGCGGCTTAAGTAGCGTTCACAAACAACGACTTTTACATTACTTGATCGGCTGCTTTTACCAGCCGGCAGAAATCGCTATGCTTAAACAGCAGACGATGAATTTATGACTGACGAGTACTTAAGCATATTGCACCTCTGGAAAGAGTTCCTCTCGGGCTTGCGGGCGTGGCTTGGTTAAAAGGGGATATTTTTTGGGACGCCGTTTCACGGCGCGCGGTTCGGTGCGTCCCGGTCGGTTGCCAATGCGGTGGCCGATAATGCTGTGCAGCAAGGGCTCATAAGAGGCCTGGCAGGTGGCCGCCGTGTCGAGCAAGCCCTTGTTTTGAAAAGCGGTGAGCAGTTGCAGCGCCGCCTTGAAGCTCACCGTGCGCGGGGCGACGGCATAGCGGTGGGCGGCTTGGGCGATGACCGTGCGAATGAGGTTGTAAGCCAGCAGATGCACCGCGATTTCCTTGCGCACCATCGCTGGAGTTTGGCCTCGCAACACCCCCATTTGCATCACCTCTTTGATGAACCGCAGATCGACCTCCACGTGCCAACGCTGGGTATAGAGCCGGCAGATCGCCCGGCGCGGATACGTCTTCCTGTCTAGCAAGGTCGTCACCAATACTTTCCCCCGGGAGCGGATTACCCGCACCGTTAAGCTTGCCGGCATCCGTTGGTAAGTGGCTTCATCCATCCAGTCCGGGCGCTGCTTGGGCTTTTCCCAGACCACCTGGGCTTCTTTCTGCCACCGCGACAAGCCACTCGCGCGCCGGTGGTGCAACTCAAACACCCCGTCCGCCCCCTGGGCACGCAACTGGGCCAGCAGCCAATAGGAGCTATAATACCCATCCCCCAGCAGCACGTCCCCGGCTACCAAGGCATCCGACACGCGACGCAGCAAGGCATGTTCCCCGGTTTGTTTGCCTTGGCACGGCCCGATGGCGATCTGCTCGACCGCCCCCGTCGACAGCCCGATTAAGCCCACCAGGCGCGCTTGGGGAAACCCCAGACCGGGCGCTTGCCCACTCGGTTGGGGATACGCCTCTTGGTTCGCCTCGGTGTCCGGCATCGACACGGTGGTACCGTCAACCAGTTTGACGGGGCGCCCCTTCCACTTCCAGTCCGCCTCTGCCTGCGCCTCCAAGGCTTGACCGGTCTCGCGCATCAAGCGCAGCGGCAGCTCTTCCGGCAGCCGTTGACGAGCTTGGCAGTAGGCTCCCGTCGCGCTCGAACACGGCTCCTCGCCCGCCGCCACCCGCGCCGCTACCACCTGGGCCACGGCTTCCCGACACGAATGATCCGGATCGAGTACTTGGCCAATAAAGGTTGTGAGCGTGACCAGGGGGGGAAACACGCGCTGGCGATGCGCGCCCACTTCTTCTTCCACCGCCTGCGCCACCACCTCGGTGGGTAACACTTCGCCCAGCGGCAGCTCCTTCACTTGACCAAAACGGTTTTTCAGGTTGGCCATTTGCCCTTCGATGCGGGTCCGAATAGACTGATACATGGTCGACCTCAATTTTGTTGGCTTGAGCGTATTATATCATGCTACCTTGGTCGATCAATCTATCCGCTTGATTTCTCTTAAAAATATTCTTAAGTAAGTGCCATTAACATCTGACCCCATATTATCGGGGTGACTGCTAATATCTCCCAATCTGAATACACGCTTCTATAATGTCG
>JAAEUB010000006.1 GCA_024227755.1 Paracoccaceae bacterium | reverse complement strand
TTTCCGTCACCCTGGCCCCAATGGGCAAAGACGCCACCACCATCACCCGCACAAACATGCGCGAGCTTTATTACTCCGCAGCACAACAACTGGCCCATCACAGTACCTCTGGCTGCCCGATGAATGTTGGCGATCTTCTGGGCTCGGGCACTATATCCGGCCCCGAAAAAGCTTCGCGCGGCTCATTGCTTGAACTTAGCTGGGGCGGCAAAGAACCCCTGACGCTGGACGGTGGCGACGTGCGTTCTTTCCTCAACGACGGCGATACCCTAACCTTGCATGGCGCGGCACGGGGCGATGGTTACCAAATCGGCTTTGGTGATTGCAGCGGCGCGGTTCTGGCAGCCCTTGAGGATCCTTTCAAACGATGACTCCAAGTCTCGATCATATCCAGATTGCCATACCCGAAGGTGCTGAACAGACCTGCCGGACCTTCTGGGGTGATATTATCGGGCTGACGGAGATCGAAAAACCCGAGGCGTTGAAAAAGCGCGGCGGATGCTGGTTTGATCTTTCCGGCAGTGAATTGCATCTGGGCGTTGAAACCCCGTTCTCTCCCGCCAAAAAGGCCCATCCCGGCTTTCGCGTGACCGAAATCAAAACACTGGCCGAACGCCTGACCACAAATGGCCACATGGTCATCTGGGACGACGCCATCAAAGACCGGCAGCGTTTCTTCACCGCCGACCCCTTCGGTAACCGGCTGGAATTCCTTGAATGACCGCACTTTCGTCTTGGTATAAATACCTCCGGGGGTCGTCATTGGAGCGCCATTGATCCGAGAGACAATGGCGACGAGGGGCAGCGCCCCTCATCAAATACATAAAGCGTGCCGCAGACACTCACTTTAAAAAAAATGGACTAAACCATGGCAAAAGCATTCGCGTCACAAGGCGACATGGCCGAGAAAAAAAACAGTTTTACCCAGGTAGGTGACGGCCTTTACGCCTTCACCGCCGAGGGCGACCCGAACTCAGGCATCATCATTGGTGAGGACAGCGTGATCTCGATATGTGGGCGGATTTACAGGGGTGAACTTGGGCACTCCGAATCTCATCTGGCTGATTTTCATGGGGCTGATCTTCGTAGCCTGGGCAATTATGATGTTCAGAATGCTCTGGATCGTCGCGAGGACAAAGGCCGGGCTGTTTGATGGAGGTGGAATTTCCAGTCAAATGAGGGCATTCTTTACATTCTTCGGAAACGCGGAGCACCGGCGGTTTCGTTTTCTACTGTTCATAATGACTTTGTTGGTGTTTGCGATGGCCGGACTTAACCCTGTGGTCCTGGCGACCGGGGAATAGGACATAGAAAGAGGAAAAATGGCACGCACCTACTTGAAAATGGTCCTGAACAATGCGTGGTCCAACGCAACTTTGTGGACCGCCGTACAAAAACTGGACCCTGAGGCATTCACCGCCAAACGCCCCGGCTTTTGCCCCTCGGTCGCCGAAACCCTGGCCCATGTCCTTGAGGTTGACCTGTATTACATCGACGGGCTGGAACAGGGCGGCAAGGGGCGGGCGATCTTCTTTGATGACTACCCCACAGACCCCGCCAGCCTTGCCAAAATGCAAGCGGATGCCGACATGCGCCTTGCCTCTTTTTGCAATCAGATCGGCCACAAGGGACTGGACTCACTTGTGGCACTCGATCGGCGTGATGGCATCAAGCACGAAGTTACCGGCGACCTGCTTTTGCATCTTTTTCAGCACCAGATCCACCACCGGGGGCAGGCGCATGTGCAGCTAAGCCATGCCGGGCATACTCCGCCCCAGCTTGACGAGTTTTACCTTACCGGTGACCGCGCTCCCAGTGCCGACGCCTATTGGACATGAAAACTGCGGCAAATAGCCAGACCCGCGAGGGGCAAAAAATGATACAATGGCCATGACGCAAGATCCGCCACCAAAAGAGGACGCCCGATGAACAAGATTTTTGAGACCCCACTTTATGCCTACAGCCGCTCACCTGATCAGGAAAGCGAAGTCGCGGTCCGCCACAAAATTGTAATTGTCGGTGCCGGGCCCATCGGCTTGGCGGCAGCCATTGATCTTGCCCAAAACGACATTCCCGTGGTTGTACTTGATGATAATGACAAAGTCAGCTCTGGCTCGCGTGCCATCTGCTTTGCCAAGCGACCGCTTGAAATTCTGGATCGGCTGGGCTGTGGCGACGCCATGGTCGACAAAGGGGTCGAATGGGATCTGGGCAAGGTCTTTTTCAAAGAGCGCGAGATTTATCAGTTCAACTTTCTTGCTGAAACCGGTAGCAAACGCCCTGCCTTCATCAACCTGCAACAATACTATTTCGAAGAATATCTGGTGGCCCGGGTTCGTGAACTGCAGGCAGAGGGGAAAGCAATTGAAATCCGCGGTGGCAACAAAGTCTCGGCCATTGGGGTGCATGATGACCATGTTGTGCTTGAAATCGACACCTCAGAAGGCCCTTATAATATCGAGACCGACTGGTTGATTGCCTGCGACGGGGCAAATTCAACGACCCGCCAAATGATGGGGATGGATTTTGGCGGCCGGGTATTTGAAGATCATTTCCTGGTTGCAGATGTGATCATGGAGGCGGATTTCCCAACCGAACGCTGGTTCTGGTTCGATCCGCCCTTTAACAGAGGTCAGTCGGCACTTTTGCACAAGCAACCTGATAATGTCTGGCGCATCGACTTTCAGCTTGGCTGGGATATTGACCGCGAAGAAGAACTGAAACCGGAAAACATCGACAAGCACCTGCGCGCCATGCTTGGGGCGGAGGTGGAGTACGAACTTGAATGGAGCTCAATTTACACCTTTCAGTGCCGCCGCATGGAGCAGTTTCACAAAGGCCGGGTCATTTTTGCCGGTGATGCGGCACATCAGGTTTCGCCTTTTGGCGCACGTGGCGCAAATTCCGGAATTCAGGACACGGACAATCTGATCTGGAAACTCAAGCTTGTCCTTGAAGGCAGCGCACCCGAAAGCCTGCTCGACAGTTATGATTATGAGCGCATCCACGGCGCCGATGAGAACATTGTCAATTCTACCCGCTCAACCGATTTCATCACTCCGAACTCCGAAATGAGCCGCGTTCTGCGCGATGCGGTGCTCGACCTTGCCGAAGAACATGACTTTGCCCGTCCCCTGGTCAATTCGGGGCGCCTTTCCGTGCCCTGCACTTATGATGACTCGCCATTGAACACCGCCGATGGACTGGACGGGCCCGAAATTTCACGACCTGGCTCCACCTGCCCTGATGCACCGTTTGGGGATGGTTTCCTGCTAAATGAACTCGGCGACAAGTTTGTCCTCCTGACTATTGACGCTGATGCGCCTGAACTAGTCGAGGAAGATGGCATTGCCGTCACCCGCTTGGAAATTTCGGCCAAGGACGATACCAGCGGGGCGATCAGGCGGCGCTATCTGGGGAACGAGCCAACAGCGGTATACCTGATCCGCCCGGACCAACACGTCGCTGCGCGGCGGCCAAACTATAACGAAAACCTGATGCGTGCCGCCATTCGCCGCGCCACCGGCAAGGAGTGAGTGCCATGTCAGACCTTATCCTTACGACAAACATTGACCATGCCGATGACTTCTACGCCGCCCTTTTGGGCGCGCATGAGGGGCTTTCCAAAGCCGACAGCGACGCTCTGAACGCGCGGCTGGTGTTGATACTGGCCAACCATATTGGTGACAACGACATTTTGAGCAAGGCAATAGACGCGGCAAAATCCTCAGGCTGATCCCCATTCCCCTACCATAAATATCCCCGGGCGGCGCGCCGCCCCAAAGGTGCGCGCCAGCCCTCGGCCTACGCCCCCCCCGATCGGTCGATCTGCGCCAGCAGAGCGAAATCCAAAAAGGGTGTTTTTCTCACGCGCAGGCTAATGCCACTCGGTGCAATTTTTACCGTCAAAACTTTTGATCAAATCTGGGATTCTCTGTCTTGCGGGGACACCGCGTCGGTGACAAAGTGCCGCCTAACCTCAAGGAGATCGAGATGATCGAGAAGCGCGAATTTTATATAGATGGCCAATGGGTCGCCCCAGCTAAGCCAAATGACCTGACCGTCATTAACCCCTCGAATGAAGAGCCCTGCGCAGTGATTTCACTGGGTGGGCAACCCGACACCGATGCCGCCGTTGCCGCAGCCCGAAAAGCATTTGAAACCTGGTCAACCACACCCAAAAGTGACCGTATGGCCCTGATTGAAAAGCTGCTTGAGGTCTATAATTCCCGCGCGGGTGACCTGGCCGAAGCCATGAGCCTTGAAATGGGCGCCCCAATTGACATGGCACGAAGCCAACAGGTTGGCGCGGGCAGCTACCACATAGCCAACTTCATCCGAGCCTTTAAAAACTTTGAGTTCGACCGCACCCTGGGCGACCACGCCCCCAATGATCGCATTTTCTTTGAACCCGTTGGCGTCGCTGCGCTGATAACCCCCTGGAACTGGCCGATGAATCAGGTCAGCCTAAAAGTTGTCGCGGCCCTGGCTGCGGGCTGTACCATGGTTCTGAAACCCTCGGAAATCGCGCCCCTTGCGTCCAATATCTGGAGCGAGATCATGCACGACGCCGGAACCCCGGCGGGCGTTTATAACATGCTCCACGGCGATGGACCGGGCGTTGGCACGCAACTTTCAGGCCATCCGGACGTCGATATGGTCAGCTTCACCGGCTCAACTCGCGCTGGCATCGCAATTTCCAAAACCGCTGCCGATACGCTCAAACGCGTGTCGCTGGAATTGGGAGGCAAAGGTGCGAATATCATTTTTGACGACGCCGATGAAAAAGCGGTGAAGCGCGGTGTTCTGCACATGATGAACAATACCGGCCAAAGCTGTAACGCGCCTTCGCGGATGCTGGTCCAGCGTGGCGCTTACGATCAGGCGGTTGAGATTGCCGGCGAGGTTGCCAATAACCTCACCGCCGGCCCGGCGGAGCAAAGCGGGCGCCATATCGGCCCGGTTGTCAGTCAGCAACAATATGAGAAAATTCAAAGCCTTATCCAAAAAGGTATCGACGAAGGTGCGCGACTTGTTGCCGGGGGCATTGGCCGACCCGAGGGGCTTAACCGCGGCTATTTTGTCCGTCCTACCGTTTTTGCCGACGCCACCAACGATATGACAATCGCACGCGAAGAGATTTTTGGCCCGGTCCTGACGATGATCCCGTTTGACAGTGAAGAAGACGCAGTTCGCGTCGCCAATGACACCGTTTATGGCCTGACCAATTATGTCCAAACTCAGGATGGGAAAAAAGCCAACCGCGTCACCCGCCGGTTGCGCTCTGGCATGGTTGAGGTAAATGGCAAAGGTCGCGCCGCAGGCTCGCCCTTTGGTGGCTACAAGCAATCGGGCAATGGCCGCGAAGGCGGCGTGTTCGGACTTGAGGATTTCCTTGAAGTCAAAGCTGCATCGGGCTGGTCAACAGACTGAAATACCTGACTAATTTCTCTTCATCTTGGTGTAAATACTTCGGGGGTCCGGGGGCTGGCCCCCGGTCTGTCGGAGCGCGCAAGCGCTTCAATATCTAACCTTTGCGCACGATCACAGAGCCCACAGAATACCCGGCGCCAAAGGAACAAATCACACCGGTATCCCCTGCCTCCAGATCCTGCGAGTATTTTGAGAATGCTATGATTGAACCAGCCGAAGAAGTGTTGGCATAGTCTTGCAGAATGTTGGGCTGCTCACCGGGGTCCGGCACCCGGCCCAACACCTTGCGTCCAATGAAATCATTCATCGCCTTGTTGGCCTGATGCAACCAGAGGCGCTTCAGATCACCCGCTTCCAGACCCTTCTCAGCAATGTGGACAAGGATGTGCTTTGAGACGATCGGCAGGACCTCTTTGAACACTTTGCGCCCTTCCTGCATAAACTGCATATCGCGCCGATCCTTCATGCCATCAGGCCGCGAACGCCTTAAAAAGCCGTTATTATTCCGTATGTTATTAGAAAACTGCGTCTGGCATTTAGCCGAGATTATTTCAAAGAAATCCCCTTTTGCATCTTCTTCACATTCGATCAAAGTCGCCGTAGCCACGTCACCGAAAATGAAGTGGCAATCGCGGTCCCGCCACTCCAGATGGCCCGAGCAGATTTCGGGATTAACCACCAAAGCCCGACGGGCCGAACCGGCGCGGATCATATCGGCGGCGGCCTTGATACCGAAGGTGGCGGAGGAACAGGCGACGTTCATATCAAAGGCAAACCCCCCAGCGCCCAAAAGCTGCTGAATTTCAATCGCTACCGCCGGATAGGCGCGTTCAAGATTTGAGGCGGCACAGATGATCAGGTCGACGTCTTCACCCTTGCATCCCGCCTGCTCAAGGGCCTTCTGACAGGCATCCAGCGCCATTTCCGCCATGATCCCAGGCTCATCATCATCACGTTGCCGCAGCAGGGGGTGCATCACCTCAGGATCTAAAATCCCTTTCTTATCCATAACATAGCGTTGATGTATCCCTGACGCCGCAACAACAAACTCATCGCTGGAATGGCCAATTTCAGGGGTTTTGCCAACTGCAATGTCATCCGCATTTTCTGCATTGAATCTGTCTGCATAGGCGTTGAAAGCGACCACCAATTCCGAGTTGGTTATAACCTCTTTCGGGGTGAAAACTCCGGTGCCGGAGATAACGGGTTGGAACATTAAGGGACTCCTGAAAACTCTGCCCAATCAACCAGTTTTGCCGGGATTTGGCAAGCGGCGCTAAAGGTTGACGCCGATTAGAATGGGCATTTTGCCTTAAAAGTCAGCCCCTTACCTCCGTCGGGGTGACGCAGGCGCAGGCTTTCGGCATGCAGCATCAACCGGGGCGCATCACGCGCTGGACCGGTAGCATAAAAGGGATCACCCAAAATCGGATGACCGATCTCAAGCATGTGGACGCGCAATTGATGCGAGCGGCCGGTTTGCGGGAACAGGCGTATGCGCGTCGCGCCATCCTCATAGCGCATGACCTTCCAGTCGGTTATCGCCTGCTTGCCGTTTTCATGGTCTACATGCTGTTTCGGGCGGTTGGGCCAGTCAACCAGCAAGGGCAGGTCAACGCGCCCTTCACGCTCTTCAACCTTTCCGTAAACCCTTGCCACATATGTCTTTTTGATCATCCGCTTCTCAAATTGCAGACCCAGATGGCGCTGCGCATGGGCGGTCATGGCGAAGACCATAACACCGGACGTGTCGCGGTCCAGCCGATGCACCAGAAGCGCGTCGGGAAACACTGCCTGAACCCGCGAGAGCAGGCAATCGGCCAGATGCGCGCCCTTACCCGGCACCGATAAAAGCCCGCTGGGCTTGTCCACGAGTAACAATTCGTGGTCTTGATAGAGAATGTTCAGCGGCTCATCTGGCGGGGAATATGTGTCCATTCCACCGCAATAGCGGCAGGCGGGACAAGGCGACAAGGGTTAACGCGGTGCAAGTCCCGGTATTTGTAAATTTTACCCCACCAAAATTGGTGAATTTACAAATTCATCCCGCGAAAAACCGAGTTTTTGCAAATTTGTAAATCTTCACCCAGCTTTGCGGCGGCGGTTTCTGAGCATTGAAACGGTGTATATCACCAATGCCGTCCAGATCATCGGAAAAGCTATGGCGCGCGCCGGGGTAAAGGGTTCGCCAAATACAAAAACTGCGATGAGGAAAACCATGGTCGGGACGATATACTGCAAGACGCCAATCGTCGAAAGGCGCAGGCGCTTTGCACCGTTGGCATAGGTTATCAGAGGGACGGCGGTGATCACGCCACACCCAAGCAGCAACCAGATATTGGATGCCGGAGCAGTGAAATGGCTGGCCCCTGTCAGGGTCAGATATGCAAGAAAGCCCAGCGCCGGAAAAAGCAGGATCAGCACTTCCAGCAGAAAACCCTGATTGGGGCCGACAGGCAGCGACTTTTTGAAAAACGCATAAAAGCCCCAAGAGAAGGTCAGGCCTATCGCGGCCCACGGTAAGCGGCCAGCGCTGATTGTCAGGACAATGACAGCCGCGGCAGCCAGTGCAACAGCGAAGATCTGCGCCGGCGTCAGGCGTTCCCCAAGCAGTACGGCGCCAAGGAACACCGAAAACAGCGGGTTGATATAATAGCCAAGGGCGGCGTCCAGAGCGTGATCTGTAGTGATGGCCCAGACATAGATGCCCCAGTTAATTGAAACCAGTGCCGCGGTAACCGCGCCCATGGCAAGGATCCTTGAGTTGGTCAGAGCCTCGCGCAGGTCGTTTGTTCGGCCCAGAACAATCAACAGGACAAAAGCGATCGGTACTGACCAAATGATCCGGTGCGCCACCACCTCGGCCGGTGGGATATGCGCCAATGCCTTCATGTAAAGCGGCAAAACGCCCCACATGAAGTATGCCGCAAGGGCAAAGGCGAAGCCTTGCGGCGTATCCTCGTTTTTGATCGGGGGTGTCATCGGCGGCTCCTGTACGCCCGGTCTTTATTGCAGGATAACCGGCGCAGGCCAGGAAAATTCTTCGAAGAATTTTGACCGGAAAATTCGAATTTTCCGGTTTGCCGGCCTATGCCTTGGTCCTTTCGCCTTTTGGGTCGTACATTGGTCTGAGCGAGGCATCCGCCCGCACCCGCACCCCTGCTATGTCAATCTCATAGGCTGAGGCCAGAACCTCGGCAGGTGCTTCACCCTTGCACGGCACATAGCCCATGCCGATGGCGGCCCCAAGGTGGTGGCCATAGGCACCAGAACTGAGATGGCCGACGATTTCACCGTCCCGCAGGATAGGTTCATTGTGATACAAGAGCGGTTCTGGGTCGGTAAGCTTGAACTGGAGCATACGGGTATTCAGCCCGGTTTCCCTTTTCTCAAGCACAGCATCGCGACCAATGAAGGCGGGCTTGTCGGTCTTAACTGCAAAACCCAGACCCGCTTCTAGCACGTGATCCTCGCAAGTGATGTCATGGCCGAAATGTCTGAAGGCCTTTTCGATGCGGCAATTGTCCATTGTATGCATGCCGGTCAGTTTCAGACCGTGATCCTGCCCGGCCTCCCAGAGAGTTTCAAACGTGTGTGCGGCCATATCGGAGGAGACATAGACCTCCCACCCCAGTTCGCCGACATAAGACACCCTGTGGGCGCGGGCCAGACCCATGCCAAGCTCGATCTCGAATGCCGTGCCGAAAGGGGCGTCAAAGGCATCGGGGGAAACCGCGCGCATCAAGTCGCGCGATGTTGGACCCATGACGGCCAGTACGCCTTCACCCGCTGTGACATCGGTAATGACGACGCGAAAGTCACCAAGATGACGTCTGAGCCAGGTCTGATCGGCAGGGCGCGTGACTGATGGGGTAACGATTAGATAGGCGGTTTCGCTAAGGCGGGTTACGGTGACGTCAGCCTCGATGCCGCCGCGTTCGTTCAGGAACTGGGTGTAGACGATCTTGCCGTTTGGCACCGACATATCCGCGCCGCAGACATGGTTGAGAAAGGGTTCCACGTCCGGGCCCTCGGCGCGGATTTTACCAAACGAGGTCATGTCATACATGCCAACACCGTGGCGGATGGCCGCGTGCTCGTTTGCGGCGTTTTCAAACCAGTTGGGACGGGTCCACGAAAACTCGTATTCCGGTTTCTGCTCAGGTTCAGCATACCAGCCGGGACGTTCCCAGCCGCCTGCCTCAGACATTACCGCGCCGTGTTCCAGCATTTGCGCGTGGAATGGCGAACGGCGGACACCGCGCGCGGTGGCCTTCTGCCGGTAAGGAAAGTGGTCGGCGTATAGCAGGCCGAGGGTTTCGGTCGAGCGCTCAAAAAGGTAGCTCTTGTTGCCCTGAAACGGCTGCATGCGGGAGATGTCGACATCCCCGAGGTCAAAGGGTTTTTCGCCCGTCTCCATCCATTCAGCCAGCGCCATCCCTGCCCCGCCCGCAGACTGGATACCGATCGAGTTAAAGCCCGCCGCGACCCAGACATTGTCCATCTCGGGAGCTTGGCCAAGGTGATAGGCATCGTCGGGCGTAAAGCTTTCGGGGCCGTTGAAAAAGGTGTGAATGCCCGCCTCTGCCAGCATTGGCAGACGGTTTACTGCATTCTCGAGGATCGGCTCAAAATGGTCGAAATCCTCGGGCAACTGATCAAACTCGAAATCCGCCGGGATGCCGTTCATGCCCCATGGCTTCGACACAGGTTCAAATGCGCCAAGCATAATCTTGCCCGCATCTTCCTTGTAATAGGCGCATTCGTCAGGCACGCGCAGGACCGGAAGCTGGGTCAGGCCGGCGATAGGTTCGGTGACGATATAGAAGTGTTCGCAGGCGTGCAGTGGCACGTTCGAGCCCAACATCCGGCCAACTTCGTGCCCCCACATCCCGGCGCAGTTAACCACATGGTCACAGGTGATGTGGCCCGCTTCACCATCCTCGTCGACCCATTCGACGCCGGTGACACTGCGCCCTTGTCTGGTCACGCCCGAGACCCGCACCCGTTCCTTGACCAGCGCACCCATCTGGCGCGCGCCCTTGGCCATTGCCAGAGCGATATTTCCAGGGTCGCCCTGACCGTCCTTGGGAATAAAGACCCCGGCCAGCACGCTTTCGAGGTTGATGTGGGGATAGCGGTTACCGACCTCTTCTGGCGATATCTCTTCAACATCAACACCAAAGGCACGTGCCATTGCGGCCTGTCGCAGGATCTCCTCACGCCGCGCTTCACTGAGCGCTACGGTAACCGATCCAAGCTGGCGCAGGCCCGTGGCTACGCCAGTTTCAGCCTCAAGGCTTTGATAAAGATCGGTGCTGTACTTGGCCAGTTTTGTCATGGTCGAGGTGGCGCGCAATTGCCCGATAAGACCCGCCGCGTGCCATGTAGTGCCGGAAGTCAGCGCCTTGCGTTCCAGCAATACAATGTCTTTCCAGCCAATCTTGGCCAGATGATAGGCGACCGAGCAGCCAATGACTCCTCCGCCTATTATGACAACACGTGCGTGTTTTGGTAAAGTCATGCTAATGCTCCCTGAATAGAAAAGTCGCTGTTTTTCAAGCTATTGGCAAGGTGTTCGATATGGGCGGGGCCGACTTCGCAGCAGCCGCCAACAATGCTGGCCCCGGCATTTACCCAGCCCATGGCAAAGCCCGAGTAGGCTTCGGGGGTAAGGTCCTTGCGGGCCGTCAACTCTTTGACCGTACCACCAATGTCCAAGGCATCGATTGAGGTGAAACCGTTGGCATAGGCACCGACATGTTCAAAGCGCGCCAAAAGGGCGGGCAGGTTGGCATCTATGATCTCGGGGCGCGAACAGTTCAACAAGGTGGCGACCTGTCCCATATCCTCAATCGCATCAAGGGCATCGGCCAATGGCTCGCCGGAGCGCAGGCGGGCGCTGCCATCATCCATCATTGTCATGGAGGTAAAGGTCGGCAAACCGGTTTCGACCCCGGCCTGAGTGGCTGCCGTAACCTCGGATACAGAAGACAGGGTTTCGCACAGGATCACATCGACCGATCCGGCCTGCCGGGTGGCTATTTCACGGTAGGCCGGAAGAAGGTTATCGTGGCTGCGCGACATGTCGGGCTTATAGGACCCGTGCAGGGGCGGCAGGCAGGCGGCAATACCCACGCCGTCCACCCCAACATTAGCACGCGCCGCGCGGGCAAGGTCGATGGCGCGGGCCTGAAGGGGCTTAAACAGCTCGGGCACCCCTTCACGCTCCAGCCGTTCGGGTGTGGCCGAATAGGTGTTCAGTGTGATCAGGCGGGCACCGGCACGGATGAAATCCTCGTGCACCGCCTGCACAATTTCGGGTTCCTCCAGCAGCACCTTGGCAGACCAAAGAGGGTGGGGTGGAATGGCAGAGCGGCGCAAAAGCTCCTGCCCCATGCCGCCATCCATCAGGATGATATTTGTCATGCTGTACCTCCTGACGGGATCAAAACCAGTTTGCCCGGATAGCGTTTTGACATGAAATCCTTCTGTGCCGCGCCAATGGCGGACAGGGGATAGGTTTTGGAAACCAGCGGGCGGATCTGGCCCGTATTGATCAGCCTGACCAGTCGCGCGAATATCTCGGGCGGTTGGTAAGTGCATCCGTGGATGGTGATGTCCGGCAGGTAAATCTCGCGCAGATCACCCGTTACTATAGGCCCGCCAATTGCACCCGAAACCGCATAATGCCCGCCGGGTTTGAGGGCGAGGATCAGTCCAGCCCAGCCATCACCACCGACCACGTCGATTACCACGTCAAAACTTCGCTTGGGGGGTGTGGCACCACGTTCCAGGATTTTCCCGGCCCCGGCTTCGCGAACCGCACCTGCTTTGGCGGGCGAGCACATCGCGGTCACATTGGCACCGCGGATAACTGCCAGCCCGACCGCCGCCAGCCCGACCCCGCCCGAGGCACCGGTGATCAGCACGTTCGCGCCTTCGCTCAGACCCGAACGGGTCAGCATGTTCTCGGCAGTGGAGAAGGCGCATGGGATCGCGGCGACCTCAATGTCAGTCAGTGGAGAGGCGGTAACATCGTGAAGGTCGTGGGCGGGAACCACACAATACTCAGCGAAAGCCCCGTTGATCTCAGAGCCCAGAACGGTGCAACCCACGGGATTATCCAAGGTTGGACGCGCCATCATTGTCGGGCAGGTCACGCGCTGGCCTTCGCTGAACCCTGAGACACCTGCGCCCAAGGCCACAGCCCGCCCGCACAGATCGCCACCCTGAATGCGCGGGAAGTTGAGCGACCCGCTCCAACCGCCTTCTTCATCGACCTCCTGATCCACATTATCTGTGGCACCGGTTACGTCGGATGAATACCAGCCAATGCGGGTGTTGATGTCGGTATTGTTAACGCCTGCCGCCAACACCTTCACCAAAACCTCGCCTGGTCCCGGTTTTGGCACCGGGATGTCTTCACGCCATTCCAGCGCCTCTGGCCCTCCATGACGGGTGAGCAGAACGCCGGACATGGTGCGGGCAATGGTCACGCGCGAATTCTTTCGTTCTTTGGATCCCAAAGAGGGGCGTCATTTTGCACAACCGCGCGGCGTTTATGAGCATAGATTTCGACCTCGATCTCGGTGCCGGGCACGGCCAGATCGGCGCGGATCATACCCAGTGCGATGGACGCATCGACCCGGTAGCCCCACCCACCTGAGGTGGTTTCACCGACGATCTTTCCGTCATACCAAAGCGTTGACATGTAAGGAGCGTCAGCTTCATCCGCGTCGACAATGAGGGTGACGAATTGCTTGCCGGGACCGCGCTGAAATTCAGCCTTGAGGGCGGCTTTGCCAGGGAAATCGGCAGGTTTTGACAGGCGGATAAAGCGATCAAGCCCGCCTTCGAGTAAGGTATAGTCAGTGGAAAGGTCACCCTTCCACGCGCGATAGCCTTTTTCCAGACGCAGAGAATTCAGGGCGTACATGCCGAAGGGTTTGGCGCCGCCTGCCAGCACGGCGTCATAGATATCCGGCAGGTCGTCATTGTCGGCGTGCACCTCCCACCCCATTTCACCGGCGAAGCTTACCCTGAGCAGTAGGACGTGTTTATCAGCCACCGTGGCGACCTGACGCGAAAGCCACGGCAGGCTGAGGTCAGCGTCGGTCAGGGACGCAAGCAGATCGCGCGATTTTGGCCCGGTAATGATCAGGGTACCGGTGCCTGCCGTGTCGTCATAAAGCTCAATCTCGCCATCCAGCGGCAAGGC
The DNA here is from genome assembly GCA_024227755.1 of Paracoccaceae bacterium. Lineage (GTDB taxonomy): Bacteria > Pseudomonadota > Alphaproteobacteria > Rhodobacterales > Rhodobacteraceae > JAAEUB01. The sequence goes on along the minus strand of JAAEUB010000006.1, from coordinate 14,754 downwards.
ATCGCGCAGGATTTCACGATCATGCCACTGGGCTGCCCCGGCGGTGATCAGGGTGAAAAGGTCGTCGTCATGGCGGATCACCGACATCTCGGTCAGGATGCGCCCGCGCTTATCGGGGAAATAGGCAAGGTTCATGCGGTCAAGCTTGGGCAGGTTACCGGCGATCAGGCCATCAAGCCAGTCGGCCGCACCTTTGCCGGTGATGGTAAAGCGTGAGAACCCCGGCAGGTCAAGAACACCGACGCCATCACGCACGGCTTCGCATTCTTCCTTGATGCGCGCCTCCCACGGCCCGGCACGGTTCCATGTCTGGGTGGCGGCGTGCGAGGTGTCGTCACCGGGTCCGGCGAACCAATTTGCGCGCTCCCAACCGTTATAGGCGCCCATCTGGCCGCCCATCGCCTTGATACGTTCGTGCAGCGGCGAGGTCTTCTTATCGCGCCCGGCCTCCCATTCGTGATACGGGAAGTGCATGGCGTATTCGTTGCCGTACACTTCCATGCCTTTGGCGACGTTATATTTGTGATCTGTGTGGTCGGTGAAACGGCGCGGGTCGCATGACCACATATCCCATTCGGTGACACCGTCGGTGATCCACTCGGCCAGTACCTTGCCAGCCCCGCCCGCCTGAGCGATGCCGAAGGTAAAGACGCAAGCCTCGTAAGCGTTCTGAACGCCGGGCATCGGGCCAATGAGGGGATTACCGTCAGGCGTATAAGGTATGGGACCATTGATAACCTTCGAGATGCCGGCGGTGCCAAGGGCGGGGACGCGTGCCATGGCGTCTTCGATATGCGCCTCAAGCCGGTCAAGGTCATCTGGGTAAAGCTGAAAGCTGAAATCCTCGGGCATGGGATCATCAGGCAACGCCCAATGGGCACGGCAATTGGGTTCATATGGGCCAAGGTTGAAGCCGTTTTTTTCCTGCCTGAGGTAATACGAGGTGTCGACATCCCGCAGGAGGGGCAGCTTTTCACCGGTCTTGGCGGTGTAAGCGGCAAGTTCGGGAATTTCCTCGGACAGCATATATTGGTGGCTCATCACCATCATGGGAACTTTGCGCCCACCATGGGGGATGAACCATTCGCCAACCCGCTGGGCATAATACCCGGCGGCGTTGACGACGATATCGCAGGTTATGTCGCCCTTTTCGGTTTGGATGATCCACTTGTCGCCCACACGGTCCACCCCGGTTGCTGGTGTGAAACGCAGGATTTTCGCGCCCAAGTCACGCGCACCCTTTGCCAAGGCCTGGGTCAGTTGGGCCGGATCAATGTCGCCGTCATTGGGGTCATACAAGGCACCCTGAAGGTCGTGGGTTTCAAGGAAGGGATAACGTTCCTTGGTTTCTTCAGGTGTGAGGATCTCAAGGTCCATTCCCTGATAGCGGCCCATGCCTGCAGCGCGTTCAAATTCCTGCATGCGTTCAGGCGAATGGGCAAGGCGCAGGGACCCGGTGACATGATAGTTCATCGGATAGTCAACCTCGTCACCCAGACGCGCGTAAAGCTCGGTCGAGTAACGCTGAATGTTCATCAACGACCACGAGGTTGAAAAGGTCGGCACGTTACCTGCAGCGTGCCAGGTGGAGCCTGCAGTAAGCTCGTTCTTTTCCAGCAGTACCGTATCTGTGACGCCCTTCAGGGCTAGATGATAAAGCGCGGATGCGCCGACAACGCCGCCTCCGATGATGACGACGCGGGCGGAGGTTGGGAAATCAGACATGGGTGGGTTCCTTTAGTGAAGGGCGATACGGGCAGCGAGGCCCGCAAAGATTACGGCGGAGATTTTATTCATGATACGGGCGGAGCGGCGCACTTTATCAGCCATGAAACCGGCAAGGACGCCATAAGTGCCATCAGTCACGATGCCTCCGACGCCAAGGACCACCCCAAGGATGACAATCTGGTGCCAGGCGGGGCCGATGGCGGGGTCGATGAACTGCGGCAGGAAGGCGAGGATAAACAATGCCACCTTGGGGTTGAGAATATTGGTCAGAAAGCCACGGCGAAAGGCGCGCCAGATATCGGCGCGGCCCTCAGCCCGGCTTAGATGCCCCTTGTCACGCCAGCTTTGCACAGCAAGGAAGGCCAGATAGGCGGCACCGAAATAGCGGATCACGTCAAGGGTTACGGGCGAAGCCGCAACCAGCACCGCAAGTCCCGCAGCGGCAGCAGTGACATGCGCCAGCACCCCAAGTGCGATGCCACAGGCAGCGGCAAAGCCTGCACGCGGGCCACCGGCAACGCCCGAGGCAATGGTGAACATCATGTCAGCGCCGGGGGTGAGGTAAAGCAGGAAGCTGGCCCCGATGAAGGTGGCGATGGTCCAGGGGTCCATGGCGAAAAGGGTGTTTATCATTTCATTGCTCTCGTTGCGGCAAGCCATCGTTGATGTCGTAATAGTCACCTTTGTCGGCGACGAAGATATGTTGGCACAGTCGAACGCCTGTGGGTTTTTCCAATGCGCCCATAGCGACAGCCAGCGTGTCTGCATCATCCAGGTCCCAAAACAGAAACGACCCACAGGTGGTACAGAATCCGCGTCGGGCTTTTTCTGACGACCGATACCAGGTCAGCCGCTTCGCGCCTTGAATGGTTACGCGCCCGCGTGGCACGTCGGATGACGACCAGATATGGCCGGACTGCTTGCGGCACTGGCTGCAATGGCAGGCGGTCGGTGGCGGCAGGTCACCTGTCACCGTGAAGGTGACAGCGCCACACAGGCAGGAACCTTTATGCAGCGCACTACTCACGCTCGGCACCAGAAAACTGAGCGTATTGCGGCAAGTCGTCAGCGATTGTGTAGTAATCGCCTTTGTCGGCGGTGAATATGTGTTCGCAAATCTTCGTGCCAGTGGGGGTGTCGAAAGCTCCCATCGAAACCGAGATCCAGTCCGTACCCGTTACCGGGTCAAAAAACAGGCTTGAGCCGCATGTGGTGCAAAAGCCCTGACGCGCTCTGTTTGATGAGCGATACCAGGTGATGTTTTTACTGCCTTTGACGTGCAGCCGGTCGCGCAACACGCCTGTTCCGGAGGTATAATGCCCCGAGACTTTGCGGCACATCGTACAATGGCAGGCATCAGGCGCCGACAAGTCACCGGTCACAGTAAAAGTAACATTACCGCAAAGACAGCTTCCTTTATGCATGTCAGTGCTCCTCAAGCTGCGGAAGGTCGTCCGAAATATCATAATAGTCGCCCTTGTCGGCGACATAGATGTGACGCTTGAGCTTAAGGCCGGTTGGATTATCCAGACTGCCGGGGGCAAGCGACATCCGTTCATCGTCGCCGATGAGGTGGTAGAACAGGCTGGAACCGCAATTCTGGCAAAATCCCCGCTCGGCCCATTTTGACGAAGGATACCATTTCAGCCCGTCCTTGCGGGTAAAACTAAGTTCACTTTGCTTGATCCACGCCCCGGCCCAGGCATGCCCCGAAATGCGGCGACACTGGCTGCAATGGCAAACCGAGGGGTCGGAAATCTGACCGTTGATTTCAAACGCAACTGCTCCGCATTCACATTGTCCTTTATGCATTTCAGTTCCTTTCAGGGATTGAGGCAGAGCCAAGGGTAAATCCGTAGGCGATGTAGCAAACTGCCATGAAGCGGCGGAACCAAACGTTCAGAACCGCACCCAATGCTACCCGGCCCATACCGGCACCGAGGGCGGTGTAGCCAAGGTAAGAGATCGCCGTGATGCAAAGAGCCGTCGGCATAATGACCCACATTTGCGAGGCTATGGGCACGTCAGGTTGCACAAACTGGCTGAAGGCAGCAAGGTAGCCGGCCACGGATTTGGGATTTATCGTAGCAATAGCAAAGGCATGCAAATAGACTGATCCGGCTGGTCTCTGATCGACCCTGACCGACCGCTTTGCCATTACCCAGCCGCGTATACCGAGGAAAATCAGCACGGCTGCGCCAATAAGTTTCACCACCTCGAATGCTGTTTGAGAGGCCGCGATCAGGGCGGTGACGCCAAGGGCTGACAAGGTCAAGTAAAGTACTGACTGAGTGAGGATGGCCAATACCCCCCAGAGCGCGCGGCGAAAGCCCAAATTCATGCCGTTATTAATGCAATTCAGCGCGTTTGGTCCCGGCGTGGTCACGAAGACCACCCAAAACAACGCAAATATGGTCCAGCTTTGATATGACATCGCGGCCTCAGTAAACCGGCGGGGCGACGACCCAGATCGCCACCGCGGGTTCGCTATAGGGGTTGGCCCAGCGGTAAGGTTCACCGCGGATGCGGAAACTGTCGCCGGGGTGAATGGTGAAAGCGCGCGCACCGATCCACAGATCAAGCTTGCCGGAAATCAGGTACCCAACCTCTTGCGTTGGGCGGCGCGTTGGGGTGGTCAGTTCTGCGCCCGGCTGAAAAGTCGAATGCAGCATTTCAAACTCGTCCGTCAGGTCTGGGGAAAGCAATTCCTCGACCAGTCCCCCGGCCTCGCCAATTGGGCGCCGGGCCTCACGGCGCACGACAAAGCCCTGTTCATCCACAGGTGCGCTGGCCTGACCAAAGAGCATAGACAGGGAAACATCCAGCTTACCTGCTATCTTGCGCAAGTCAGCGACCGAGGGTTCGGACAGGTCGCGTTCAACCTGACTTAGCCAACCGACCGAGCGCCCCAGACTTGCCGCCAGATCCGCCAGGGAAAGCCCACGCACCTTGCGCAAAGCACGCAGATCGGCACCTAGGGAATTCGCGACATTGGGATCGGTGTGCAGCATGGGATCGAAGTCTTCGTGAAAATTGCGGCTCTTTTTTCACCGTGCGCGCAAAATCGATTCCCGGCAAGCGTTTTTTTATCTTGAAAAAGCCTGGGTCAGGATACTTTCAAGCCCACGCACATCCTCCCACGTGAAAGCATCCGGCTGATCGCTGTCGATATCAAACACCGCAATTAGTGACCCTGACTTGTCATACACGGGCAATACCAACTCAGAACGTGTGGAAGAAGCACAGGCGATATGGCCGGGAAAGGCATTCACATCGGCAACTAACTGCGCCTTACCGGTTCGCGCTGCCGCGCCGCAGACACCACGCTCGAACGGAATGACAAGGCAACCGTGGCCACCCTGATATGGGCCGATCTTCATCAGGCCCGGCGAAACCACGCGGTAAAACCCGGTCCAGTCGAATCGTGCATCCGAAAAATGCACCTCGCAGGCCAGGGTTGCCATCAGGGCAACCTGATCGCTTTCCCCTTCGGTCAGCGCCGCGATGCTTGCTGCCAGATCTGAATAGATTACTTTCATCCGCCTGTTCTACGCCCGGAAAATCTCAGAGTCTGTCAGTATTTCGGCAATTTGCTTACTGAATAGTAAGAAACTGCGCCTAGCCTGATTTGGATAGAATAAGGTCAGGAGATTGGAATGCAGTTAACACAGAAGGATGTCGATGGGGTGCGGGTGATCGAAGTTGAGGCTTCGCGCATCGACGCGGCAGTGGCAATTTCCTTCAAGGATCTTATGCGCGAATTGTCCGAGGATGCGCCGGAAAGGATCGTGCTGGACCTGAAGGTAGTCGAATTTGTGGACAGCTCCGGGCTTGGTGCTGTGGTGGCAGCGATGAAGCAAGTCGGCACAGAGCGTAGCCTTGAACTTGCCGGACTGACGGCGATGGTCGCCAAGGTCTTTGCCCTGACGCGGATGGATTCAGTGTTTAAAATCCATACAAACGTGGATGACGCCTTGAACGGCGGATATGCGAATGCGTCCTGAGCGGTTGGAATTCATGGGGCATGCACACGACCACCTGAAACCCGGCAGTAACCGGCACGAACCGCGGCTGTTCCTGGTTTTTCCCGGCGATCCGATGGCGGTGCGCGGCGCATTGAAGAAAGCAATGAATTTCTTGCGCGGCTTGGACTTTAGTCAGGAGGAATGTGGGCCGGTCGAACTGGTGTTGGCAGAAGCATTAAACAATGTCATCGAACATGCTTATGAAGGGCAGGTTCATGGGGTGATTGAATTGTCTATCGAGCAACAGGGTGAAGTTCTTGAGTTTGTTATCCTCGATGATGGCCTGCCAATGCCCGGTGGCAACACACCCAAGGGGCGCGAACATGACCTGACCTGCGATGTGATCGACCTTCCCGAGGGTGGGTTTGGCTGGTTCCTGATCCATGAACTGACCCGTGATCTGGTCTATATCCGCACCGGCAACCGCAACCGGCTTATGTTTTCCATAGGCCCCAGCGTGGTTAACTTGCAGCATTAGGCACGAGGTCCCAAATCTCAGATCAACCACCCAGTTTGACGCATGCGCCGCACCCCGTTTTGGCAAGCTAATTGGCTCAAATTGCCAATATACAAGACCCATTTCACAGCCAAACATTGCGCCCCATGAACAGGCGACGTTCCGGCTTTCTTTCCATCCGCCGCGCCTTTAGGAAACTGAACCCCTGCCAGTCTCGGTCAAATGCCTTAGAAATGCCCTATTCACACCAAAGACTGGCCCGATTAAACGGCGATATAGTACGGGTAGCTGCATAGGCTTCCCTCGACGTCGTGTTTAACAGCCCCCACCCAGTGCGCGGCGTCGAGGAACTTCCCTAACCACTTGGAAATCGTGCTGCCCTCTCGTAGGGTTCAGGCATTCCTTGGTTTGAGGCCTGCACATGCGCGATTTTCATCTTCCCGGCCGCTCGGCGGTTTTTGCCACCAACGGCATATGCGCCACGTCGCACCCATTGGCAGCCAAAACCGCAATCAATACTCTTGAAGAGGGTGGAAATGCGGTGGACGGCGCGCTTGCCGCCGCATTTATTCTGGGGATATGCGAACCGCAAATGACTGGTATTGGCGGCGATTGTTTTGCGCTTTTGAAACCAGCAGGAAGCGAACAGGTACTGGCACTAAATGGTTCCGGGCGCGCACCTGCCGGGCTGGACGCTGCTATTTTGCGCGCAGCGGGGCACGGTGAAATGCCGCTGCGCGACGCAAAGTCTGTGACAATTCCCGGCGCGGTGGACGCCTTTTGCAAATTGTCGCAAGATTGGGGCAAGCTGGAACTGGCGCAGGTTCTGAATCCGGCAATTCACGCTGCCGAGGACGGCGTACCGGTCGCTTCGCGTACCGCTTACGACTGGGAAATTGCCAGGCGCGAGGGGTTTTTAAGCGGTACGGCAAAGGATTTGTATCTGAAGAATGGACAGGCGCCAAAACCCGGTGATCTGTTTCGCGCCCCCTGGCAGGCAAACGCCATGCGCCGGATTGCCAAAGTAGGCCGGGCCGGGTTTTACCAAGGCGAAGTGGCGGAAGATATGGTGGCGTCGCTGCGCGCATTGGGTGGAAGCCATACGCTTGAGGATTTCGCCGCCACATCGTGTTTTTACACGCAGCCCATATCGGGGATGTACAAAGGCACAGACCTGGTCGAGCATCCGCCAAATGGACAGGGCACTACGGCAATCCTGCTGGCAAATATCCTGGCGCATTTTGACCTGGCGGGGCTGGATCCGTTTGGTGCGACACGGGCACATCTGGAAGCCGAGGCGGCAAAGTTGGCTTATGATGCCCGCGACCAGTTTTTGGCAGATGCAGATTACACAACCAGGTTGGCACATATGCTGGCGCCGCAAACCGCGTCAGATCTGGCTGAACTGATCGACCCCAAGCGCGCGTTGAGCAATCCAGGCAAAAGCGCAGAAAACACCCACAAGGATACCGTTTATCTGACAGTGGTGGACCGTGATCGGATGGCGGTTTCACTGATATATTCTGTGTATCACTCGTTTGGCTCGGGGTTGGCATCAGACAAGTTTGGAATATTGCTTCAAAACCGGGGTGCAGGCTTCACTCTGGAAAAAGGGCATCCGAACGAGGCCGCGGGCGGCAAACGCCCGATGCACACAATCATCCCGGCAATGCTGAAAGAGGCCGGGAAGGTGATAATGCCGTTTGGCGTGATGGGCGGTGCATATCAGCCGACGGGCCATGTACGGGTTTTGTCAAACATGGTTGATTTTGGCCTGTCACCACAAAGCTCCATCGACGCTCCACGCTGCTTTGCCGATGGTGGAGTATTGAGGATCGAGCGCGGATATAGTGACAACGTTCTGACCAAGCTGGAGGCCATGGGGCACCAAATTCAAGTGCCCGAAACTCCACTGGGCGGCGCACAGGCAATCCGCATTGATCACGAGCGGGGTGTGATGGAGGGGGCTTCGGATGGGCGAAAAGATGGCTGTGCGATTGGCTATTAACCAGTCAGGGACGTCTTAGTTCAGCTGAAAATGCAGCGGATAAAGCCCGTCTTCGAAATCACCGAAAAGGTCTGGCAGGTCCGGGTGGCTGACCGGTTCGCCTGAATAGTCAGCGATCAGGTTTTGCTCGGACACATAGGCGACGTAATAGCTTTTGTCATTTTCTGCCAGCAGGTGATAAAACGGCTGATCCTTCGATGGGCGGCTTTCCTCGGGAATGGCATCATACCATTCTTCGGTGTTGGAAACGATTGAGTCCACGCCAAGCACAACACCGCGACAAGGGTGCGTGCGGTGACGGACGATTTGCCCAAGATGATATTTTGCACGTGTCTTCAACATTGCACTTCGGCCCCCGGACATGTTTTTACTGCTTAACACCCCCAAATGTCCATGCGGGAGGCCCCGTTTTTAAGGAAACAAACTGTGGAAACAGCGCTGACAGTCATCGAAATTGTTGCCCCGGTTTTCCTTTTGGCAGGTCTGGGATTCACCTGGGTCCGCCTTGGGTTTTCCTATGATATTCAATTTGTTACCCGCCTCGCGATGACTTTTGCAGTACCGGCACTTATCTTTACATCTCTGATGAAAACCGACATTTCGCCGCAATCCATAAGCAAGGTGTTGCTGGCAAGTGTTGTTGCATACGGTGCTGTGACCCTTGCCGCATATACCCTGACCAGAGCCGCCAGGTTAGAGATTCGCACCTATTTTGCACCATTGATTTTCGGCAATACCGGCAATGTGGGGTTGCCGCTGGCATATTTCGCCTATGGCGATCAGGGGTTGGGCTATGCGGTGGTAATCTTCGCGTTTATGGCAATCTATGCCTTCACTTTCGGGGTCTGGGTCGTTTCGGGAGGTGGCTCGCTGATCAAAGTGCTGAGAGAACCGATGGTGGGCGCCACCCTTTTGGGCGCACTATTTCTGGTTCAGGGCTGGCAAACTCCACATTTTCTGACAAACGCTTTAGGGCTTTTGGGACAGATGGCGATCCCGCTGATGTTGATCACATTGGGGGTCGCGGTGGCGGGGTTAAGTCCGGGAAAGCTGAGCCGCCCGGTGTGGTTGTCATTGCTGCGCGCGGCGGGTTGCATTGCTTTGGCCTGGGCGGTCGGATTGTGGTTTGATCTGGATCCGGTGCCTTTTGGAGTGTTGGTGTTGCAGGTTTCAACCCCGGTCGCGGTGACTTCGTATTTGCTGGCCGAAAAATACGGTGCCGACGCGGGCGCGGTTGCCGGGTTGGTCGTGACCTCGACGCTTCTGTCGGTGATCACTATCCCGCTTACCCTTGTCTTTTTGTTTTAGAGCATTCCAAAGTTACTGTTTTTCGCTATAATGCCAGAAAAAGACGACAAAAAAAAGCGAGAGGCAGATGAGCAGACTTCTTCGCGCCATGGTATTATTGTTGCTGGTTTCGGCCTGTGGCGGTGGTAATTTTTCGGCGCCCCGTAATCTTGATGACGCTTGCAGTATTGTTAAGCAACGCCCGAAATACCTGAAGGCCATGAAGCGCACCGCGCGCAAATGGGACGTGCCTGTGCATGTGCAGATGGCAATCATTTATCAGGAATCAAAGTTTATCGGCAATAACCGCACCCCGATGCAATATGTTTTGGGGGTGATCCCGATGGGGCGCCAAAGCTCGGCCTATGGATATGCTCAGGCGCTGGATGGAACCTGGAAGGAGTATCAGCGCGATGAGGGTGGGCGCGGGGCCAAGCGTGACGATATCGATGACGCCACCGATTTTATGGGCTGGTATATGGTCCAGACCCTGGAAGAAACCGGCGTGGCGCTTGATGACGCCCGCAACCAATACCTGGCCTATCACGAAGGGCGCACCGGATATCTGCGCGGCACATACCAGCGCAAAGCATGGCTTTTGAGGATCGCCAATGAGGTCAGCGCGCGGGCCGAGCTTTATGAGGTGCAACTGGCAGCCTGTTCACGGCGCTAGTGTCGGGTCCTGAAAATCTTACCCACTTCAGAAGATGGCAACCGGAAAAGCGGTTTCGAAACCGCTTTTTCAAGGCGGCTCAAAAACGCCTTGTCCCGGTTCAGATTATCAGGACGCGGCGCTAGCGTTCGCGCTGCGCGATCTCATGGGGTATTGAGAACATGTTGTTGTTCAGGGTGTCCACTTCCTCAAGCGCCCCGAGGATGACAATCGTCTCGTCCCCTGCCCCGTCAGTAATCACCCATTGGCGCAGTTCAACCGGACTGTCGGTGAACATCAGCTGAATATTGCCGTATTCGGGATTTTCCGGGTCCTGTGCCAGAACCGAGGTCGAGACGCCGTCAAAGCTGTGTCCGATCACCATATTCGCGCGATCAAGGTCAACGTTACGCGCCAAAATCAAGCTAAGCGGAGTGCGTTTCAAGGGGTACTGCGTCGGCCCGGTATTTGATTTGGCGTCAAAGATTGCCACCTGCTGACCACCGGCCATGACCAGCGCTTCAGCCGGAGGATTGTATTCAAACCGGGCGCGACCGGGGCGACGCATGTAAATGGTACCGGTTGAAATGGTACCGTCAGTGTTGATCTGCGTAAACTCAGATTGCACAGTTTTGATCGCGTTCAGATAGCGCGAAATCACATTTAGTGAAAGTTCTTCGGCGGCCACGGATGGCAAAGCCATGAGGGCAACAAAAAGCGGGGCGAGAAGGATGCGTGTGTATGTCATGCCCTTAACTTAGGTGCTTGCAGACTCACTTGCACCCTGTATCACATATCATGGGCGGGATATTGCATATCCGTGCGTGGCGTTAAGCAAGATTTCCCTGTAAAATTTGCCATTCCGGAGGTTTCCCGGAAAAACCGCTAGCCGCGAACATCCTGTTGTTGCTCTGGGATCAAAATCTCGCGCTTGCCGACATGGTTTGAGGCCGAAACCAGCCCCTGATCTTCCATCTGCTCAACCAGTTTGGCGGCCTTGTTATAGCCGATGGAAAGCTTGCGCTGGATATAGGATGTCGAACACTTCCGGTCCTGAATGACAATCCCAACCGCTTGATCATAAAGCGCATCTTCACCATTGGTATTGCCGCCAAGTCCCAGCACCGCGTCGATGTCGGAACTCTGGCCTTCAGCCGGGCCATCCACCACGCCGCCGACATATTCGGGGGCACCAAAGGATTTGAGGTAATTGACGATCTCTTCAACCTCTTCATCCGAAACAAACGGACCGTGGACGCGGGTAATGCGCGCACCCCCGGCCATATAGAGCATGTCACCCATGCCCAAAAGTTGCTCGGCGCCTTGCTCGCCCAGAATTGTGCGGCTATCGATTTTCGAGGTGACCTGAAAACTGATGCGGGTCGGAAAGTTGGCTTTGATAGTGCCGGTAATTACGTCGACGGAAGGACGCTGTGTGGCCATGATCAGGTGAATGCCCGAGGCGCGGGCCATCTGCGCCAGACGTTGAATGCAAGCCTCAATTTCTTTGCCCGCAACCATCATCAGGTCGGCCATTTCATCGACTACAACGACGATATAGGGCAGGCTTTCGGGGGCAAATTCCTCGGTTTCGAAAACAGGTTCACCGGTTTCATCGTCAAAGCCGGTTTGCACCGTACGGCTGAACATTTCATCCTTGGCCAGCGCATCGCGGACTTTGCCGTTATAGCCTTCGATATTGCGCACGTTCATCTTCGACATTTTGCGGTAGCGTTCTTCCATCTCGCCCACCACCCATTTAAGCGCGACGACGGCCTTTTTGGGGTCGGTTACAACAGGGGATAGAAGGTGTGGGATGCCGTCATAAACTGAAAGTTCCAACATTTTGGGATCAATCATGATCAACCGGCATTCATCCGGGGTCAGCCGGTAAAGAAGCGACAGGATCATGGTGTTGATAGCCACGGATTTACCTGAGCCGGTGGTACCGGCAATCAGCAAATGGGGCATTTTTGCCAGATTTGCCACGATAGGGTCGCCGCCGATATCCTTACCCAAAGCCAGCGGCAAACGCATGTTGTTGTCGCCAAAATCACGGGTCGACAGGATTTCGCGCAGAACCACCTTTTCGCGCGCCTCATTCGGCAGTTCGATACCGATGACGCTGCGCCCTGGTACGGTCGAAACCCGCGCCGACAGGGCCGACATCGAGCGCGCGATATCGTCCGCAAGGCCGATAACGCGGCTGGCTTTTAGGCCCGGGGCAGGCTCAAGCTCGTACATCGTCACCACGGGGCCGGGGCGCACGCTGACAATTTCACCTTTGACGCCGTAATCATCCAGAACGTTTTCCAGCATGCGGGCATTTTCCTCGAGCGCTTCATCTGACAGATGATGACGCTCGATCGAAATGGGATTGGTTAAAAGGGACAGGGGGGGAAGCTCATATTCTGACTGGTTATCCTCAAATTGCAGGCTTGGCTGAGCTTCGGCCTTCGCACGCGCCGAGGGACGCGCGGGCTTGCGTGTTTTGTGCTGCACAACCTTTTTTGCGTCAGGCATCGGTACAGGAACCGCGCGCATTTCGGTTTCTGCTTCAACATCGTCCCCGGCGTAATCTGGTTCAATCAGCGGCTGCTCTGCCTGGATGGGCTGTGCAGGATCGGGCATGTTTACCCGTTCATCGGCTTCAAGAACCATCGGGCTGGGACCCGCACGGCGCGCCACAGGTGGTTCGATCCGTGGTTCCAAGGATGGCATAACGGCAACCCGAGCCCGGTTTTTCAGGGCATTGGAAATCTTGGCGCTGATCCGGTCTTCGCCGGTTAACCCGTCCAGAGGCATCGGAAGTTCATCGGTAAACACCTCGGGTTCAACCAGTTCCGGTTCCGGCAACGATGCAGGATCGCGTTTTTTCAGTCCGGGCATACGTGCAAACAGGCCGGATTTTGGCCCTTGCTGCAAAGCCTGCGAATGGGTGAAATCCTCGTCCGGGGGCAGATCCGCGCGCAGTATTTTGGCGGTGTTGAGCGGCGGTGGGGCAGCAAACTCCTCATCGCTATCTATCATCGGTTCATATGCGTGTGCGTCCTTTGCCTGCGCCTCAAGCTCGGCGCGGTTTTCAGCCCGCCGCAATCGCGCGTTGCGCGCACCACGCGCTGCACCCACGGCACCAATCGCCGCCCCGCGTGCGCCTTTTCCCAGCATTTTCAGGGTCAGATCATAGGCCATGACAACGCCAACCAGCAAAAACCGCCCGCCACGTTTCACTTCGCCGGTCGTGAAACCCAGTGCGAACAAGCCAATTACCACGGTGCCCACCCCGGAAAGCAGCGAAAGGATTTTCAGGGACAGTCCGGTAGAGAACGGCGCAATGCCCAAAACCGCACCTGATACTGTGTCGCCAAACAAGCCACCCATACCAAAGGAATGGGTCCAACCCGAAACCGGGACAAGGGTCGAGGCATAGACCGAGCAAACAGCGATGGCGATGGGCACGAAAAGAGCGCGCGAAAGTGCACGCTCGGCCCCCTTGTGGCGCAGGAAGCGCACGCCCCATGTCAAGAATGACAGCGCCAGACCCCAGGCACCCAACCCGACAATCACGGCCAAAGGCGATGCAATGGCGGCCCCGATCCGGCCCAGCCAATTATGAACCTCACCACCCGTGGCTGCCAGCCAGCCGGGATCATCCGGTGAATAAGAAAGGATAAGCGCCAGCACCAACACCCCGGCAACCACCAATGCCAGCCCGACAAGTTCGCGGCCTCGTCGTTCGATCACCGCCTGGGTGTCTGCTGCAAAAATTGGATCGCGCCTGCGTGCCTGATACGCCATGCCTTACCTCATCGTCATTTATAGAGACAGTCGCGGAGCTGGATCAGCCCGCGCTGCATTTCTTCGGTAGGGGCCACCAAGGCAACCCTGATATATTTCTTGCCGGGGTTCTGCCCCGCAACCTCACGCGACAGATAAGCGCCGGGAAGGGCCCGCACGCCGGTCTCGCGCCAAAGTTTCACCGCCGCCGCTTCGCCGTCCTCAACCTCGAGCCACAGGAAAAAACCGGCCTCAGGAGGGGTATAGGCGGGGACACCCTGAAACACTTCGTCTGCGATGGAAAACTTCCGTTGATAGAGCGCGCGGTTCTCAACCACATGGGCATCGTCGCTCCAGACACGTGCCGCCACTTTTTGCAGGGGGCCGGGCAGGGGTGCACCCGAAAACGCCCGAAGCTGTTTGACGTGGGCAATGCTGTCAGGCCCGCCAGCAACAAAGCCTGATCGCAGACCGGGCAGGTTTGAGCGTTTTGAGAGCGAGTGAAAAATCAGTACCCTTTCAGGGTCTGCACCACCTTCAACTGCAACTTCCAGAGCACCGGGTGGGGGGGTGTCACGGTAAATCTCGGCATAGCATTCATCGGCAAAAATCCGAAAATCATACTTTTCCGCAAGCGCGATCAGGCTGGCCCAGTAATCACGCCCTGCCACCGCACCCTGCGGATTGGACGGCGAGCAAATGTACGCAATCTCGACCCTGTTAAGCACGTCGTGAGGTAGCGTGTTATAATCTGGAAGAAACCCGGTTTCACGTGTGGCAGGAACAAAGACCGGTTCGGCGCCGACAGCCACGGCTGCGG
>JAAEUB010000005.1 GCA_024227755.1 Paracoccaceae bacterium | reverse complement strand
TGTTCAAGGTTTTGTCTGCCCGCGTGGCTGCACTAAAAACAGTCCGGCAAACATCATTGCCAGCGCCACCCAAACCAGCATTCCATAGCTTTCACCAAGTAACAACATAGCCCAAACAATCCCGAACCCGGTCACCAGATAGCTGACTTGCGCGGCAAATGTCGCGCCTGCCCGACCGACCACCCAGACGTAAGATGAGTAAACGATAGCATGAATGACGCTGGCACCGATCAGTGCCCATTCAGGGCCACCCCACGGCACGGCGGGATTAATCCACTGCCCGCTGAACAGGGCCAAGGGCAGCGCAAGCAGCACGCCCACAACCGACGCGCCCAGCAACAACGTCACGGGGTCCAGGCCGCCGGCACCCCATTTGGCCACCACATTGCCCTCGATCGCATACATCAGGGGCGCAAGAAGTGAGAGGGCAAGAAAGGGCAAGGCCCCTGGTGGCAGGCTGGCCTCGGGGCGCGCTAGTAAGGCCACCCCGATCAGCCCGGACAACAATCCCCCCAATCGCAGCCAGGAAAATCGGTCATTACCCAGCGCCAGTGCAATGGGAAAGGCAAACATTGGCACCGCAGCGATAATGATCGACACGATGCCCGAAGGCAGGTGAGCGATGGAAATGAAGCTTATGGAGTTCGGTATTAGCGTGCCGCCCAGTGCGATTATCAGATACCAGCGCAAAGCATTCCGGTGCAGAGGCAGCGGCTTTCGAAGCAGGAAATTGATGAACCCCAGCAGCAAGACACCAATAACCAATTGCCAGAAAATCAGTCCCAGTGGCCCGTACCCGGTGCTTACGGCAATTTTGGACAGCGGCTGCGACAGACCCCAGCCTGCCCCCACCAGCACCAAAACCACCATTAGTCCGGCTTGACCGTTCACGGGGTTGAAGCCTTTAGTTTTCCACCCTCGCGCACCATCTCGATCCGCAAAGCGCGCCCGGTGCGGTCATCTGTCTCGACATAAAGCCCCGACAGGGTTGCCTCGCCATTTGCAGGCGTAAAGCGCCCTTTGATCATGCCGGTTACGAAGCGGCGCATCGGTTCCGCCTTTTCCATACCGATAACCGAGTTGTAGTCGCCACACATACCCGCATCCGACTGAAAGGCGGTGCCACCGGGCAGGATCATCGCGTCAGCGGTGGGCACATGGGTATGGGTACCAACCACGACAGAGGCGCGCCCGTCGCAATAATGCCCCATCGCCATCTTTTCGCTGGTTGCCTCGCAGTGCATGTCGATGATGATCGCCTGCGCCTGACCGCCCAGCGGGTGGGCTTTCAGCACCGGTTCAATGGTGGAAAACGGGTCATCAAAGGCGCGCTTCATGAACACATTGCCTAAAACCTGCGCCACCAGAACCTTGCGTCCGCGTGCATCCTTGAACATTCGTGCCCCTGCGCCCGGCGCACCCTTAGCGAAATTCAGGGGGCGAATAATGCGCGGCTCATTCTGGCTGAAAGACAGCATGTCTTTTTGGTCAAAGGCATGATCCCCAAGGGTGACTACGTCGGCCCCGGCCTCAAACAAAACCTTCGCATGTGCGCCCGACAGCCCGGCGCCGTTAGTGGCATTTTCGCCGTTAATAACTACAAAATCGAGCCCCCACGCCGCGCGCAGCCCCTCCAGACGCTCGCTAACAGCACGACGACCAGCCCGCCCGACGATATCCCCAAGAAAGAGTATTTTCATATGCTGTGCCTAAAAGGGTTATCCACCAAGAGCAAGGACACAAAGTATTCCCGCCAGCCTATTCATCACATCCCCTGACCCGGTTTCTGTCGTAACGGCCAAAGCGACCGCACCGTGACCCCTCGGCGTCCCATTATACGCACATATACGAATTAGTCGCTTCAATGCCGAACATGCCATACTTGGCTCGAATCGCGCGCATTTCAGGGTTTTCAGCAACCATTCGGTGGATGGTAGAATGACGAAAACGGACAAGAGAAAAGCCGCGGGATTGATACTTGGGTTGACGGCCCTGGTCGGGTTGTCGTGGTACATTTGGGGTGTTGGGCTGTGGAGCTGGGCAGCCCGGGATTTTGAAAACCAATACAATCTGGCCCGTTCCAGCGGCAAGCTGGCTGAAATGTGCACCCGCTCTGGCTTGGTTGCAGAAAGCCACCTTCAGGCAGAAAATCAGGTGCAGTATCAAATATGGGATGAAATTGAAAAGCGCGATTGCGCTGCTGCCAACATCATTGAGTAGTCGATAATCAAGGACTGACGCCTTGGGCAATGGCGAGAT
>JAAEUB010000004.1 GCA_024227755.1 Paracoccaceae bacterium | reverse complement strand
TTACCTTGAGGTCTGCCAAAAGAGCAGCGCCGTCCAGGCCAGCAGCATCGGCTTTTTTCACCCAGTCAGCATTCATGAACTCGATGGTTGTTTTCCATCGTGCCAGTTCTGCATCAGACAGCTGGTTGACCTTGCCGCCGTTTTCGAGCGCAAATGCGCGTCCGGCTGCATCGGCCCGATCCCAGCCGGCTCCCAGCATTTTCGCCCCGGTGATACCACCGAGATCGCTCAGAACTTTTTTATGCTCAGCTGACAAGCCGTCATATTTAGCGCGGTTCATGACGACGGCAAATGGCGTTGTATACAGGCCTCCAGGGATCTCCAGATGGTAATCCAGCAACTCGGCCAGGCGAAACCCCTTCATCGCTTCATACGGGAACATCGCACCATCCGCCACACCTTTCTGAATGGCTTCATAGGCAGCCGGAGCCGGCATCGCCACAGGCGTTGCGCCAAGGGCCTCGGACATCCGCACGCCACCGCCACCAACGCGCAACTTCACACCAACAAGGTCTTCCAGTGAGTTGATGGGTTTTTTAGTATGCACAGCACCGGGGCCGTGAACCATGATCGTGATCACTTTGACGTCTTTAAATTCCTTGTCAAACCCGATGTTGCGATCATACCAGTCGAATGCCGCCTGGCTGCCAATCTCGGCATTTTTCGACAGGAAAGGCAATTCCGCCCCG
>JAAEUB010000003.1 GCA_024227755.1 Paracoccaceae bacterium | reverse complement strand
CGTTTGAAATTGCCCAGGTGCGGGGTAAAGATAACCTGCGTACCCAGGTGAGCTTCAATTTCAGGGGTATGGCGATGCCCCAGCACGCCATAGGCTTGCAGGCTGACTTCGTAAAAGCTGGTGGCAAGGCTGGCTTTTCTGCCCGCGCCACTTACGCCTGAAACGGCATTAATAATAGGGCGCATGCTGGTGTCCAGCAGACCTGCGTTAAACAACGGCTTTAACGCCAGCAGTGACGCCGTTGGGTAGCAACCCGGCACCGCAACAATATTGGCGTCTTTCAGCGCGTCAGCCTGATACTCAGCCAGACCATACACGGCTTTATCAAGGCAATCGACAGAGGTGTGCGCAAAACCGTAATGTTTAGCGAATACATCGGTATCTTTAAGGCGGAACGCGCCCGATAAATCGAATACTTTTGCTTTCCCGGCAGACAGTGCTTCCATCCAGTCATGACTGGCTTCGTGAGGCGTAGCCAGGAAAATGCCGTCCATCGTGGCGGCTAATTCGGCCAGCAGATCACTGTTT
>JAAEUB010000002.1 GCA_024227755.1 Paracoccaceae bacterium | reverse complement strand
CATTGGCGATCGACGGCCCCACAGGCGTGATCGCTGGTTCACCAATTCCCTTTGCTCCGAACGGCCCAATTCCACTGCGGGATTCCATCAAGGTGATTTCCACCCTTGGCATATCCATCGAAGTGGGCATCAGATATTCACTGAAAGTCGGCGTTATCAGTTTGCCCTGATCATAGAGCATCTCTTCACTTAACGCGTAACCCTGGCCATTTTGGGTGCCGCCTTCAATTTGGCCTTCCACAGCCGCCCTGTTGATACACTGGCCGATATCATGGACGGCGATGCTGCGCATCACCTGAACTTCACCTGTCTCTGTGTCAACCGAAACCTCACAGGCGTGGGCACCAAAAACATAGTCAGGATGGGCCTGCCCCTGCCCTGTTTCCGGATCAAGATAATCCGAAAACGGTGCGCAGAAATTGACAAGTTCTGAGCGGTGGATGCCTTCGGAGGCGCACAGTTTGATCAAATCAACAAATTCCATCTGGTTATCCGGGTTGTTGATTTCAAAAGCTTTGCTATCGCCCAGATCAACCTCCTGCGGTTCAACCCCCAGCGCTTTGGCCGCGCGGGCAACCAGACGTACGCGCAAGCCTTCTGCCGCCATTTTTGTGGCATTGCCGGTCATATATAGGGCACGTGTTGCTGTGGTGGTGCCCGCTAAAGGCGTAACCGCGCTGTCGCTATTATAAATAACGACGTCGTCGAGGGTCACACCCAAAACTTCGACCGCTATCTGACCAAGGGCCGAAATCTGACCAGCACCAATATCGGTCACGCCTGAACGCACAATGACAGTGCCGTCGATTTCGACGCCCACCCAAGCTTCGGACGTGTCGTGCAGGAAAGTCAGGCGGCCATAGCTTTGCTGATAGGCCGCAACGCCACGCCCGATTTTGATAGGACCGTCGGTGGCCTTGGCTTCACCACCAATAACCTCCCACGCCTTATCCACGCATTTTTCAGTCCAGATTGCGCTTGGTGGGACAAACCCGGTTGAAATCGGTTCACCCGTTTTTAGATAGTTTTTACGGCGAAACTCGATCCGGTCCATGCCCAGCACCTTGGCGCACTCGTCCATCTGCTGTTCATAACCAACACATGATTGCATGCCGCCGAAACCGCGAAATGCGCTGGTAAACATGTTGTTGGTTGCAACAGCCTTGGCATGGACGTTGAGGTTTTCCACCAGATAAGGACCCGGAGCATTGACCGCCCCGTAAAGCAGAACATAGGGGCTGAGATACACATAAGCCCCGGAATCGGCGATAATTTCCACATCCATTCCGCAGATTTTGCCGTCTTTGGTGATCCCAGTTTTGTAGCGCATCTGAAATGGATGACGCTTGCCGTGTCCGACCATGCTGTCTTCACGGGTATATTCCAGACGTACCGGCTTTCCTGTGCGTTTGGTCATCAGGGCCAGATAAATCTCGACCGTTACATCCTCTTTGCCGCCGAAACCGCCCCCGACCAGGGCACCACGGATACGGACTTTGTTATGTGGCACACCAATGGCATCGGCGATGGCACGGAAATGTTCGATCACCTGAGTGCAAACACGGATGTTGACCACATCGTTTTCGTCAGTCCATGCAAGGCCGACCTCTGGTTCAAGAAATGCGTGTTCCTGAAATGGGGTTTTATAGGTGTTCTCGATCACAAAATCCGCTGCAGCCAGCCCAGCCGCGGCATCACCTTTCTTGATCTTGTGTTCGGCAACAATGTTGTCTGTTCCCTGCACGATCGGCGCACCGGGTTTCATTGCCTCAACCGGATCATAAACGCCGGGGATCGGTTCCAGATCAAACTCCACCAACTCCGCTGCGCGGTTGGCAATATCAGGAGTTTCCGCAGCAATCAGCGCCAAAGGTTCGCCGAAATAGCGCACTCTTTCACGCACCAGCACTTGCTGATCGGTATCCATGCGTTTTTGTCCCGTTTGGCCGGGAATATCCGTTGCTGCCATCCGATCCGGCAAATCATTGGCGGTCAAAATACAAGCCACGCCTTCCATCTCGCGGGCTTTTTCCACGTCCAGGCGAAGCAGCTATGCACTGGCTATATCTGCCCGCACAACCCGCATGTGCAACATGCCGGGCATCTCATAATCACCAGCATAAGGCGTCTTACCAAAAACCTTGCCCGCCGCATCGGTGCGGGGCAGCGGTTTGCCAACTTGCCTGTAGGTTACGTTGGGTTGTGTCTGGTCCAGTATTTCCGCTTTACTCATGACGGTTCTCCTTCGCGGCGCATGACCTCGGCGGCCTGTCCAACTGCATCCAGTATTTTCGCATAACCCGTGCAACGACAAAGATTGCCGCTGAGACCCACTCTGATTTCATCATCCGTAGGATCGGGATTTTCGTTCAGCAGGCCTTTTGAAGCAATGATCATACCCGGCGTGCAATATCCGCATTGCGAGGCACCCAGATCCTTAAAAGCAGTCTGAAGTGGGTGAGGTTCGTCAACATTGCCAAGACCTGTAACAGTGGTAATTGCCTTACCTTCACTCGCCCAAGCAAGTGTCAGGCAGCTGTCTACTGCAACGTCGTCAACCAGTACGGCGCAGGCCCCGCAGTCGCCTTTTTCGCAGCCACACTTGACCTCAATATGGCCAGACTCACGTAAGGCCTCCAAAAGGGTTCGGTGCGATGGCACGTTCATTTTCTCGTCCTGACCGTTGATGTTCAGGGTAAGCTGTTTTGTATTTGACATGATCTTTTCCCCTTTTCAGGTCAGTTTGTCCCAAGCCTGGGTAACCAGACGGCGGGTCAGCATTTCTACGGTGTGGCGGCGGTATTCGGCCGTTGCGCGCACATCATCAATCGGACTGCATTCTTCGCGTGCCTGTTTGGCAGCAGCCGCAATCAGCTCATCGGTGAGGCTCTGGCCTTGCAACATCGCCTCGGCTTTTGCTGCCCGAATAACGGTTGGGGCGACAGCACCAAGAGCAATTCTTGCGGCCTGACATTTGCCATCCTCAACCGAAAGGCAAACAGCGATACCGGTGACTGTGATTGCATCACCGATCCGGCGCGCTAGTTTGTAAAAGCTGTTTACGCTGTTAGCAGGTGGTCGAGCCCACGATACCGAGGCAATCAGTTCATCCGCTTTTCGAACATCCTGTTTGTAGCCTTGATAATAGTCCCTAAGCGCAACTGTTCTGGACCCAGATGCAGAGATCAACGCGACCTCAGCATCAAGAGACATCAGGGGAGGCACCAAATCTGCCGCGGGCGAGGAACACCCCACATTGCCGCCAACTGTTCCGGCGTTTCGCACCATCTGCCCGGCAAACCTGCCAGCAGCGTCAATCAGCGAAGGACCAAAATCAGCAACCTTGTCTGAGCGCAGCATATCTGAAATAGTGGTTCTGCTGCCCAGTGTGATACGGTCACCATTTGTGGATATTCCGCGCAGTTCATCCAGACCTTCCAATGAAATCACCCGGTCCGGGCGCTCTTTGCGCGACCTGAGATCAATCATCAGATTTGTACCACCTGAAAGAACAGCGCCCCCTTTACCATCAGACAAAAAATCAAGGGCTTCGCTTAGCCCCTTGGGCATTTCCAGATCAAATTCCCCAAACATGTAACTTCCTCCTGAAACCTATATGCGCGCTGTGATGCACTTGACCTGATAATAGCTGCTGAGTGCTGCCAGACCCTTCTCGCGGCCAAAGCCCGAGAATTTTGTGCCGCCAAACGGGGTTGCGACACCGCCTGCGAAATACTGGTTGATGAACACCTGGCCTGCCTCAATGTCGCGGGCAAACCTGAATGCGCGGGTGACGTCTTTGGTGTATATCCCAGCGCAGAGACCAAACGGCGTGTCGTTGGCAACACTCAGCGCCTGTTCGGGGCCATCTACGATCTGAACGCTAAGGACCGGACCGAAGATTTCTTCCTGAATAACAACATCGGTGCTGGCAACATCGTCAAGTATGGTGGGGGCATAGAAATACCCACCTTTATAACCTTCAACCTCCAGCGGTTTTCCACCAGTTGCGATGCTGATCCCGCGCGACCTTGCGTCATCGACGTATCGCGCAACGGTGTTGCGGTGCCCCGCCGAAACAAGTGGGCCAAGTTGCGGTGCGTTCAGGCCGTGAGAAACGCCCAGAGCTTCTGCTCCGGCGACAAGTTTTTCCATCATCTCGCCATGCACTGTGCGATCGATCACCAGGCGTGATCCGGCCGAGCAAACCTGCCCCGCATTCATGTAAATAGCCTTAAGCGTACCTGCGACGGCCGCATCAATATCCGCATCATCCAGCACGACAACGGGTGACTTGCCACCAAGTTCAAGCGTGACCGAGCTTGACTGGTCCGCTGCGGTTTTCATCACACCAATTCCGGTTGGCACCGAGCCGGTGAAGGTCACGTGATCAACCCCGGGATGCCCGGTCAAAGCATCACCGATATCGCTGCCCTTACCCGTCACCACGTTATAGACACCGGCGGGAAGTCCGGCTTCGGTAAGGATATCGGCCAAAGCCATTGCCGTTAACGGCGTTTGCGTTGCTGGCTTTACCACAGTGGTGCAACCGGCAGCCAAAGCCGGGGCGACCCCGCGCGCGGTTGTTACAAGGGGGAAATTCCAGGGGATAATATGCGCAGTTACACCAACAGGCTCGTGCAGGGTCAGCGAGATAAAATCCTGTCCCAAAGGGATAGTATCGCCCTGCAATTTATCGGCCATTCCCGCATAATATTCAAAATAATAGGCGGTGGTTTCAACATCACCCCGAGCCTCTCCCAACGGTTTGCCGCTGTCCAGAACCTCGATCATAGCCAGACGTTCTGCATCGCGGCGGATAAGGGCGGCAGTTCGTGCCAGTATCCTGCCGCGTTCTAACGGCGTGACCTG
>JAAEUB010000001.1 GCA_024227755.1 Paracoccaceae bacterium | reverse complement strand
TCTGCCTCTATCTGAACACGACTAAGTCAGGCGTGCCTGAATCCACGCGTTGATGTCATTTATTTCGTCCATACACACATTGTGTTGCATGGCGTAGGTTTTCCATTTGGCTTGATAACCCGCATCTTTCAGGGTTTGGTAGGCAGCTTGCCCCATGGCTACTGGCACTACGTCGTCGTGGGTGCCGTGTCCGAACTGGATCGGCGTTTGTTTGTTGGCGTCGTGCGCTTCTTCTGCCAACAGGCCGGGTTCGCACATGTAGGTCGATAACGCCAGAATGCCTGCCAGGGTTTTGCTGTAGCGTGTACCCAGGTGCAGGGCAATAACGCCGCCCTGGGAAAATCCGGCCAGAATAATGCGGTTGGCGGGCACGCCTTTGGCAATTTCATCTTCAATGAGCTGTTCAACCAGCGCAGCGGATTCTTTGACGCCACCTAAATCGGCGCGTTTGTCGAAATCCATGGACTTAATGTCATACCAAGCACGCATTCTCATGCCGCCATTAATGGTAACCGGGCGCTCCGGTGCATGGGGAAATACAAAGCGAATGGCAAGCGACTCTGGCAGTCTTAATTCAGGTACAATTGGCGCGAATCCATGGCCTGAGTCTCCGAGGCCGTGCAACCAAATCACGGTCGC